>CAMNDY010000006.1 GCA_946535985.1 uncultured Treponema sp. | reverse complement strand
AGACTATTGCAGAAGATGACTCTTTTGATCTTCCAGATGATACCACTCAAGCCGCCGACGACTCATTCGACCTCCCAGACGACACTACAGAAAGTTCAGACGACTCATTCGACCTCCCGGACGACGCTACAGAAAGCTCAGACGACTCATTTGACCTTCCTGATGACACAACAATTCCAGGAGATGAGACAATTCTTGAAGACGAATCCTTCTCTACTCCACAGGAACTCACAGACACTTCAATCGATGACGACACCGACGACTTCTTTAACGACATTGATTCGGAACCGGCACCTGCCCCTGCAGAAGGCTTGAATTTTACCGGTCTTTACGACAAAGAAACAGAAATGGGCGAACCTGCTGCCCACGAAGAAGATGATATAAAGAAAAAGACTCGTGCACCGGTAATTATCTGTGTTGTTTGTGCAATAATCTGTATTGTTGCAACCCTGCTTGTCCTGCTTGTTCTTCCGGGAAAATTTAACCTGCGCCAGAAGCATGCAGACAAAAAAGCACAGACTGCTGTAGAAAAACAGGCAGAAGCTCCTTCTCAGGAAGCTGCAAAACCAGCAGCAGAAGAAAAGAAAGCAGAACCAGTTCCTCAGGCAAAAGAAAATGAAGTTGTAGTAATTGAAAAAGCAGAAGAAGTAAAGCCTCTTCCTCCACCTGCAGCCCAAACAAAATCAAAGGATGTTTCTTACAAAATCAAGTGGGGCGACACTCTTTGGGATATTGCCGACACTTACTATAAAAACCCTTGGCGCTACAAAAAAATCGCTAAGTACAACAACATCAAAAATCCAGACCACATTATCTCAGGAACCGTTATTTTAATTCCTGCAGAATAGGATTTTTGACGTGGCCAAAAAGCATTTTCTCAATTTAATTTTTCCTCTTTGCATTTCAACTATATTATTAACCTCATGCCCTACTAACGAAAAATATGGTTTTGATACTGATTATTTTATTGGCATGCAAAAGCTTTCTGAAGGAAATAAAAAAGAGGCAACCCTCAAATTTAACAACTGCATAAAAAAAGGAACTTATTACTGCGCAAAAGAAAGTGCAATCCAGCTCACCAAAATGGGTAATCTTCAGGAAAACAATGCAGCTGCAGAATTCCTCTATCAAAACTTTCCTGATCAGGATTCGCTTTTAATTCTGGCCCAACGCTATCGCACTTCAAACGAACTCCGTAAATTGTTAGACATCACTAACCAGATTGATTTTGCAAAAGCAGATGACGACCTTATAAAGCTGCGTCTCGAAGCCCTGATTGAACTTAACATGCAGGAAAAATTTGAAGAAGAAGCTTATACCTGGTTTACCAGCCGTGCTATCAGCCAGGAGCAGTATCAATATTACAGAGACATTTATACAAGTCTTGTTGACGAAACTTCACCACATGCAATTGCAGTTCAATTTAGAATTACACTTTACAAACGAAATTATCTTTTGGGCTACGAAAATACTCAGCAGATGTTTGACTTTTTTGAAAATGGAGACCTTGAGCCCCTTTCTATGCTTGCCTCGGATATAGGAAAATCTTTTCTTTACGGCTCGGAACAGATTATTAATGATGCAGTATTCCTGCGCAAAAAAGCAGAACAATTCAAAGATACCCAGGCCGCCTTTTACTTCTGGTTTTATGCAGCCCGACTTTACGACGGCGGAAACTTTTACAATACACAAGCCTGTACCTGTTACGAAAATGCAATTGCAGCAACTACAGAGCCTTCTAAAAAAGACAACGCCCTCTGGTACCTTATAAAAACAAAGCTTAAAATTTCTCTTGATAAAACTCTTGATTCCATAGATGAATATGCCCAAAGCTGGAGCGACGCCGAATACTTTGATGATATTTTTGACTCCCTTATTCCAACCTTAATAGTAAACGGAAAATGGGATTCTTTCAAAACTCTCATTGATAAGCTGGACGGATATGCAAGCAAAGAAACAATGTCGCAGCTCTGGTATTTGTATGCACGCTTTATTGAGTGCGGCTATATTGATTTTCCTGATGTACAAAGGCTCTTTACTGTAAAAGAAGCCTATGCAAAAGCTTTAGACAGCGGAACTTCTGCCTATTACAAATTACTTGCGGCCTACAGACTTGGCTTACAAGGACCCGAACTTGAAAAAGTAATGGGAAGCGGACCAAAAGTTATATCTACCGGCCCTTCGACAAGCTCAGGGACCACAGAGCCATCAACTCCTTCCCCTGCAGACAATCTTTTATGCGGTTATGCTACCTTCGGCTATTCAGACATGATTTACAATAAATGGCTGGAGCTTTATAAAACAGAAGTAACTCCTTCTACAGGTTTCTTCCTTTCAGACTTTTTAAATAAATGCGCCTTCGAAGATGATAACTATTATGTGCAGGCCCTCAGAATGGCTTCCCGCTCTGCAAACCTTTGCCAGGAAACTCTTACAAAAGACCAACTCAAGCTCCTTTATCCTCAAAATTATTCAGAACTGGTAGACACTTATTCTAAAAAGTACGATATTAATACATCAGTTATTTATGCATTGATAAGAAGCGAAAGCTTTTTTGATAAAGAGATTGTAAGTTCTGCAGGTGCTGTTGGTCTTACTCAGCTTATGAGTCCTACAGCCGGTGAAATTGCACAAAAACTCAAAATCAAAGAATATTCGCTCACCGATCCGGAAACGAACATAATGTTTGGCACTTATTATCTTTCTGAATTAATTCGTCGCGGAGACGGTTCACTACTCAGGGCATTCTTTTCATATAATGCCGGCTTTAGAAAAGTAACAACCTGGCTCAACAGCTCTATGATGGAGTTTGGCAAGGCAGGAAATCTTGATATGGATTTGTTCCTTGAAACAATTCCTGTTTCTGAAACCCGCGAATACGGTAGAAAGCTTGTAAGTGCAACAATTATGTATGAATATCTATATGAAAATGCAAGCTTTGTACAAACAGTGCAAAATCTGCTAAAATAGAAAATTAATCATTAGATTTAGAAGGTGATTTTTATGGATGATCCATTGGCAAATTTATTACCGGCAGTTTTTCATTTTACAAAAATACAGGCAACTCAGCTTGTTCTGCTTTTAGGTATTATTCTTTTTGTTGGAGCCCTTGGCGGCTGGCTTTTTCAAAAGCTTAAGATTCCCCAGGTTGTAGGCTACATCGTAATGGGAATTTTAATTGGTTCTTCTGGCTTTCATATTCTTGAACCAAATGTAATTGCGGCGCTTGATCCAATTAGTACTGTTGCCCTTTCGCTCATAGGATTTTTAATAGGCGGCGAACTCAAACTCAACGTTATAAAAAAATACGGAAAACAATTTATAAGCATTCTTTTGTTCGAATCAATTACACCGGCTATTTTTGTCGGCGGAATTGTAACTTTTGTAGTATGGCTTTTTACAAAAGACATAGCTCATGCCCTTTCTCTTGGACTTATTCTTGGAGCCATCTGTTCTGCAACAGCCCCTGCTGCAACAACCGATGTTCTTGTTGAATACCGCACCCGTGGCCCACTCACAACAACAGTTTATGGAATTGTTGCCATGGACGATGCTGTAGCCCTTGTTTTATATACAATAGCTTCAACAATAGTAAGGCCTCTTATTGGCGGAAACGCACTTGGCTTCTGGCCTCAGCTTTTAAACATTATCAGAGATATTGTTGGTTCACTTCTTATTGGAGGAGCCTTTGGCTTTTTATTAAGTCTTCTTACCCGCCGGCTCATTAATAAAGAAGGAAGAATTCTTACCTTTGCTTTAGGCTGCCTTTTCCTGTGTACAGGCGTTTGCGAAACCTTTAACTTTGACAATATTCTTGCAGCCATGAGTCTTGGTTTTGTAATGGTAAACTTTGCACCTGCAAAAACAAAGGCTGTATTCCCTCTTGTAGATAAATATACTCCTCCAATTTATGTACTTTTCTTTGTACTTGTTGGAGCAAAACTCAATATCTGGATTATTACACCATTCCTTGGACTTATAGCAATTCTTTATGTACTTGGCCGAACCGCAGGAAAATCAATTGGTGCAACCTTTGGTGCCTGGCTTACAAAAGCTCCTAAAACAGTACAGAAATATCTGCCTTATTGTCTTTTGAGTCAGGCCGGTGTTGCAATTGGTCTTTCTATTGCAGCAGGTAACGACTTTGCAGATTCCATTGGACCTCAGATTCTTTTGATTATTACTGCAACAACTTTTATTGTTCAGCTGATCGGACCAATCTTTGTTAAAATCGGTGTTACAAAGGCAGGTGAATGCGGTCTTAATGTTACAGTTGATGATATTAAAAAGAACTCACGCGTTACTGATGTTATGTGGGGAAAAGAAAAGGTTTGTAACTATGAGTCTCCTGCCATTGTAAGCGAAAATGACAGTCTCTTTACAATATTAAATTCCTTCAGCCGTAATCAGAACCTCAACTATGCTGTAAAAAATCATCAGGGAAAACTGGTTGGTACAATCAGTCTGGAGCACTTAAAAGAGGTTATGCAGATTGGAGATTTTGCAGAAAGCATGCTTGCAATGGATATAATGGACCCTGTAACAATAACAGTAAAGCCTTCTACTACCCTGCCAGATGCCTACCAGCTCTTTGAAGAAAATGATATGGATGCCATTCCTATTGAAGATACCGATGGCGACACACTTGGTATTTTGGAGAAAACAACTGTTGACCATTATCTGCATACTCGCATAATAGAATTGAATAGAAAGCTTGATGAATTAGATAACTAAACCAAACATCATTGCGTGCAAATGGAAGCAATCCTAAGGAGGATTTTATGGAAGAATTAGAAGCCACAGTAAAAGAAGCACTTGAAATGTTCAGACCACAATTACAAGCTGATGGTGGCGATATGGAATTTGTCTGTATCGATGATGAAAAGCGCGTTCACTTGAACCTTACAGGCGCCTGCGGAAGCTGTCCAATGGCACTTATGACCCTTAAAATGGGAATTGAACGTTATTTAAAAGATGCCTGCCCTGAAATTCTTGAAGTAGTTCAGGACAATGCTAAAAACTTAGACGAAATGGGATTCTAAATGACAATTACAAAAGATAAATTTGCTGCATTTAATTATGTATTAAAAGACGAAAATGGTCTTGAACTCGACTCTTCTACAAATACAGAGCCCCTTGGTTATGTTCACGGAAGAGGATATCTTATTCCGGGACTTGAGGCCCAGCTTGAAGGAAAAGCTTCAGGCGATAAATTCTCCTGTACAATCCAGCCAAAAGACGGCTACGGAGAAAGAGATGAACGCCTTGTTGCAGAAGTTCCCAGAGACCGTTTTGAAACAGACGACGAAATTGAAGTTGGAATGATGTTTCAACTTCAGACTCCGGCAGGTCCAACAATTGCAACTGTAGTCGAAGTAAACGGCGACAAAATTAAAATTGACGGAAACCACGAAATGGCCGGAAAAGTTCTGAACTTTGATATTGAAGTTGTAGAAGTTCGCGACACTACCGAAGAAGAGCTTGCACAGTTAGAATCAGGCTGCGGCGGTTGTGGTGGAGGCGGCTGCGGTGGCTGTGGCGGCGAAGGTTGTGGTAACTGCAACAATTAATAAAGGAGATTATTTTTAATGTTCCTGAGTATTGTTTTACCGATAATTTTATGCTTTATTCCATTGATTGCGGGCTTTTGCATTTTTAAGTTTGTCTTAAAATCAAATGCAACACATCTTTTACTTGCTGTATTGCTTGGGCTCGCTGCTGTTCTTCCAATATCGGTAATACAATTCTTTTTACCACCCCTTAATATCCTTACAGGGCTTCCAATTCTACGGGCAATTCTAAAATCACTTTTACTTTATGGTCTTGTAGAAGAAATATTAAAAAGTCTTTTTGTGCTTGCCCTCCCTAAAAAAGAAAAATCAGCCTTAGATTTTCTTCTTCTTGCCTTTACAATGGGACTTGCCTTAGGCTGTTTTGAATCTATAGTTTATTACCTTGATCATCTTCAAATGGCAACTAACCGCAATGCCAGCCTGCTTTACGGACAAATCTTCTTACGCATTTTCAGTTCCGATATAATTCATATGACCTGTACAGGACTTTGCGGGCTTTTTATTTACAGTATCCGTAATAAGAGTACAAAGGTCACCTGCCTTCTTTCTGCAGTTTTTATTCACGGCTTTTACGACTTTTTTGCCGGCTTCCAGAATTCTCTGCGCTGGTTTGCAATTGCCGCAATTTTACTTGCAATTGTTGAATGCCGCCTCAAATACACTGCATTAACAGAAGAAAATGACAGATAAGAAAAAATGTGCTATAATATAAACGGAGAAAAAAAATGCAGGATTTTATTTTTAGAATTTCACCAAATATAGTTCTTGGATCATATACTGTAAGTCGGCTTGGAATTCAGGCATTGGAATGGGGTTCACGCTACATGGTAGTTATGGATCCAATCTTAAATGAAGTAAAAATGCAGGAAAAAATCATTTCTGCCTTAAATGACCGCAAACTTGACCACTTTGTTTTCAGCGAGCTTACAGACGGTACTTCTACAAAAACAATTCAGCGTGCCCTTGCTCTTGCAAAAGAAGGTCACGTTCATGGAATAATTGCAGTTGGTGGTGCAAAAGCCCTTAATATTGGACGCTGTGTTGCCGCTCTTTACAACGAAGTTCACGATTTTTATAACTTTGTAGATGGAGCCCTTCCTACAACAACTTCAATTCCTTGTATTTGTGTTCCAACAACTTTCCGTACACCTTTTGTTTTTACAAACGAAATTCCTGTTACAGATTCACGAAACCATCAGCTAAAACTCATGAGAGTTCAGAATAATCTTACAAAGCTTGTTGTAATTGACCCTAACCTCATGCTTACCCTTACCGATAATCAGAAATCTTCAATTTCTATGGAAGTTTTAAGTATGGGAATTGAAGCTTACCTTTCGCAAAAGGCAAACTTCTTCAGCGACATGTTTGTAGAAAAAGGTCTTGAGCTGCTTTCTTATGCCCTCGACGGTTCTCCATCACTTGATATTACAACTCCGGAAGAAATCCTTCTTGCCCAGGCAGGTGTTATGATTTCTCTTGCAACATCTTCAAGCTCTCTTGGACTTTGTTCTTTACTTGGACTTACAATAAATTCCCGCTATAAGATTGATAAATCACTTGTTTCGGCTATTCTTCTTGCATATTCTGTAGAAGATGCGGCTCAGTTTAAGGCAGCCAGACTCGAAAAGCTTGCCCATATTATGCGCATTGTACCTGAAGAAACAAACGGCGAAGAAGCAATCAGACTCTTTGTAGATTATATCCGCCAGAAGATTGCAAAATTCAATTTACCGGCACGTCTTAAAGATTTGTCTCTCTCTATTGAGCAGTTGTCTCTTGCAGTAGAAGATGTTCGCCCTGTTGATATTGTAAACAATCTTCCACGCAGCATGACAACAGATGATATCTTTGACTTTGTAAAGAACGCATACTAATTTACCGGCAAAAAGGCAATTATGATTGAACCAGGCAAACTTTTTCAGCTCGCAGGCGGCCAGAAACGTCGCAAACTGGCACTAACATTTGGTGCTTTGGAACGCGATATTCTTGGAATTGCCGAAAAAGGCACTGAATACTCTTTTACAAACATCCCCCGCGTTGAATATATTAAAGAAATAACAAAGATTCTCTTAAAAGACCCTAAAATTACAGCAGAAGCTGCGGCAGAGCTAAATGAAATGCTCAAGGCAGATCCTATTGATGAGCTTCGCCTTTGTAATTGTGCCCGCAATCATCTTTTAGCAATAATCGGAACCTTCCCCGCAGAATGGGATTTAGTTATTGCTCCACACCCTGCCCTTACAAACGAAGATGGAACTGTAAAAGAACGCGATTTTTATCCGGGAATTGCAGTTTATGCAGAAGATATCCGCTCTCCTTTTAATATTGGTTCCATTTTTAGAACAGCAGAAGCAATGGGAGCAGAGAAAGTTTACATTTCGCCTTGTTGTGTAGATCCTGAACAGCCACGTGCCGTAAGAAGCGGTATGGGCTGTATTGAAACAATGGGCTACGAAAGATGCTCTTTGGACCAGCTGCCTGCCGATATTCCGGTTTTTGCACTTGAAACCGGCGGCACAGATATAAATGACTTTGACTTTCCGGAAAAGGGAATATGTATAATTGGTTCAGAAGAACTTGGAGTAAGCCCGGAGGCTTTAAAAAGAGCCACTTACGGCAGAGTTACAATTCCTATGAAAGGCTTAAAGGCTTCGCTTAATGTTGGAGTTGCCTTTGGTATTTTAATGCAAAAGTGGGTGGAGTTCCTTGAGCATAAAGTCTAACTGACCTTTTGAATGAATGCCAAAGAAATCAAGGGCGTCTTTATTTATCTGATAGTATTCTGCTTTACCCTGCTCATAATATTGAAGAATATCAGCAAGATAAACGGCAAAAACTATATTCTTAATTTCTGCTGGAGCTGCCGAAGGATTATTGTGATATCGAACTACCTGTGCAACAGTTTCAGGTAAACCCCAGTTTTGTGCAAGCTTGTAGCAGCCGCGACTATGTCCAAAATCCTTGAGGAACAATTCAAAAAGAACTCCTGAATTATCATAGCTGTCGGCAACTTTTTTCACAGGATCTTTCTGTTCATCGGTTGCAACTTCAAGTAAAAGACATTCAATATCATGGAATAAAGCGCAGATATAAACTTCTTCAAGATTAACTTCATGGTCAGGGTTATTTTTTGCAATGTTATAGGCATATAAGGCTACATCATTTTCATGCTGCCAGAAATTGCGGACATCCTCTTCTTTTTTAATTTGTCTGAAGATAGGATTTTCAAGAGACAAAAGCTTTACAACTTCTTCCCGTCCAAGAACCGAAAGTGCATTTGTAATTGTAGAACAGCTGAAACCTTTTGCGGCAGCAGCTTTTAAAAGAACAGATGCAAGCGAAATATCCTTTGTTATAATGTTTACAAGTTCGTCGTCTGTGGCGGTCTGTGCAGCCTTAGCAAAGTTCTCAAGAACCCCTTCAAAAACCGGAATTGTTTTTAAGCCTTCAATAAAAGCTTCATAAAGAGAATCCATCTGCTCGTTGATTTCTTTATTAAGGGGTAAAAGCATCTGGGTTACAGTTTCGCTTTCGTTGCAGAAAACCTTATAATTATCACGTGAAAGCCCGATTTTTCGCAGCATAAGAATAATGATGATAATTCCAAGGCCCGCACCTTCTGTCTGGTCAACCATTAAAGATACGACCTGCTGAGGTTCTTCATATTTTTCTGCAACACGAAGTTTTTCCAGAATACGTTTTTTCTCTGATTTTGTTAAAAGTGAATTATTCCTGATTTCTATTTTAATGCCATCGTCTGATAACTGAAGGATAAGCTTTATGTACAAGCCTTCCTGTTTCTGGAGCTCCAGATAATGCGCAAGGTTTGAAAGCATATCGTTTTTAAAAGAAATCATTCCCTGCTGATACTGCATTTCATCATTTATATCCAGCTTTTGTTCCAGAAAGTATACGCGCTTTGTATTTGCTTTTTTAGAATTTGTAAGCAGCTCCCCAAGACAGAAGCTAAGGTTATCGAACATGTGCTCCTGATGGCACTTAAGCAGAAAATACTTGAGAACCTCTTGAATATAAACTTCTTTTTCACGAGGGAGGGTATACGAGAATATTTCAATAGGGGTATGCAGTTGAACTGCCAGGCTGATTTTCTCTTTATCCGTCTCTGATAAGAACTTGCTTGCAAATTCCATATTCTTCTATTTTATTGTAAAATAGAAGAAAAGTAAAACTTTTTTTGAAGAATTTGGTATAATATTTTTATGAGTGAAAATCGTAAAACTCAAAGTAAAAAGAAGACTACAAGCTCTCGAAAAACTGCTGCGACAAAGCGAACAAGCTCATCAAAAAAGAAGCGCTCCGGCGGCAAAGTTTATATACCTGTATATAAAACAATCATTTTGTGCCTTAGCGTAATTGTCATTTGCCTTGTATTGCTGCTTATAACAACCCTTCCAAAGTCTTCTTCGCCGGCCGAAACATATTCTATTACAGAGAGATTCGAAGAATATCCGCCTAAAGAAGAGCCTGCGCCGGAAGCAGAACCAAAAGAAGAAAAACTTTCGTCTCCGGATATCAAGATTGAAAAGAAAAAAGAAGCTTCTGTAAAAGAACCTCAGGCAAAAAAGCAGGAAGAAAAAAAGTCTGAGACAGAAGCTGCACTGGCACCAAAGCCTGAGCCAAAAACAAAGCCTGCACCTGCGCCTAAGACTGACGAAAAAAAGGTTCAGGAGAAGAAAGAAGACAAACCAAAAGAAAAAGCCAAACCTGCACCAGCCCCAACTTTTGGTTTTGAAAAGGCAAAGAATAAAGCCCAGCTCATTTTTGTTTTTGATGATGGCGGACAGAATCTTGAACACTTGAAGAAATTCCTGGAATTACCATTTCCTATTACAGTTGCAGTTCTTCCTCAAATTACTCATTCTCAGGAAGCAGCTCAGATGGTAAGAAATTCCGGAAACGAACTTATTCTTCATCAGCCGATGCAATCGGTAAACCCAAATATAAATCCGGGTCCCGGCGCTATTACACCGGACATGAACGAAGAAGAAATAAAACAGCAGCTCTTTACGAATATAAATCAGATTGGCCCGATTGCCGGAATGAACAATCACGAAGGCTCCGGAATTACTGCCGACATTGATAAAATGGAAATTATTCTTAAGGCTGTAGAACAGGCAGGCATTTATTTCTTAGACAGCCGTACAAATGTAGAAACAAAAGTACCTTATGTTGCCCAGGGACTTGGATACACATACTACGAAAGAAATATCTTTTTAGACAATGAAAAGACCCGGGCAAATGCCCTTTCCGAAATTAAAAAAGGTCTTGCTCTTGCCAATAAAAATGGAAGCGTTATAATGATAGGACACATCTGGAGTGCAGATTTTCTTCCGGCTTTGCTCAAAGAAATCTATCCCGAATTACTTTCTCAGGGGTATACATTCAGTCTTGTGAGCAAGTCAAATGCACAAAAGAGATGAGGATATTAAATGATAGTACTTGGTATAGAAAGCAGCTGCGATGAAACAGCCTGCGCAATTGTCGAAGACGGCAAAAAAATCTTAAGCAATGTTGTAGCAACTCAGATTCCTTTTCATGAAGTTTATAAAGGCGTTGTTCCCGAAATTGCAAGCCGTAAGCACGCAGAATGGATTTTGCCGGTAGTAAAACAGGCTCTTAAAGAAGCAGACCTTCCGCTTGATAAAATTGATGCAATTGCAGCAACCAACCGTCCGGGACTCATGGGCTCTCTCCTTGTTGGCTTTACATTTGGAAAAACTCTTGCCTGGTCTACAGGAAAACCTTTTATTGCAATAAATCATATGCTTGGACATTTGTATGCCGCACAGCTGCAGACCGAAGTTGAATATCCTTTTTTAGGACTTTTAGTAAGCGGCGGCCACAGCATTATCTGTAAAGTAAATGATTTTGACGATCTTGAAATTCTTGGAACTACAGTAGATGATTCTGTTGGAGAAGCTTTTGATAAAGTTGCCAAGTTCTACGGCCTGGGATATCCCGGCGGAGTTATAATTGATAACCTTGCTAAAAAAGGTGACCCTAAAGCGGCGAAGTTCCCTGTTCCAAAGCTTGATGAAGAGACCCACCGTTATGATGTTTCTTTTTCGGGACTTAAAACGGCAGTAATTCATCAGTGCGATTTATTCTGGCAGCCAGGCTATGAACATTCTACAGAAAACATGTGTGCAGCCTTCCAGGAAACTGCTATTAAAACTCTTGTAGGAAAATTGCTGCGTGCTGCAGATGACACAGGCCTTAAAACAGTTGTTTGCGGTGGTGGTGTTGCTGCAAACTCACGCTTGCGCCAGATGCTTGCAGAACGTAATGATCTTAATTGTATTTTCCCTCCACTAAAGCTTTGCGGAGACAACGGAGCAATGATTGCCGGAGTTGCATATCATTTCTTAAAGCGAGGGGATCGCAGCGGAATTGATACTGTTACTTGTGCAAGGATTCCACAATTTAAGAGGGGATTGGAGCAGGTAAGGCATGTGTAAGGCCGCTGGCGGCCGGTGTTCTATAGCAGACCGTTAAAAAAAACGCACTGCGTTTTTTAGGTCTACCAATTAGAACTCTACCTTAATTCCGGCGCCAATCATCAGGCCATCGGCAGATTTGTCTGTGAATACTGACATTGGAAAAAAGACAGCTAATTCCGGTCCATATTTTGTTTTACCGTAATAAAACATCCAGTCAATTGCGGCAGAAAGGTATAAAAAGCGTACATTCTGATAAAACCATTCGTTCATGTAATCAACATCACTCTGGACTGTGCCTGCGAAACCTGCGTCACTGGCCTGAACATTTGAAGGAACTGTCGCAAAACGGAAAAGACCCGCAAGTCCCGCAAGAACACTCCAGCTGTATTTGTTTTTATAATTTAATTTGAAGGCAATTGGAAGATTCAATAAAAAATTAAAGGTTTGGCCTGTTCTGTTTTCTACTTCGGCAGGAAGTACCATTTTATCGTAAACAAGATTATAGGATGCATAAAATCTGAGCGAAGGTTGAAAGGATATTGCAGTATAGTTTGGAACAGAAAGGCCAATGTAAACAGGCATTTCAATAGGAGATGGTGCGCTTATAAATTTTCCATCTGCCGATTTTTTATGAGAGTTTATTGAAAGCAAAGGCTCAATTCCAAATACAAAGTCCAGACGGTGGATGAGTGCCTGAGACTGAATAAGTTCCTCAACTTCGGTAACAGTCATGTTCTGTTCATCAACATAATCTCGCTCGGAGGTTTCCTGAATTTCCTGACTTTCTGAGGGCTCTGAAGTTTCCGAGGCATCCTGGGCAAAAATCTGGCCTGCTAAAAAAGAGAAAAGTATAACTGTCAGGAAAACAACCTTTTTCATCACCTGATCCTGCTATATAATGTAGCATTTAAATCTACACTTAGAAAACCACTGCGGCTAACCTTGTAAAAATCGGTTTCTTCCCAGGCTGCATATAAAGTTGTGCCGCTTATTACAAAATCAGAATAAACAAATCCAATATCAAGCTTTGGAAGACGAATTGCAACAGGCTTTCCGCCACGAAGAATATGCTTGCCGGGTAAGGCCCCTTCTATAAATAAAGTTCCATCTTCAAAAAGAGCAGCACTCCAGCTTTGCGAAATAATTGCTTTTGCCTTGAGCTCCTCTTCAAAAGAACCCGCAATTTCGTTTTCATAAATGCGGGGAGAGCTTCCTGCAGCCGATTTTACTTCCATTAAAAAAGGAATTGTATTGTCAAAACCCTGTAACATTGTGCGGATTCTTTCCGGAGCCTGGGAATAAGGCTTTACACTCATCATATCCCGGAATTCTTTTACAGAGGATTCTTTTACAGTAATTAAATCATTTGCAGAAACCGGTGAAATTGAAACGATTGGAGCAGCCGGGCGGAACTTTATATATGAAAATTCTGTTTTGCTTGTTCCTGCATTATCGTCTTGAACCGATTTTATACTGCAAAACCATTCGCTGCCGTCCCAATAGTAATCTGTAATTTCGGAATTCTTTTTATCTGTAAGATTTGTGCAGTTAAGAACAGGATATGATATTTTTGAAGCGTCATCAAATTGAACAAGGAATAAATGCGCATCGGAATCGTTTTTATATGAGGCAGAAGAAATTGTGTCATTAAAGAATACGCTTTTATAAACAGAAAAAAGCGGCGTTCCGTCTATAAAAACAAGATTTGCTGCAGTTCTGTTTGAAAAAATATTTATATCTTTTGCAAGAGAGATTTTATCGCCTTCAAAACAGATAACGCCAAGTCGGTTTGCAAGGGCATAAGCTTTTACTTTTCCATCAGCGTCTGCGGCTCCATTGTTTGCAGAAGAAATGCGGATTGCTTCTGTATATGGAAGAGTGCCTGCAAAAGGAGCGTTACGAGGACTGTCTACCTGTGCAAAACCATCCTGAGTAAAATAATACCAGACGTGATCTGTTTTTTGATTTCCAATTTCTACAATTTCCGGCTTTTCCTTTGATTTATCCTTTTTTTTGCAGGAAGACAAAAGAAAGCATGCAAGGCATAAAAAAGTTGCTGTAATTAAAAATCCTGATTTTCTGACGTTAAAAAATTTTTTCATATCTCTTCAATGTATATCGGCATAGAAATAAACTCAAGTGATATATTTTTTGCAGAAGATGCAGAAATTAAAAGTGCATATTCAAGAGCTGCGGCCCCTGGGCTTTGTGGAAGGGCAAAAAGCTGGGGCAGGTCCTTTTTTACAGTTACATAAGGCCTTTCGGCTGTACGCATAAAATCATTCTCGGGCACATAAGACGAAAAAACTTCAAAATCAAGCTCAAGACAGAAGGTTTGATTTTGTTTTAGCTTAGTTGCCGTAAAGTTGTGATATGCAATGCCTTCGAGGATTTCCTGAGTGTCGAGCAGCCAGGGGTTATAAAAAGCCTCTTCATCTAAAGCCTTTTCGTCTAAGGTCTGCATCAGTTTTTCCCAATTAAAGGATTGAGCAGCCTGACCTGCAGTTTTATACAGGCTTGCCGCATATCCCCCGCTCCAGCTTATAGCTTTTGAATAAGGATAAATTGTTCCGGCGCTTTTGAAAAAGTTATTTTGAGTTATGGGTCTTGCGATTATAGAACAGGGTCGGTTTTTCTGCAGGTGAAAGGAGATGATTTTTGTATCCGGGGGTGCTTCGAGAGCCTCATTATAAAGAACCTGAATCTTCCACCCCTTAAGTTCTGGTAAATATTCCGGCCACTCGGGAAGTTCAAAGTCAACAATTTCCTCTTTTGTCATAAAGTTACAGGAACATAAGGTCAGCGCCAGAAAAGTGCACAAAGCCATAAGGCATATTTTAAATATATTTCTCATGCCTATATATTAGAAATAAAAGTTGAGTTGTTACAAAAATTTTGGAAAAAAATGAAAAATTTATAAAAAAGATTGTCGGGTCAAGCCTGACAATGACATGGGTGGCCTTTGCTTCCTAAAAGTCGCAGTGTCATCCTCGGGCTTGACCCGGGGATCTATTTAAACTTCTTTATTTCTGCCTGGCACAACTGATCGCAAAGTTCGTTGTATTCTATACCCGCATGACCCTTTACCCAGTTCCAGGTAACGTCCAGGGCGGCATTGAGTTCGTCCAGCTGCATCCACAGCTCCTGATTTTTTACAGGCTTTTTGTCTGCGGTTTTCCAGCCCTTGGCCTTCCAAGAGTGAATCCACTGGGTTATGCCGTTTTTTACATACTGGCTGTCTATGTTTACGGTTATGTGACGCCCCGCAAAAGCAGGAGTGTTTTTTACTACAGAAAGAGCTGCAATGGCGGCGCTAAGCTCCATTTTGTTGTTGGTGGTCATTGATTCGCCACCGCTAAGGCTTTTTACTATTCCGTCTGCAATAACAACAATACCCCAGCCACCAGGACCAGGGTTACCGGAGCATCCACCGTCTGTATAGATTATAATATCGTCCATTATACCAGCACGCCTTTTGTAGAAGGAATTGTTCCGCCACGGCGCTCGTCAATACTTACAGCTTCGCGGATGGCGCGGCTTACAGCCTTAAAAGCTGCTTCTATTTTGTGGTGGTCGCTGCGGCCACGGATTGTGTCTATGTGCAAGTTGCACTGGGCAGCATTTACAAAGCCCTGCCAGAAGTCTTCAAAACAGTCAGTCTGGAAGGAGGCTTCTTTTCCGTCGGCACCAAGAGAAACAAGAGGAATGCCTGTAAGCTTTGCATCATTTACAAGGTAAGCACGGCCGCCAAAATCAACGGCTGCCTGCACAAGAGACTCGTCCATAGGGTAAATAAAAAATCCTGCCCGGTAAATACCTGCACAGTTTCCAAGAGCCTTCTTAAAACATTCGCCAAGCACAATACCTGTATCTTCGATTGTGTGGTGCTGGTCTACTTCCAGGTCGCCTTTGATGGTGCCCGTAAGGTCAAAAAGCCCGTGCTTACAGAACGAGCGCAGCATGTGGTCAAAAAATCCGATAGGATTTTCTACTTCGCATTTGCCTGTTCCGTCCAGGTTCAAAGTGAGTTCTATTTGTGTTTCGCCTGTTACGCGTTTAATTGTTGCTGTTCTCATAGTAAAATCTTATCATAAAATTAAAGTCTTTTTCAACGGTATTTATTTAATAGTTCAGCACGGCCATTGCAGAACAATTTTTCATAAATAGTAGTTGCATATACTTCTACAGAATGTTTTGTGAGGTTTAAGATTTTGCTTATTTCCATGTTTGATTTACCGTTAAGCATTTCGCGGAAAATCAGAACTTCGCGCTTTGTAAGCAGAGAAACAGCTTCTTCTATCAGCGCCTGCCCTTCCACTAGGCGGTCTTCCAGATACTCTTTTCCTGCATATACAGCATCCAGACATTTTATAAATTCCTCAGAAGCAGATGCCTTTGAAATATAACCGTCTATTTTAAGCTGCCTTGATTTTAGAACATAGTCACTTTCATCATGCATTGTGTACATTATTATTTTTATGTTAGGAAAAGTTTCTCTTACGAATACAGCCAGGTCAAATCCGTTTTCTTCTCCAAGCTCAATATCA
Source organism: uncultured Treponema sp. (assembly GCA_946535985.1). Lineage (GTDB taxonomy): Bacteria > Spirochaetota > Spirochaetia > Treponematales > Treponemataceae > Treponema_D. Next base: position 55,589 of record CAMNDY010000006.1, on the reverse strand, counting down.
ATCACCATGATTTGCGGAAGTCCGCCGTTAGCCGAAAACTCCTGTAACAGACTCTTTGCCGCTTCTATAGATTTTGCAAGACCTGTAACTTTCCAGCTGTTTTTTGACTCTATAAAACTTTTTAAGCCAAGCAAAATCATCTCGTGATCATCTACAAGTATCAAGTTTTTTTCTGAACAAACTTCATCTATCATTTTAGAGGAACCTCCAGTTTTATTTCCGTTCCCTCGCCTTCTTCTGAAATGATATCAATTTCAGCCCCGCTATCTTTTGCACGTTCCTTCATGTTATAAAGTCCAAAATGGCCGTATGAAAAATTATTATCCTTAAAAATCCTGCTGTCAAAACCCTTACCGTTATCTGTAATAAAAATCTTGAGGAACCTTTGGGCGTGTTCACCTTCGCCATCCTGACAATTTGTAATTATGACAGAAACAGTTGTTGCCTCTGCATGTTTTTCAACATTATTCAAAGCTTCCTGAATTATACGGAAAATATTTATAGTCTGATCCAGAGTTAAAGAAGAAATATCAAGCTCCTCCTGAATTTTCAAAATACAATTTGTTTTTGTTCTGTCCATAAACTGTTCGGTCATACTCTGAAGTGCCATAATAAAACCATTGGTATTTTTCTTCGGATTTTTAAATTCAACAGGAGTAAGGTCATTACAAATAGAACGAAGTCTCTTAATGCACAGATTCGTTTGAGAAATCAGGTCTGCTTTAAGTTCCGCTTTCTGTTTTTCATCTTTCACGGATTCTGTATCAAGCATTTCAGTTTTAAGAGAAAGAACTTTTAAATCCTGAAGAATTGTATCGTGAATCTCTTTAGAAATTCTCGTGCGCTCAGATTCCATTCCCTTAATCATAAAATCTGAATAAATACCAAGTTGTTTAGCCTCTTTCTTTCGTTTTTCATAATTCCTGAATATGATATATAGAAGAATTGAAATAATTACGCTAAAAATCAGCATTCCTTCTACAAGAAATAAGTATTCCAGATTGGATTCATGAGTTAAAAAATTATCCATCTGCACAAGCCTGAACATCTCAGCACGAATCTGATTTATATCTCCTTTTTGTATAACTTCATCCAGTTTTACAAGCACAGAACCATAATCTTCAGAAATCAAAAGATTTTTATAGTAGGCCGTTGATTTGAAATCATCATAATCGTGTAAAAAGATTTCAAGCTCGTCCATAATATCTGGCGCTTGCTGTGCAATTGCATCATCAACAACACACCACTTGTCAAACAATTCTGAAATCTGATTCTGATTTGAACATCCCGTAACAAAGCATAAAAAAAGGCACAAAAAAGCACATGAGCAAATATGACGAAAAAAACGATTGATTTTAATGGATTTTTCCCGTAAATTGAAATGTACAGAGGGTTTCATTAAAAATTATTATAGCATACACGAATATGAAAAACAAATTATTTATAAGAGTACTTATCGGAATCTTAGCGGGTATCGCACTAAATCTTATTCCAAGACATATTGTTCAAGTTGTACTGGAGCTGCCATTTTTTATGGATACTCTGGGAAGCATAACAGTAGCTTTTGTTTTTGGAGCATTACCCGCCATTATCTGCGCAACGATTACCCAAATAGCAATGGCCTTTATAGAATCCTATACCAGTGCAGTTATTCTTCTTTATGTTCTGACCGTATACGCCTCAATAGGAATTGTATGCATGTTCCGAAAATCTTTGGCCGAATCCGATTCTGTTTTATCTACAGCCTTTATTTTACTTTTCATCTCAATACTCACAATTCTTGCAGTTTCCATAATTGGCGGAATAGTAAATGTCATCTGTATTTATGTCCAGGAAATCACAGACTCCCCTGTTCAGAATAACCCCGCCACCACCTTTTTCCAGTATGACCTTTTTAAGATGGGATTAAGTTCTCTTCCAACCTATATCTTCTCCCGCATACCTGGCAACCTTGTCGAACGCCCAGTGATTACGCTGATGGCGTTTGGGATAAATTTTTTGTATAAGAAAGCAATCGCTTCAAATAGACAATCTCAAAGTGAAAATAAAACCGCAAAGCAATAAAGCAAACATAATACCAGTATGGTTATAAACAATTTAGCTATAATTATTTTTGGTCTAAATGTGCATAAAAATTCGAGTTTTAGACCAAAAATAATTGCATTCTAATTAATTGTGTTTTATAATCATCATTATGAAGGATAATATAATTGGACGAGAATTTGAATGTGATAGGCTGCAAAAAGCACTCGAAACAAAAAAATCACAGTTGATTATTATTTATGGACGACGAAGAGTTGGAAAAACTTTTCTTGTAAATCAATTCTTTAATGAACAATTTGCATTTAAAGTTACCGGAGTATTTAATAAACCAAAAGAAGTTCAACTCCTAGTGTTTACTAAATCTTTGGAAAATTACTTTAATTCACAATTTGATATTCCCTCTAATTGGATAGATGCATTTAATGTTCTGCGGAATAATCTTGGCAAACTACCTAAAAATAAAAAGATGGTCGTTTTCTTTGATGAAATGCCATGGATGGATACTCAGAAATCTGATTTTTTAGCCGCATTTGAATGGTTTTGGAATGACTGGGGATGCACTCAAGACAATCTTATTTTTATTGTATGTGGTTCAGCAGCTTCCTGGTTAGTAAAAAACATAGACCATAATAAAGGAGGTATGTTTAACAGACAGAATTGTAAACTTTATCTGGAGCCTTTCAATCTTAATCAGACAAAACAATTCCTCAAATCTAAAAATATTGACTGGGCTGATTATGACATTGCTATATGCTATATGATAATGGGTGGTATTCCATATTATCTGGATTTACTCACAAATGATTATTCATTAAATCAGAACATAGATAATCTCTTTTTCAAAAAACATGGCTTTCTATGGGATGAGTTTAGCCATTTATATAATACACTGTTTTCAAACAGCGAAACACACATAAAAATAGTTGAAGCATTAAGTGAAAAACGAATAGGTCTTTCGAAAAAAGAAATTGCGGAAAAAACTCATCTTGCACAAAATGGCAGACTTACAGAAATGCTTTCGAATCTGGTTTCATCTGGTTTTGTTCGGGAGTATCATTTTTATGGAAACAATAAAAAGCAACATCTATTTCAACTTTCTGATTATTATACAATGTTTTATTTTAAGTTTATCAAAAATCAAAAAGGTATAGATGAAAACTTTTGGACAAACTCTACAAGAACTTCTTCAATAAATGCCTGGAGCGGTTTTACATTTGAACAATTATGTAAAGATCATTTAAAACAAATCAAACAAAAACTTGGGATTTCAGGAGTACTTACAACAGAATCATCATGGTTTGTTCATGGAGATGATGAGCATGAAGGTGCTCAGATTGATATGCTCTTAGATCGTAGGGATCATATAATCAATGTTTGTGAAATGAAATTTTCTAATGATGAATATGAAATCGATAAAAAATATGATTTGAATCTAAAACGAAAAATCAACAGATTCCAAGAAGTTACTAAAACAAATAAAACATTATTGCTGACAATGATAACAACTTATGGTGTAAAGAAAAATATGTACAGTAATATTGTTCAATCTCAAGTAACTCTAAAAGATTTATTTAGGGAAGAATAAAAACAAAATTATAATCGTCAAAGTGAAAAACAGGACACAAGTTCGGTGTAGCCATTAACATGTGCTTTTTTATAAAGATTCGAGAGATGAACTTCTACAGTGTGTTTAGAAATATTCAGAACGCCTGCCAAATCTTTTATTGTTCGATTACTGAACAAAAGAACCTCATGCAGAAGTTTTCTCTCGGTTAATGATAAGTCTTTTTCAAAAATCATTACAGATTTTAATAAATCATAAAACCTGGAATCATAATATGTACCGCCTAACTTAATTACATCCAGACAATTAAGAATACAAGAGATAGGTGAACTTTTTATGATATATCCATCAACAAAAAGTTCTCTTGCCTTCATTAAAAGTCCGGGTGTAGAAAGTTTTGAATGTAAAATACATTTACACTTATACGTAAACATGATTTGCTTCAGGAAGGACAGCAGGTTTTCATTTTCGAAAGAATCTGTATCAATAAAAATAACAGAGTTCTCTTTTAACTTTGAAAGTTTCAGATTTCCCAAAGAACTATTCATAGGTAATATCATTAATGATACGTTGTAGTCAGGCCTATTCTGTTCGAGGAAAATTTTAAAACCTGTGCCTTCCATTACATTAGTTGTAATCAGATGCAAATCAATTGTAGTTTGCATTAAAGTGCTGCCCCACATTCACCACAGAAGCTTTCGCCCTCTTCAATTGGAGCGCCACACGATGGGCATTGTGTTATATCTTTTCTGCTGTTTTGTCGTGGCTGCTCCGGCCTTTCTGGTTTTGCAGCATAAATTTTTCCAGCGGCACCATAAGCTGCATTAGAAGTTGATGTAATGATTTTTTCCATTCTGTCCTGATGATGATCTGCATCCTTGCGAACGGCTTCTAATTCTGCATCCTTTCGTGCATTCTGAGCTCCAAACATCTGTCCCATCATCTGCATCATCTGCTGCATTGTCTGATTCTGCTGTTCGGCATTCTGACTCATGATGCGTTCAATATCTTCGCTATGCTTATTTGCCATTTCAACATAAGCTGCGGCATTTTCACCTTTAAACTTTTCTGCAAGAGCGGCAGCTGCATGTTCACTGATATTTGGATTTGCAGCCATAATCTGTTCTGCAGTCATGTTAGCATAAATACGATTTTTCTCAAGTTCTGTACTTGATTGCAGTTTTTCTTTTTCCAGCTCTGCATCGATGTGAAGTTTTTCTTCCTCTATCTTACGTCTGTGCTCTGCATCTTCACGCTCTGCACGAAGAGCCTGTGCCTGTCGCAAAAGATCTAGCTGGTTCATCTGCTCTTCTTTGTCCAAATCCATTTCACGACGGCGACGTTCATCGGCATATTCATCCTGCTTACGCTGTCGATCCATTTGATTTTCAAAGCGTTTATTACCAATCTGAAGTTCCCACTGTAATTTCTGCTCATCAAGTGCAATTTCATTCTGCAAGGTGAGCATAGCAAGAGCCTGACCATCTGTAAGATTCTTTAATTTTGCACGTTGTTCAATATCTGCCTTAAGAACACTAATTTCTTCCTCACGAAGAAGAGCGTTTTGTTCCAGTTTATTAAGAGCAGCTTCGCCTTCATCTCGAGATGTTGCTTCCCTAAGCTTTCGCTGCCAGTAAAGCATATCGGCAAATTTTGCTTTTTCATCTTCTGTAAGTTCATTCTGCTGGTCAATCTTCTGCATAGCTGCAGCAAAATCAGCAGCAGACTGTGCTTCCTGTAAAAGCTGCTGGTTCTTTTCATCATTCAAACGGTTAAGAAAATTATTACGTCGACTAAGTTCAATCAGTTCCTTTTCGCTAAGATACAGTTCTTCTCGCATCTGTCTGATAGCTTCAAGTTCTGTGTTTGTTGCAGTAAGCCTAAGAATTTTTTCAAACGAAATGTATGAATATACAGAAGAAATTCCCTCTTTCATTGCTTCTGTAATTGTCGAACGCAGAGTTATATCTGTTGTAACAGAATCAGCATCAATTCCAGCAAGTTTTTCGCTCAAAAGAGTATGAACCATAGGTTCAAGTGCAGTAGCAAAATCCTGGAAAGTTACCATTTTACGGTCCAACAACTGATTATGATAGAATTCCAGAACATTTGTAATCTTTGCAGTTCCATGCATGGCAACCGAAGTCCTTAGACCTGCAGTTGGAATATCATTTTCCATAAAGATAAGCGGGAATTCTGCATCCCGGAGCAGTACAACAATGACAGAAGCGGCGGAATCAAGAATACTACTAGTTTTACCCTTAAAGAAGTTTGCAAGTCGTCTGAAGAAACCTCGAACAGCTCCTTCTGTTTGAATACCCATATCTTTAAACGGATACTTACCACCCTGTAGTTCACCTGCAAGTTTTCCATCTGCAAAGAAGAGAGCTTTTATTCCATCTTGAATTACAAGTCCTTTTATATCCTTGTAGCCTTCCAAATCGGTTTCATCAAATTTTGCCGCAAGCTGACCTGGAAGAATATTCCAATGTGCAAAACCAGCATGAAGAGCAACTTCTGCCTGGCTGGAAGCATTATTAGAAGCATTTGTAACTGGAGCTCCACATTTTCCGCAGAATTTTTTACCCGGAGTTAATGGTGCACCGCATGAAGCACAAATTAAAATATTGCTATCTGTTGTGGTAGAGGTATCAATCTTTGTACCGCAATTTCCACAAAACTTTTTTCCTTCTGGAATTTCTTTACCGCATTTTGGACATGTCATAATTAATCTCCTAATTTTTATTTTGTTTTATTTTGTTTCCATAAATTTTTGAATATTTCCGTCTTTGCTGATTGTGACAGAAACAATTTGTGGCCCCAGTTTAGTCTGCTTAGAAAAAACTGCATTTATATCGCTGCATGCAGAGGCAACATTCTTGTAGAACTTTGGTTTTATACCATCCATCCATGGGTATGTTTTTATAAAATTTGCTGCGACATCTGCAATTTTTGCTTCAACATTTACAAGTTCTAACCTGACTGCCCTTCGAACATCAGGCAGAGTTCCAACTAATCCTGTAACACGTTTTCTGTTTTGAACAGGTAATGATTTTTCTGTATTTTGAGTAATTGAAAGACTTGGATCTCCATACAAAGAAAACTCCGCAAGTGTCTTAATTTCTTCAGGACTTGAGTCTTCCATTAATTTTTTTCGGGCAAGATTAAATGCCTGTCCTGCTCTCATTCCATGCAAAAGATTTACAAGGTGTTCACCGCAAATTACATCTGCACAACAACCTTCCGGCATAGGTCTTCCAAAAGCAATTCTTGATGAGCCCAGAAATGAAAGGCATTTTCCGTTCAAGGCCGAAAGAAGTATACTTTCCGAAACGGGAAGATTTTCATATCTTGCTCCGTAACAAGCTTCCACAGCAAGGAAATAGGGTTCTGTCAGATGATTAAAAGAATCATGCGACATCGCCTCTGGATAATTAGATTCTTCCTGACCATACCAGAATTCAGTTTGATTGCTTCCGTGTAGATTAAATAGGAGAAGATTTGTATTTGAAGGAATGCAGGACAGTTCCTGTCCAAGTTCAAAAAGTGGAGAAGTTTCCATTTCCGGACCATGCACAATATCAGAATCATTACGAACATTAGCATAAAGATCCATTGTTTCCATTGTCCAGACCATAGCAGACAAAGCAAATGAACTTATGGAAGAAGGCATTTTATAGGCTGCAATATTTTCCATATAGTTCATGATTACTGCCGTAGGTAAGCGACCCACATAAAGGAAATTATCAAAATTAAATATCTTACCATTGAAAGGTGAGTCAGTATCCAGCGTTGCGAATGGAAGATCTGATGACACATCAGAATCGGACTCCCTGTCACTGGCCATATTTTCCCAAACGCAGGTTGGAATAATATTATTATCACCCAGGATAAATAGATAACGCTGCCCCTGAGAAACAGCAGACTTTACCAGATTAATATGCTCCTGCAAAGAATTATTGTCAGAAACTTTGCCAGAAATATCAAAAAGTTCATACCCAATTCCGTCGGCTTTTCTTAAATCAATAAAATTGTTTATTACCATAAGAATAGTTTCTGTCGATGTTCCAAGAGCAGAAGAAAGCAACTGCAAGTTCGTGTATAAAACTCCGCCTTCAAGATTCTCTGCAACTACATCATTTTTCCCAGCAGCAGTTAACGAAGCATCAGAAATTTTTGCCCCGCAATTTTCACAAAATCTTACTCCTGGGGAAAGAGGAGCACCACAGTCTTCACAAAAGTTCATATTATTCTCCCTGTTCAATATTTTCTTATTCATCTGAAGAATTTTCAGGATCCGATGAAGACACTATTTCAGAATCAACTGCCTCTACTTCATCTGTTTGTGGTTCATCAATTGCCGAGCCAACTATATCATCTGTTATTGAGTCAACAATAAATATTTCATTAGAATACTCTCCAGAAATACAAACCGACTTTCCTTCAAAAGCAGTAAAATAATTATTCATAAATGGATTGTCGTTTTTTTTGTAAATACGTATTTTTTTTCCATTCTTATCTATAAGAAAAGGCTGCAAAGATTCACTTTTAGTACCTTCCGCAAAAAGCATAAATTCAATTTTTCCAGTCAGATTTTCCATAAAAATCTCCATTTATATAAAAATATTATCTCATACAAAATTTCATAAAAACATTGAATGCCACTCAATATTTTTTGAGTGCAACTACATAGTTAAATTGAAAATGTGGATTTATAATTGATTAAATAGACTATTAAAAAAAATAAGAGAATGATAAACAGGAGCCTGTAAATATGAAATGTCCAAATTGTGGTGAAGAAAATCCAGAGGGAATGAAATTCTGCGGAAACTGTGGAACAAAACTACCAGAACCGATGAATCATTGTCCGCATTGTAACAAAGACTGGCCTCTTACAATGAAATTCTGCGGTGAATGCGGATTCAGTTTTGGTGGAAATGGAGCTGCTAAATCGGCAGGTATTTCTATGGGAGACAAGAATGTAATTGCAGGTGATGTAATTGGTTCGAATGAAGAGACTCATATAGCTGGAAATGCCACAATTATTAAAAATGAGGATGAGACAAAAAAAACAGCAAAGTGCCATGTTTGTGGCCGTATCGTAATGCGGATTGATGGCTTTGACTGCCCTGTATGTGGACAATTCACTTGTGCAAGTTGTTATGATATTCAGAACGGACGCTGTAAATTCTGCATAAATCAATCAGAAAGCAGCAAAATAAATCAATACAAAGAAACATTTCAAAATTTTTATTCAGACAAACGAATTGACCTTTCTGAACGTCGTGAACTTATAAATCTTCAGCACAAACTTGGACTTTCTGATGATAAGATAAAAGAAATTGAAGCTTCCATAACAAAGGAGTCTTCTTCATCCAATAATGCAAAATATACAACAGTTGAAAATATCAATATAAATAAGGCCCAAACTCTGTATTATGATGAAGGCAAATCACAGGAAGCAATAAATCTGCTTAAACCTATTTATGCAATGCACAAAACAGATGAAAATATTTTAAATCTATATTTTCCTATTCTTGCCGATATAGATGAAGCGCAGGCAGAAAATGAAATAAAACAGCTTTCTTTTGATAATCTGAGTGCATGTCTTACTATTTTTGATATTGCACTTAGAAAGAAAGAATATGACGAAGCAGAACGACGTCTGGATAAACTGGTTATGCTATGGCCGGAAAATGTTCTGGTAAAATGTTCTCAGGCTTTCTTTAAATATGGATTGTATAAAGAATTTCATGTAGAAACCTTCTTGCAGGATGCTCTGGAGTTAGCACAAGATTTAGGGACAGCAGAAACTCCGCTTGAAAAAAGTTACCAGGAAAAAGCAAAGTTTATTATGGAAGACGAATCTGATTCTCCTACTGTAAATTATACCAAGGATTATTGCAGACAAAATGGATTTTACTGGAAAATTATTAATGACGCTGCAAAAATGTTTAATAAAGCTGCAATACAAGGAAATGAAACTGCTAAAAGCAATTTAACATATGCGCAAAACAATCAGGCTAATACCAGTAACACAACTAAAGAGGGTACTCAGAATAATAGCAATACTGTAACTGCGGATAATAGCGTCGTTATAAACCAGTTGATAAAAAAAGCAGAACAGGGTGATGTTGAAGCTTCGGTAAATCTTGGAGAATGGTATCGATATGGGCAAAATGTAAAAAGAAATTATGGAAAAGCAGAAAAATGGTATATAAAGGCCTTGGAAAATAAACCAGATGAAGGTATGGCTGCTGCTTGTGCAGCCCATCTAGGAGCTATTTACAACGAAGGAGGTTTTGGACTTAAAAAAGATTCTGCAAAATCAAATGAATGGTATTCTAAAGCAATAAGATGGTATTCTAAAATAGCTGAACAAGGAGATGCGAAAGCACCGAGTATTTTGGGACATATGTACAAAATTGGTGATGGTGTAGCACAGGATTACAGTAAGGCTGTAGAATGGTACACAAAAGCTTTTGAAAATCAACCAAATGGTGATATGGCAGCTAATTACGCCAGTCATTTAGGATCTCTTTACAAAGAAGGAGGTTTTGGACTTAAGAAAGATTCTGCAAAATCAAATGAATGGTATTCTAAAGCAATAAGATGGTATTCTAAAGCAGCTGAACAAGGAGATGCAGATGCACAGGATACTTTAGGATATATGTATCAATTTGGTAATGGTGTAACACAGGATTACAGCAAGGCTGTAGAATGGTACACAAAGGCTGCTGAACAAGGATTTGCTACTGCACAATGCCATTTAGGAAATATGTATTACCAAGGGCTAGGTGTAATACAGGATATCAGTAAAGCTATCAAATGGTTAAAAAAGGCTGCAGAGCAAGGAAACGGAATCGCTCAACATTATTTAACATCTGCACAATACAATTTAACAAATAACAACAACACCCCAAAAGATGTTACTCAGAACAATAGCAATACTGTAAAATCAAATAAAAACGATGTTTTAAAAGAATTGATTGAGAAAGCAGAACAAGGAGATAAAAAAGCTTTAATAGAGCTAATACGCATGTATCGCAATGGGGATGGTGTAGAGAAAAGCTACAAAGAGGCAACAAAATGGTATAAGAAAGCTGAAGAACATGGATATGAAAACGTAGCAAGAAAAGCATTAATGTTTCACTATTAAGCAAAGGGCAAAAATTAAAAATTTTGTTCAAAAACTCGAAAATTAATGGTAAACAATAATCCAGATTTTGCAAATAAGAACTTGTAAAAAATATATAGGAGCTAAAAATATGAAATGTCCAAATTGTGGTGAAGAAAATCCAGAGGGAATGAAATTCTGTGGAAACTGTGGAACAAAACTGCCAGAACCAATGAATCACTGTCCGCATTGTAACAAAGACTGGCCTCTTACAATGAAATTCTGTGGTGAATGCGGATTCAGTTTTGGTGGAAATGGAGCTGCTAAATCTGCAGGTATTTCTATGGGAGACAAGAACGTAATTGCAGGTGATGTAATTGGTTCAAAAGATGAAACACATGTTTCTGGAAATGCCACAATTATTAAGAACGAGGATGAAACTAAAAAGACAGCAACCTGCCATGTGTGTGGCAAAAATGTTCTGAAAATCAATGGATACAATTGTCCTGTTTGTGGACAGTTTACATGCACTGACTGTTATGATTCAAATGCAGGAAAATGTATTTCATGCCGAGACAATGCTGGAAATCAAAAAGAAGAAGTCTATAAACAGGCTGTAAAGCGCGTACTCGAAGACGGCAAAATAGATATGGGAGAACGGCAGGAGCTTGGAGCTTTACAGCAGCAGCTTGGGCTTACAATGACACGTGCATTGGAGTTAGAAAATATTGTAAAAACTCAAATTAATTCCAAAAACACAAATCAAATTGGGAACTTTGATAGAATCAATTTTGAAAAGGCCAAATCGGTGCTTTATGATGAACTCAAATATAACGAGGCTATAAAGCTGCTTGAGCCACTCTGTATGAAATATTCGAGCAACGAGGAAATTTTAGCAGATTATCTGTATGCACTTTCACATACAGATCCACAGAAAGCTAAAAATGTAATTAACAGCATTCATGCAGATATATTATGTTCTTATCTTACCTTAATAGATATTGCAACTCAAGCAAATAATTATTCACAGGTTGAAGAATACATTTCAACAGCAGACAAACTCTGGGCTGATGAAATTTTGCTCAAATGCCGTAAAGTTGATTTTAACATTAAGCTTGCTGAATACAGCAAAGATAAATCATATCTTTCGAATGCAAAAGAAATTCTTGACAGTTGTACAGAACCAAAAACCAAGCTTGAACGCACCTGGTTATTAAAAACACAAGAAAATCTTGAAGCAGTATTAACCGGCAATTTCAGTTCACTCACAAAAGATGATTTAGCAACCAAGAATGTTTATAAAGGTTTTTTTTCCTGCAATAAAGTATTTGAAGAAGGAGATAACAACATAAAAGTTATCGCAATTCCTGAGTCTTATGGAATAAGTGACATAAAAGAATTAAGAGCAAAATCATCACAAGTAAAGAACTTAAGAACGATAACTTATTCAACGGCTGCTGCAATAGGAGTCTATTACAAAGATAATCAAGATTATGAACGTTCTGTATTAGTTGCAGTAATTATTGGGGACAGCCTGGAAATTTCAGTACTTGGAATTGGGGATGGAGTCTATGAAGTAAGATCTACTGATTCAATAAAATTACCAACTTTTAATATTTGCGAAACCTTAGAGAATTACCTTAAAACAAAAAAAATTATAGGAAATGAAGGTGAAATCTGCTCGATAAATGAGTATTTTGATTCAATAGACGAAATAATACTATGTACAGATTTATCTGTTTCTATAAAAGATATAAAATTCAAAAATAATTATATACAATGTAAAAAAGTTCCAACTGAGGCTATTACTGAAGGTCTAAAACTTCAGTATGGAGTATTAACGGGTGATGTCAAAGAGGTATTGCTGCTAGATGTTAGTCCAAGCTCCATAGTGATTAAAGGTTCTGATGGAACATATAACACATTACTTCTCAAAGACACCACAATTCCAACAAAAAAAACTATTGATTTTACTGTAGAAGAAATTAAAGAAAAATATACCCCGTTTGAGATTGTCGAATTTCCGGGAATACTTGAATTAAATGATATAACAGAAAACTCTATAAAAACTCTATTTTATAAGGAAAACATTTTATCTGATCAGACAGATGATACAATTACTAATGTCACTATTGAGGTTTCTATTGATGCTAATATGATCCCAAACATTGCATATAAGTTTAATTAAAATACAGAGTAAAAAGAACTTCAACTTACCAATGTCAGTTATTCAGAATAATTGAAAACTGGCATTGTTATAACAGTTTCCGTATGGAAGCTAAAAATACAACAAACTTTATATTATAAGGAGAAGAACAATTATGCCTGAAACAGCAAAAGAAAACTCAAAGGAATCGTTGGAACAAATTAGTACGATGCTCCACAATATTCTAGTTGGCATAGAAAGAGGTACTCACAGAGAAAAATATCTTGATTATGAAATTTATGGTTGTCTGGAAAAAACAAGCGACAATTTTGTAAAAGTCAGAGTTTCGGAAAAAGCTTATAAGGAAAATAAAGCAGATTTTGATAATTTAAGGAATTATTTAAAAACAAAAGATAATCTGAAGCATATAGCAGGAGCTCTCAAAGACAAATTACATGCCGAACATATTTATCCAAGAGTTTTGTTAAAAGAAGACTTATATAACCTCACACCTGATTATGATGAAAATAAAATCCTTAAACTTCTGCAAAAAAAAGCAAAGGGAATTCTTATCACAAAAAAAGAAGCAGATACCCTTGATAAAGGAAAAGATAATTTAAAATCAACAATGCCAAAAGGCTGGAAAAATGTTGACGAACGTCTGGAAGCAAAGGGAATAAAAATCCATCAGGAAAACGGTAAAGACGTTTATTATACAATTGCAGGGTTCTAATATTCGTTGCGCTCACTTTCTCTTAAGAAAGTGAGCTTTTTTATCAAGAATCAATTTCCAGATTATGCATGTTCAGGGAGCTCTTTTTGCAGTTCCAAAACTTCTTCTATCGGTAATTTTACACTTCTGGCAATAGTTTCAATTGGTATCTCTTCTTTAAGCAATGCTATCGCAGTTTCCCGGGCACTTTGTTGTATGCCTTGTTGTATGCCTTCTTCAAGGCCTTTCTTCTTGGCAATTTCAAGACTTGCGGTGCGATCTCGTTCGGCAATCCAGAGAGAATTCTGTACGAACCAGTTATCATCCGAATCACTCATTTTTTGTACCATTTTGTCTGCTTCCATGATTCCTTGCTCCGATTCTACTATGCTTTTTATATAATCTCTTTTATCTTCGTGATCAACATACGAAAAGAAAAGGCCCCATTTTTCTAAAGGTGTTAACTGGTCTACAGGCTTATCTTTTAGTTTACGTATAGTTACAAGGTCAATAAAGATAATGTTAAGCCTTTCTTCCAGATTTTCCTTTGAATCGTCAGTCATAGTATACCACCGTAATTCTTTATTGTCATTGTTTTTGTAGTGAAAGTTTAGAACTGAAATTTGATATACTTTAGAGGCTTCCCAATTCTGCCCTTTTTTGGCATTATTTGTTAATAGTCTTGCAGCCAGAATTTCTGCTCTGACTCCATAATTGTATGCCTGGCTTCTTGCCTGCATTTCAATATCAGCCAGTTCGCCGTCATCAAACTCTACGCTTATATCAAAAGTCATTTTCTTTTGTTCAGTTGTTTCTGCAACTGGTTCATTAGGTTTAAGAGTGACTTTTGATACTTTACGATTGAGTACTGCAGAAAGAAAACATCTTAACGCAAAATAAGATTCTTCAGTTTCCTGTGTAAAAATGCCCTTGAAGGTATAATCATACAAAGGACTTAAAAGTGCAGTTGCGTTTGGCCTCTTTGTATAAAGTCCGGCCGGATACTGTGGTTCAAATAATTGCTCTTCAAAAACTTCATCCATAGAGAAAGCTCCTTTCATAGTTTAATGTTCAGGACATACCGTCCCGGCAGGATAAAAATCCTTATTATAGTTAACAAAAAATTTTTTAAAAAGAGGAAGTTTTTTAAGAGAAAATATGAAAAAAGTTTATATATTTTAATAAATTAATGACTAAAAAGTGTTTTTCACCTTCGCAACTCCAGCCGCACCAAATTAGGAAATTCACTTTCCGGCATTTTTTTGAAACCCAAACCAGTATAAAAATTCTGAGCAATTTTATTTTCCGGCTGGCAGTAGAGTTGGATTACGTCAGCTTTAATCATATTCAAAAGGCATTTGCCGTAGCCGCGGTTTCTTTGGGATTTTTTTACGTAAAGATAATTTACAAAAGTATAATCGTCGTATCTGGTAAATTGAATAAAAGCCTGGCATTTTTTTCTTCTGGAAAGAATTATTAAAGTATCATCATAACCTTCGTATATCTTAAAAAGTTCCAGGGGGCGTATTCCATGTAAATCAACATCAGAAAAAGTTTTTACTTCTTTTATGAATGTATGAAATTCCTTTACATAAGAATTTCTTAACTTGGTATAAATCCATTTATTTCGTTTTGAGTTATAAATCTTAAGCTTCATAAAAGATCCTCCAAGAATCAACTATTCGAAAATCAAATGCTGAATGCCGGTCAGGCTGAGTTTACATTTCTGTTGTAATTCATCATAAAATCTCCTGTCAACAGTGTACAAGGAATCTTTTATGCGTTTTGAAAGCTTGCATGCGGCTGAATATTCTTCTTCCGAAATCTCTCCGGCTTTGAACTTTTTTTTCATTTCTATTTTTTTCTGCCTTTGAAGTTCAATTTCTTTTTCAACAGGAGCGTAGCGTTCTTTTAATTCTTGTTTTGATTTTTCTATAAAATCAGAATTCTCATCCAGGAATTTTTTCATTGCAACAAAATATTCTCCGGCGAGGCGGGCTTTTTCATTACGAATCTGTTTTTCTGTAAAAACCCACGGGCACTTTGCCATAATATGACTGCCATATTTTATTGTGCCATAAGGCGATTCATAAGTTGCAGAATAATCTTTTTTTCCGTATTCCATTTTAATTGTAAGGCCTTCATAATCATAAAAAAATTCCATACAAACTCCTGCAATATCAGTTTTCAATTAATTATATAATAGAAAATCATTAAAAAGTTTAACTGCCTGCAACTTTTTTTATAAACTTCATTATATAATAATCATGATGAAATACATTGTTAGACCTTTATACATTCGCGAAGCGATTATTTATGGCGATTTACAGAGTTTTGAAACTGTAAAATGGAACGAGATTCACCAGTCCCAGAAAATTGAAAATGACGGAAAAGAAACTCTTGGCGATATACTTTTAAAAGACAGCCTTTGGTGTAAAGATTTTGATTTTCCTAAACTTCATGTAATTAAATGTCTTGTTGCTTCTAATGACCTTTATGAAGATTACAACAATTTTAAGGATTTTGAAGATGTTGATGATTTTCTTCACAACAACGGCTCAGACTGGCAGGAAGGCGGATTATACAACGCTGCCCATGTTGTAACTCTGGACGACGACAACAATATTATTGAACAAAAGTTTTATTCCGTAAACACTCGAAGATTTGTGGATGTGTATTTCAGCAAGAAGCACGCCACCATTCATCTTACAAAAGCGCACCGTTTGTTGATGGAACAGAAAAAGTTTTGTACGGAGAAAGTTGTTTTTAAACAAAAAGAAGTTAGACCTTACGGATTTTAGGTCACGGGGTTTTAGGGGCAGCGCCCCTAGGCGAAGGGGTAGAGAGCAACGCAGTGCGAGCGAGGGGGAGACTTCCCCCCTACAGCATCACTTTACGTAATTCATATTCAACAATGTCGCTGGCACCAAGGGCCTGGAGCTTTGGCAGCAGGGTTGGAACCTCGGACTTTTTAACGGCGATTTTTACGGCAAATCCGTCGTCGTTGAAAAGCGGAGAAACTGTCGGGCTTTTCATTGCGGGGATGCCTTTTATGAGCTTGTCAAAGTCTGCCTTAGAAACGTTCATTTCGAGCATTACGCGGTTGCGGGCGTTCAAAACGGTTTCAAAAAGCATTTTGAGTTCCATGATTTTCTGCTTTTTGGCAGGGTCTTCCATTGCCTTGCGTGAAGCATACATGCGGGTTGAGCTTTCCATAAGGGTGTCTACAATCTTAAGACGATTTGCACGCAGAGAAGAACCTGTAGAAGTATTATCAATCAAAATCTGAGCGATTGAATCTTCGGTGTCCTGAACAAAGCCTTCGCTGGTTCCCCAGGTGCGGAAAATTGAACCGTCAATTTTTTTGTCTTCTACCCATTTGCGGCTCAAAGCCTGATATTCTGTTGCAATTGTAACAGGCGACTTTAACAATGTGTCCAGGTCTTTTGTATCCGGAATTGCGGCAACAATGCGGACAGGATCAAATCCAAGGTCCATAATTTCTACAACCTCGTCCTGTACACCGTTTTCGTAAACCCAGTCCTTACCGCTAAAACCAAGATCTGCCTTGTTTTTGGCGAGCAAGAGACTTGTAATCTGAGGCTTTACAACCTGAAAAGCCAGGTCTGCCTGATTTGTAGTTGGGAAATATGTTCTGTCGGGCAAACTTATAGAAATGCCCACGTCACTCAAGAGTTCATAAACTGATTCGTAAATGCGGCCTTTAGCCAGTAAAATTTTTAATTTGTCCATAAGGTCATTTTATAGAAGAATTAAGAGATTTTCAACATATCAGGCCTAGATTGCTTTGCGGCTGTGCTCCTTGAAACAACAACTAAAACTTCCCTTCAAAACCAAAATCAAAGAGTTTTTCCGGAAGATTCTCTTTTGGGCCAAAGGCAAAAGACAGATACAGGTTGTTGCGGTTGGCGGAGTTGGCGAAGGTACCGATGTTTGGAGTGAAGCCAAGGGAAAGTTTTAGTCTGGCGTATTGCTTGTAGGCAAGGTCGCCTGCTTTTATTTGATCAAGGTATGTGCCTGCGTGAGTCAAATGCCAGTTCTGGGCTGCTTCTGTTGCGTTGGCATAATCAAAACCGCCTGTGTAGCTTATAGTTAGAATTACATCATTTAAGAAAAGTGCAGAAAGACCAGGGACTGCTTTTTGAATGTCATAGCCAAACAAAAGTGTTTCGGCATTAACTTTTGCAAGACGGTAATCTGTAGCGCTCAAAGAAAAAAGACTTGTATTAACTTTTGTTGGAAGATTGTAGGTAAAATTATCGGCACACAAAAGTGGAAGAAGCTTTGGAATATAAAGAGCTGCATCAAACTCTACATCATAAATATCGCTAAGCTGATTTTTGTATGGCTTTATGTCTGTTTCATAAGCATGGGCAAGCCCGGCAGTAAGGGTAATTCCTTTTCTTTCATAAGTACCGGGGCCAGAGGTAAAAACATTTGTCCAGCTGGCAGAAGCAATTTGAAGAGACGAAAAAGAAGTATTATCATTTTTGTCGGACAAGAGGCCGTAATCTGCATTTGCTCGGACAGAAAATAAAAGAGCATACCTTCTGCCAAAATCAAAACCGGAAGAAATTGCTGCTGAACCCGAAAGCTTTTTAAAACCACTTTGATTTATTATGAGAGAAGATAATAAAGAATATTGAAGTAAGCCTGTGTCTGTTCCGCTTTGATAGGAGAAATCAAAAACGCCGCATTTAGATGAAATATCATAACCAGCAGAAAACATTGTAAGTCCGGCATACCAGGGTAAGGAATTCATATAAGTTATTCCAAGCGTTGGGATGTTTGAAGCAATTCCGCCCATAGGAATAATAAAGCCGTTGAAGGCATACTGGAATGGCGAGAAATTTTTATAGGGAAGAGGCTCCGGCACAGGGTCAGGAGCATTTTCAAAGGCTGGCAAAGAAGCGTGGGCCTCAATCTGCTGGCAAGTCCACCAGGATTTTTCTAATTCCAAAAGTCGGGACTGTTTGTAAAATTGTGCGGTGTAATAAATATGCCCGTCCTTGCAAACAGGTGTATAAACCCCGCCCGAAATATTTTCATTCATTAAAGAAAATTGTCCGTCTTCAAGGTCCAGCATTCCAAGTCTTGGCAAGGTTTCTTTTTTTGCCCATGAAAAATAAATTGTATTTGAACTTAAAGACAAATCTCTTATTTTCATTTTTTCATAGGGAAGAGGATACTCTGTCATATTTGAAAAATGAATGTCGCTTACGCAAATAGAATAATCAAGTCCCGATTTTAATGAAAAGGCAAAGCGGCCATTACCTAAATCTGTAAAGTCGGAAGGAACCTGCTCTGCATCAAAAGTCAACTCAAGAGGATTTTCGCAAAGCGTCAATTTTTTCTCTACATCAAGCTTTTGAACAACAATAGAATATCTTTGCGCCTGGTATTTTTGTGCCACAAAATAATATTCTCCATTTGAAGAGATTACTGCAGGACAGACATAATTTGTTCCCGGGACAGAAACTATTTTTTTTGTTTTGAGGTCATAAATTTTTGCGCAATGTTTAACAGTTGCAGAAGCTGTAGCGTAATGACTTATAGCAAGAAATCTTCCGTCCAGAGAAAGTCTTATACCGTCAAGATAATCCTGGTGAAAAAGCTTTTGAGGCTTTTTGCCTTCCGGGACAAAATAAATAGTATTGCAGCTGTCGTCTACATAAGCAAGACCGGTCTCGCAAGTACGCAGATTAGAAAACCTTGAACCACTTGTATTTTTAAGCGAAAACTCTCCCCTCTGATTTTGTTTATCAAAAAAGTCAAAGGCCTGACCTGCCCTAAGAGGATTTGCATCGGCAACTTCCGGAAGCTGTATAGAGTTTTCAAACATCTTCCAGGCTCTGTTTAGTTTAATTCCAAAGGTCTTTTTAAAAGCTCCTGCTGTTGTTAAATCTGAAAACTCTTCGCCGTTTATACATCGGTACCAGAATTCCGAATATTTATGCATGCCAAAGTTGCGCTGTAAAAAGTCTGCAAAGGCTCCATTAAAATAATAAAAGGAACCCATTGGATAAGCATCAGAAGAACCTTTTACATCGGAATAAGTCGGGAACCTGCCTTCAATTTTTGCCTGCCTTACCATCTGAAGAGAATAGGCATCGTTTAAGCGCCCCTCCCCTTTTGAGCTTTCATAAGAAACTGTTGCACCTTCGGCCATTCCGCTTGTAACAGTAAAATAATGATTTGAGATTGAGTCACCAAAAATCTTACCTATAACTTTAAAGGCTTTATTTTTAAGATTATAAGTTAATGCATGAGTAAGCTCATGTGTAAAAGTAGAAAGCAGGGTCTGGGAAAAAACTGCTAAATCATCTATCTGGCCGGTATCGTAAAGAACAATGCGGTTATAGGGAGAGTTTGCGTAGTATGCGTTGAACTGCTCCACTGTTGCAGTAATAACTACAGGAAGTCTGAACGAAGGCTCTACTCCATAGTCTGCAGCAAGCTCTTCAAAAACAGCATCTGCATTTTCATAAAGGATATTTGCACTTGCCAGATTTTTTTCGCCATAAATAAGATCAAAATATTTTGTCTGTGTAAATCTTAATTTTCCTGCCCCGGCCATGCTGCCTTCATGAGCAAAAAGTGAAAAAGAAAGTAACAGTGATGTAAATAAAATAAGAAATCTTTTCATAATATTAATCTTCTGTAAGCGGTTGCTGAGCCTGTCGAAGCACAGGAACCATACCAATCTACATATTCGGAATGCGCTTTACGGCATATCTAAAATATAAATATCCTAATGGAGCGGCAAGCACTGTAAAAATGAGTCCTACCAGTAATATGCCCAGATTGTTCCTTGGCAGGAATACCATCAATACAATAAAGAGAGCTACGACACCCATTGAAATAAAAGCCGAAACAACTGCGTTTACATTCTGCTTGAATGCCGCTATAGGATTTTCCCATTGGAGTTTTGGATTAAAGGTGTCTATAAACATTTCTACAAAAACAAGCACAAGCGAAACTAAGAGAGCCAGGACACCACCTTTTACAATAACCTCAAAAACTTCGCTGGCAGTAAAAGGAAATCCTATTAAAGCAACGCCTGCACTAAAATAAATTGCAGCAATTACTACAGCAATAATACAGTACATAAAGGCATGCCAGAATTTTACAAGAACAATTGTATCGCAGCTTATAGGCATGGCTTTTAAATCGTAAAGGGCTTTACCTTCGCGCGAAAAAGAAGTTGAAGCAACGTTGGTACAGTTACCCATAAAAATAGAAAAAGCTCCAAGGCCAAGAACGCAGAAATATTTTATATTTAAAATTTCTTCCGGTGTAAGGGCTAGAAAAATTCTTTGAAGCTCGTTCATAACTGCACTAACATTACTATGACTTGCCATAAAAAAGCTCATGCCGCCAGAAACAAGCATAATCACAGGAAGGATAATTATTAAAAGAGGTCCGTTTGCAAAGAAGGAAGGCTCCCTGAACATTGTGCGTAAATCGCGGGTAAAAAGAGTTTTAAAAACAGAATTAGTTTTAACGTTTTTAGTAATTACATCCTGAGCTTTCTGGCGCGAAATCTTTTTTGATTTTATATCAGAAAATCCCTTGAGGGTTTTAATATATAAAGGAGCAAAAAGAGGAACAATTCCAAAAATAAAAGCAAGCGTAATTACAGTCATCAAAAGAATAGAAAGGATTTTTCCGCTGATTGCGTTTGCAAAAATCATAAGGAAGGGGGCTTTTTCTACATACAAACGAATCATCTGAATAATCGGAGGTAGCGAGCCCTCATGTAAATCGAGCGACACTGACATTTGAGAAGAGAAAAAGCTATAGACGCAAACAAAAATAAAAATCAGGACAGTCGCAATTCCTGTAAGGATTGTACGCTTACGCATTTTTGGAAAAAGCACAAGTACAAGAATCAAAAGCCCGTAGATTACAAAAAGCGAAATGCTTACAATTGCGCAGGTTGTAATAATCATTCCAAGATAAAACAAGGGACTTGTAAGAAGCCGTGCTTTTATTCCATAAATGATAGAACCAACAATAACGACTGCTGCTCCAAATGAAGCGTCTGTAATTGCGGTAACGCCAACCTTTGCACCAAAAATATCCACCGGTTTAAGAGGCATTGCAAGAAACTGTTCTTCTCCGCAGCCTGTATAATAATTTGTAGCGGCAGAAACAAAACCAAAAAAGAAAACAACAGACAGGGCAATAAACATAATGTAAACAGGCATTTTTTCAATGTCGCCGCTGGCTAAAAGATTGTTGCCAAGGTTGTTCATCACCAGAATATACATTCCGCCTGTAAAAACTATAAGATAAATTGTGATTAAAATTAAGAAGATGTTTCTAACAATTCCCTTAACGCCTTTTTTAAAGCCTTCAATAAAATTACTGAAAGAGAAAATATTAGAAGACATTATTTTAAACAAAGACCACAAAGCTTTTGTTTTCATTTTAGTCCTCCGCAACAAGCTTAAGGAAGATGTCTTCAAGTGACTGACCGGCTTCTCCGTGCTGAGCCTGAAGTTCTGCCATAGTACCAACAAATACAAGTTTACCTTTTTTAATTATACCTATTCTGTCGCAAAGCTTTTCTGCAACTTCCATTACGTGTGTAGAAAAGAAAATTGTTTTTCCGGCAGCGGCGCGTTCACGCATGATTTCTTTAATTGTAAATGCAGCTTCCGGATCAAGACCAACCATTGGTTCATCCAAAATCCAGTTTTTAGGATCGGTAATAAGACTCGCAATAAGAAAAAGCTTCTGCTTCATACCGTGACTAAAGGATGCAATTCTGCTGCTCAGGTTTTCCATCATACCGAATTTCTCGCAGTAAGTTTTAATGCGATCCATTTTTTCTTCCTGAGGAATTTTGTAAACATCGCTTATAAAATCAAGATATTCAATTGCCTTAAGGCGTGAGAAAGTTTCTGGATTGTCGGGAACAAATGCAAAAGTTCTTTTTGCGGCGATAGGCCTTTCTTTAATAGAAATGCCGTCAAGCAAAAGCTCGCCCTCATCCGGCTGCAGAATGCCTGTGAGCATTCTTATAGAAGTTGTTTTTCCAGCACCGTTTGGTCCTAAAAAACCAAAAATTTCACCATCATTAACTGTCATTGAAAGTGAATCAACAGCCTTTACGCTACCCTTGTTGTAGGCCTTTGTTACGTTTTTGAGTTCGAGCATTGTAAAATCTCCTTTTAGTGGCCCTTCGACAGGCTCAGGGACCGCAGGAATATTTTACACTAATTTCAATTTTGCCGCTACATATACGAAAGTAGAATTCCAGTAGATGGCAATTTCGTTTGTACTGTAGCTTGGGAACTCATCAATATAGCAGCGCAATGGAGGAGGATTTAAAGGACCAAGCTTTTCTTTTGCACAAAGATCGAACAAACCTTCGCAAGGACCTCCAGAAAGCATTCCTGGCATAGTCTGACCAACTGCCCCGGAAGGTCTGTGATGAGGATGTTTTACAGTATTTGTACCAAAGCCTGTTATATAGCATATATTCATAGGATTACAACCAAGTACATAATCAAGCTGTTTTTTAGCGGCTTCGTAATATTCAGTTTTTCCGGTAAGATCCCAGGCAAGCAAGAGGGCATGGGCATCGTCGCAAACATGACCGGTACCACCCCAGTGAACCTTTTCCATACTTGTTCCAAAAGAAGCCTTGTTTACAATTCCCAAAAGTCTGTCTGCATTTTTAATCATTGAATCTTCAAGAAGCTTAACCTTTGCTTTGTCTTTGATTTTATCTTTTGCACGAAGGAAAAGCTCTGTACCATAACCGGCAACCATTCCCCAGCCAAAGCCTTCGTGCCAGTTGTTTTTCCACGGATACTGTGGATCTTCCGGTAAATCAATAATTTTCTGGCGCAGTTCAAGAGCCTTATCTAAATAAGACTGCTCTCCTGTTTTTAAGAAAAGAGCTCCATAAGCAAAATATCTTTCATCTGCCGAAGTCCAGTCTCCGTAACCACCTGTTGTAATTTCAGGAGGATTAATATAAAGCTCTTCTTCGTGGGTATCAAGATATTCGTTAGCTTTTAAGGCGGCATCCATAAGCTTTTTAGCAAAGTCAGGGTCGTCTTTTTCAAAGAAGGTAGAAGCAAAAGCACAGGAACCTGCAAAGTCTGCAGTAGCTGTAGAAGAAACCGGGGCTACAACAAGCTGGTCTTTTTCTTCATCCGGATTTATAAAGGCGCAGAAATGATAGCAGGAAACCTTGTGATAAACTCCGCCATCTTCGCGCTGCATTTTAAGCATCCATTCAAGTTCAAAGCGAACTTCATTAAGAATATCAAACTTTGTAAAGCTGGAGCCGCTTTCTTCATAAGCAAGCAGCAAATCCATTACAGCTTTAGAAGCCGCAACAATGTAGCGTCCGTAATCTCCTGCATCGTGCCAGCCGCCATTTACTTCGATTGTTTTATCTGTTTTATAAACTACAGCAGGAGTATTGTGACAAGCGGCATGTGCCCAAGGGCCTCCATGAGCTTCATCAAGTTCTACGCCACAACGCGAAAGATAAAAATAATTTACACTTGCGTAATAAATATCATCATAAAGTTTTCTACCAATTTTAAAAGAAAGACTTTGGGCCTTCTTTCCTTCCTGCGATTTTACCTGAATTGCAAAAGTTCCCTCGTCAGAAAAATCCGAAAAATCAATACAGCAGACAGGCTCTCCGGCAACTCTGTCTTGAACAGGCTCGCTTACTTTTCCTGAATAAACTATCTTTGAGCCGCTTAAAATATCAAACTCTTCACCACCCTTGAGTCCCGTACCATATGCAAATTTGGTTTTATCTGCTTCATATCCAATCTGATTAACAAATACTTCAAGTTTACTTTCCATAATCAGAATAATAAGTCAATTTTTTTTAAAATAATTGAACAAAAATGTGAAAAAATCGAATATATCGCATATAATATAAGAACCATGAAAATACTTTCAAACAATAAATGGAAAATCGGATTTTTCCTTATACTACTGCTTTCTCTGTCATGTTTTAAGCTTTGTGCTCAAGATAATATGACTCCGGGACAGGCGCAGACTTTACGCGAAAGCTTTGTTGATGAAATTAAAACACATATAGGGGCTCCTTACGAATATGGAGCTGTTGGTCCTGATTCTTTTGATTGTTCAGGCCTTATTTATTATTCTGCAAGTAAATCAATTAAGGTTCAGCTGCCACGTACTGCAAAGGCTATATACAATTATGCAAGAATTATACCGGATGAAAAACGCGAAGTTGGTGACCTGATGTTTTTTAAGACAACCAATTCTTCTACAATTTCGCACATCGGCGTTTATATCGGCAACAATCAGTTTATTTCTGCAATAAGCGACGGTCCGAATACAGGTGTAATTGTTTCTTCCCTGAATCAGGATTATTGGAAAGGCCGCTACGTTTCTACAGGACAATTTTTACCTTCGGGCAAAGAAGAATACAAAAAAGGAAAAAAGCTTGAAGAAACCCAGATGGTAGAAGCTTTTGATTCTGATTCAGCAAGCGGCACACAGACTACTGCCAAAAAAGAGCCTTCTCCCGATTCTACTCCATTAAGCTTTGAAGACAAGCTTCTTTTTGATACATCAGTTTATTTTGACTGGTCGTTACTTTCTCCGCGTCAGTTTGTTTTTAGATACAGAGGAATTGATGCGCGATTCCATGCAAGTTATGCCGGCTGGAACCTTAATCCGGGCATTGGATTCTTCCTCAGGTTCAATACAGGACTTGATACTTTCCAGATTCCTGTAATTTTGAGCCTTTCGATGAATGATTATATCCGTATGTATGCGGGACCTGTCTTTACCTGTAATGACGTTTCCCTTATAGATTCGGATAAAGAGATTAAGGGTTCTATTTTCCCAGGCATAATTGGACTTTCGCTTTCAACTCCTAAATGGAACATTGGTAAAGTTGCTTTGCAGGCAGTACAGGATATTAACTACACAGTCTACAACAAAATGGATGGAGCAGCCTTACCATTTATGGAAACAATTGCGGCAGGACTTGTAATGTACACAGGAGTTAGACTTACAGTTCCTCTGTCTGCATTTTACAAAAGGAATTGAAATTGAAAAGAAGAATATTTACAAATCTCAAAGTGATTTTTGCAAGCCTGGTACTGATTTTTTTATGTGCCGGCTGTACTTCCGAAATTTCGCTTGAACTCAAAAAAGACGGTTCTGTTGATGTTCAATTCAGCGGACTTGCAGGAAAGGCTTTTGCAACAATGATAAATTCTGTAAGTGGGAATGGATCTGCTTCAAGTTCTGTGCTTTTTGATACAAAAGAAATTGAATACGAAATGAGTTCAAACGGATTTTCACAGGTAAAAGCTCTTTCTAAAAAAGGCTCTGACCTTACAGTTACAATGACAGACAAGAACGGAAAATCAGCCTTGTTTACTTCCGGCGTTGTGACCGTAAAAGATGGTAAACTCAATGCATCCCTTTCGCCTCAGAGCCTTGTAAAATTTTATAAAGCGGCAGACAGCCAGACAGTTCAATTTTTAGACCTGCTGCTCGCACCTATTTTTAATGATGAAGTTATGACCCAGGAAGAATATGTCGAGGTTCTTGCTTCTTTTTACGGGGATGAAATTGCAGAAGAAATGAAAAACAGCAGCTTTAGAATTACTTTAAAAAACGCCGACGGAACAAAAACTGTTCAAAATATAGGATTCACAAAGCTTTTGACACTTAATGAAGTATTAAGATTTTAGATAAGTTTCTACAACAGAATTGTCTGCGTTGCTGTATGGAGCCGGAACATATTTGTCTGCGTTCCAGTCGTTTTCCCATCTTGTATTATCAAGCAGATAACGGAACTGATATTCGCGGTTAACATCAAGTTCGAGTTTTACAGAAAAAGAACCATCAGGAGCCTTGGTCATGGGAGTAATTGTGCTGCTCCAGCTGTTAAAATCACCGGCAATATTAATTTCTTTAGCCCCTTGAGCTGCCTCGTGTGAAACTGTAAATGTCACTGTACATTTTGTCTTATCTTTAGAAAAAGACTTTTTTAAACCCATTAAAAAACTCCGTGAGAAATAATACCCCTACCGTTTATAAAAATATAATATTATAGAAAAAAATGCAATATGCACCATATTGTTATCAATTTTTACAAAGATTCCATTCTAAAAAATCGCGCAAAACTATTTATATGCCTTCCGCATTATATAAAAGAAATATGCGGGACGCAGGAAAAAGAAAGTAAGGGGGAACCGGCAGTGGGTCAGCCGCGTTTACGTCGGCTGGCGCACGGCTGCCGGGGGATACCTTGCTTTTTTTTCCGTCGCTGGGACCCGCTTATTGAATTCATATATAATGCGGATACTAAAATGAGTGGAAGCGATTTTTTTTAATTTCATCTATATTTTTTTTCTATAATATTGATATATTTCATTCTTTGTAATATAGTATTTTTAATCCGTTGATTTAACCGAAATTGCAGAACGGAAGGGGATGTCTTAGACACCTTAAATCTTGCTAAAGAGGAGGTCCTGATATGGACACTATCTTAAACAAAAATCACTATTTATTTACATCAGAATCAGTTGGAGAAGGTCATCCAGACAAGCTTTGTGACCAGATTTCGGATGGTATTCTTGATTATTGTCTTAGCCTTGATCCGGAAGCACATGTTGCCTGCGAAACTTTTGCTACAACAAACTTTGTTCTTGTTGGTGGCGAAATAAGATTTTTAAAACAGGACATCGATTTTGAACAGTTCAACTCAAAGGTCGAAGAAATTGCCCGCAATGTTGCAAAAGAAATAGGCTACGACAGCGAAGACAAAGGTCTAGACTACAAAAGCTTTACCTTTATGAACCGTCTTCACGCCCAGTCTGATGATATCTGCCAGGGAGTTGTTGGAAGCGGCTTAAAGGAATACGAAGGTCAGCAGGGAGCAGGAGACCAGGGAATGATGTTCGGATTTGCTTGCAACGAAACCCCTACCCTCATGCCTGCTCCTGTTTATTATTCACATCAGATTCTTATAAGAGCCGCAGAACTCCGCAAGAGCAAAAAAATCCCTTGGCTCAGACCAGATGCAAAATCTCAGGTTACAATTGAATACGACGGATATAAGCCCGTTCACATTGATACAGTTGTAGTTTCTCACCAGCATGACCCTGAAATTTCACATGAAGAAATTGAAAAAACAATCATCGAACAGATAATCAAGCCTGTTCTTGAACCAACAGGTCTTTTGGACAGCAAAACAAAGTTCTTTATTAACCCAACAGGACGCTTTGTAAAAGGTGGCCCTGATGGAGACTCTGGTCTTACAGGACGTAAAATCATTGTAGATACTTATGGTGGAATGGGGCGTCATGGTGGTGGTGCCTTCAGCGGAAAAGATCCAAGTAAGGTTGACCGTTCTGCAGCCTACATGGCCCGTTACATTGCAAAAAACATTGTTGCAGCAGGCCTTGCCGACAGAGCCGAAGTTGAACTTGCCTATGCAATTGGAGTTCCTTTTCCTGTAAGCATTATGGTAGAAACCTTTGGAACAGAAAAAGTTGAGAAAACAAAGATTGAAGCAGCTGTTCTCAAGGTATTTGACTGTACTCCTGCGGGAATCTCTGCAACCTTAGGTCTCAAAGCTCCAATTTATTCTAAGACAGCCAGCTACGGACACTTTGGACGCGACCACTTCCCTTGGGAAAAGACAGATAAAGTAGAAGCTTTAAAAGCTCTTGTATAATTAAAAATCCGGTTTAATTACTCAGGATTCTCACCCTTTGTAAAGAAAAGGCTTATTCCTTCATTAGGAAAACTTTCCTTTACCTGGGCAATTACGTCTTTTATTTTTTTTGCGTCTTCATCTTCTATATAGGCAAAAAGAATAAAATTCATTTCGGGCCAGACAGTATCACCAAGTTTTTTGGTTTTAAGTCCTCTTCCGTGAACTTCAGGTATAAGAGTATATTGAATGCCCGGAATTTCTTTTTCCAGACGTTCTGTAATATCATCCTGAACAGACTGATTACTTATAATTTCTGCTCTATACATTTTCGATTCTCCTTTGTCGTGGTGTGCGCTTTTTCATTACAAGACTGTACAAAACAGGAATAATCAGCAGAGTAACAAAGGTACTTGAAATTAAACCACCTACAACGGCAATTGCAATAGGGCGAACCATACCTGCCTGACCGTTTGTTGCAAAACACATAGGAAGCATACCAAGAATGGTAGTAAGAGTTGTCATCAAAACAGGGCGGAATCGGCTCTTTCCTGACTGATAGCAGGCTTCTTTAAGTTCAAGGCCTCGTCCAACAAGAATATTCGTGTAGTCAACAAGAATAATACCGTTATTTACTACAATACCAATGAGCATGATAATTCCAATTGCAGACATGAATGACAAAGCTTCGCCAAGAATCTTATGAATAAGAATAACACCAATAAGAATAAAAGGCATTGTTGCAAGGTTTATAAGCGGAGCCTTGAAAGATTCATAAGTAGAAGCCATAACACCAAATACAAGAAGGATCGCCATAATTGCAATTTTTGCATAGAAGGAATACTGGTCCATTGTATCTTTCCAGGCTCCTTCGTAATTTACAACTACAGATTCCGGAATAATAACCGAACTCTGGATTGCCTTTCGGATTTCTTCTTCGATTACGTTATCATTTTCTTCGGTAAGGTTGCTGGCTCTTACGTGAATAATACGCTTTTGATTTTCGCGGCGGATTGAAACTGGTCCAAGACCTTTTTTAGTGCTTGCAAAGTTAGCAACACTTACCATGCCGCCATTACCACGTACAAAAATTGATTCAAGGTCATTTATAGTCTTACGGTCTTCGGGGCGATAGGCAACAACAACGCTGTAATCTTTACCGTTGCTTCTATAGGTACAGGCTGTAGAACCGTTGATTGCATAGTTTATTTCGCGGGCAACAGTTGCAACATCTACTCCCATTGCATAGGCTCGTTCACGGTCAATTACAATTTCTACCTGAGGCAAACCCTTGTCCATGCTTATAGAAGGTTCACTAACTTTTTTATTCTGAGAAACGACATCCTGAATTGCTTCTGCTGTATCAAGCGCTGCATCCAGATCATCAGAAAGAAGAACAATATCAACACTGCTTCCCATCCAGTTGCCGCGCCAGCCTTCGCTAAAGACAAAACGGGCACTTGGGAATTCCTGAAAATGCTTACGCAGTTTGTTCTGCATTTCGGCAGCAGAATCTACCTGTTTTGCAGTTTCAGGCAAAGCAATTGTAATAGAACCACGGTTTGTATTACGTCCACCAATTGAAGTAGAAACTGTTTTATAGCCCTTACATTCTTCGTAAACATATTTTTCCATGGCCATAACAACTTCTTTTGTCTCTTCAAAAGGAGTAGCCGTTCCAAGAGTAATATTAAGCTGAACCTGATCATCACGACCGGCCGGAATCTGATTAATCTGCATTGTAGGAACAAAGCTTGCAGAAAGAACAAGAATACAAATAGCCGCAACAATTGTAATGAGTCTGTTATTCAAGGCTGCCTTAAGAAGTCTTGCATAAAGATTTGTAAAGAAATTGATTACAGTTTCAAAGGCCTTGTAAATAATCTTAAGCAGAGGATTTTCTACAGGTTTTTCTTTGCGGTTTGAAAGAGGCAGGAACTTGCCGGCAAGAACCGGAACAAGGAAGATAGCTACAAGCAAAGAAGAAACAAGGGCAATTACAAT
Source organism: uncultured Treponema sp. (assembly GCA_946535985.1). Taxonomy (GTDB): domain Bacteria; phylum Spirochaetota; class Spirochaetia; order Treponematales; family Treponemataceae; genus Treponema_D. Next base: position 25,293 of record CAMNDY010000006.1, on the reverse strand, counting down.
TGTAAAGATTGCTCCCTTAAACATCTGTCCCATAAAACCAAGATCCTTAATAAAGAATACAAAAGGAATGAATACACAGATTGTTGTAAGGTTGCCCGAAATTACAGACATGAGCATTTCCTGGCTTCCCAGAATTGCAGAGATTTTAGGTTTGGCGCCTCGCTGCCGGTATGCAAAGATATTATCAATCATAACGATGGAAGCGTCTACAATCATACCTACACCAAGAATAAGACCTGTCAAAGTCATCATGTTCAGGGTAAGTCCAAACATACTCATTGCAAAAAGAGTAATGATAATTGAAAGCGGAATAGAAATTGAAATGATGATTGTTGATTTAAAATTCTGTAAAAAGATAAAAAGAATGATAACTGCAAGAATCAAACCCTGCCAGGCCGAAGAAACCAGAGTGTTAATGGTTTCGCGGATAGCATCTGTCGAATCCTGAATAATCTGAAGGGTAACATCAGACGGGATATTTTTTTCTGCCTGCTCAATCTTTTTATATACATTGTTTGCTACAGTTACAGTATTTGCGTCGGATTGTTTTTGTACACTTATATAAACACCCTTTTCTCCGTTGATATAGGATTCCTGAGTTGTATCTGCATAACCGATTGTAGCTTCACCAACATCCTTTAAGCGCACAGCATAACCGTTGATTATAGCAATTACTGTATCGTTTATTTCTTCAAGACTTGTATATTCTCCAATTGTTCTTACAATGTAGTTCTTATGACCTTCCTGAACCTTACCACCACCAAGCTCCATGTTCTGGCGGGAAAGAGCGCTTGTAATAGTTGGAACAGTAAAGCCGTAAGCAGCCATTCTGTTCTGGTCAAGGCGGACATTTACCTGAGCAGTTCGTCCACCCCAAATTTCGGCTTGTCCAACTCCATCTGCCTGTTCAAGAATACTTACGATATTACTTTCAGCAATTGCTTTAATATCATCAACAGAACGGTTACTTCTAATAAGAATACGCATAATTTCGCCGTTATCACCTGTAAATCTCCAGATAGAAGGAGTACTTGCATTTTCGGGCAACATACGTTTTACACGGTCAAGCTTGTCGCGGATATCATTCATTGCTTCGGTAAGATCTGTACCATATTCAAATTCCAGATTAACGCTTGAATTAGATTCGTTCGAAGTTGAAGTGATGTTTTTAAGGCCGTTTACGCTCATTACAGCGTTTTCTATAACTTTTGTAACTGTTTTTTCTACTGATTCCGGGCCCGCATTTGTATAAGTTGTATTAATTGAAAGACTAGGATTTTCTACTTCCGGCATAAGGGCAATTGCAACATTGCTTAAAGTAAAAATGCCAATAACTCCAAGAAGGGCAAAAACAATTAATATGAGAACCGGATGCTCCAGGGTTTTTCTACTTAAACTCATTTATTTTTGTCTCCTTGAGGAGCGCCCCCTGGTCCACCTGTGCCATCTGCCGGAACTTGTGGAGCTTCTTCTTTGAACTCAACGTTACCGGAAATATCGCGGACTTTTGCTCCTTCATAAAGGGTAAGCATACCTTCGGTTACTACAACTTCGCCGGCACTAAGACCTTCAATAATCTGAACATAACCATCTACATTCTGACCTCGCAAAACCTTACGCTTTGTTACAGTACTGTCTTCTTTAACAATATACAGATAGTATTCGTCGCCGTTTTCGGTAAGGGCATCCTGCTGAATTGCAGGATATCCGCTGTAATCAACAGTGAAGAGCTTTACCTTTGCAAACATACCTGCGTTTATCTGTGGATAATCTTTGTCAAAATGAAGAATGATTTCTTTTGTACGGGTTGCCGGATCGACTACAGGAGAGATGCGGTAAACAGAAGCCTCAAAAACCTGATCTCCATAAGCCTGGAAGGTAATCTGAGCTTTCTGCCCTTCCTTAAGATATGCAACATAACGCTCCGGAACTTTTGCAGTTACCTGAAGATTCGAAATATCACCGATTTTTGCAATAACAGAGCTTGCAGTAACCTTCTGGCCAACCTTTACAGTAGAAGTAAGAATGCTTCCGCTGATTGGAGCAGTTACCGGGCTGTTTACGTAGTAGCTGCCGGCTTCTGAAGGGTCTATATATGCAATGACATCGCCTTTGTTTACAGAAGAACCAAGCGATACTTTCATCTGAACAACTTTACCACCAATAGAAGGGAAAACGTCTACCGAAACCTGAGTTTCTACTTCGCCGTTTGTCAATACAAAATCCTTGAGGATAAGTGCCTCGGCCTTCACAGTGCTTACAGCAGTTACAGCGCCACCAGCTCCTCTGCCCCAGCCACCACCGGCAGCTGCAGCAGCTTTTTTATCTTTAGCCTTTTTAATTATTGCAAATGAAGCAAATGCTGTGCCGCCAATAAGAACAAGAACGATTATTGTAGTAATCCATTGTTTTTTAACTGATTTTGTTTCGCTCATTTTTATCCTCTCAGATTTCCGGGTCAAGCCCGAAAATGACATTTATTTTCCAAGTGTTCCGAATGGAAGTCCCAGAGTATCTTCTAAAGTTAGAATTGAAGTCAAAATCGTATATTTTTGATTCTGAACACTATATCTTGCCGAATAAAGGTTATCTTCTGCCTGCTGTAAAGAAAGTAAATCGGTTGAACCCATATTGTAGGCATTTTTTGACATTTCGTATGCTTTTTGTGTAAGCTCCTCGCTTTTTTCCAGGAGCTCAAGCTGGGTGATATTCTGCAAAATTGAATTGTAGCTGTTTTTTACAGTGAGCCTTGTCTGAGTGCGTGTCTGTTCAAGATTCATCTGGAGTTTTGCAAGATTTTCTTCTGCAGTCTGAACATTCAATTTGCCATTTGCCCATGGAAAAAATCCGTCTAACGGAAGGTTCACGTTTACTCCATAGCTTAAGGATGATGATGGTTCCCAGGCTTCTTTACCCGGCATATTTTTTTTACTTGAACCGGTCGTGCTTTCAGAAAGAGAAAAGGAAATTGAAGGTGCATAACTTGCAAGCTTTGCAGCTTGAAGTGTATTTTGAGTTGCCGCAATCTGCTGTTTGAGATTCTTTATACTTGCATTTTCTTCAATTGAAGCAAGGGCTGTTTCAAGACTTGTATCATTAAATTGAACATTGAATGCATCATCAAGCTTTCCCTGTAAGATTATTTCATCATCAAGGCCAAGCCCCAGCAAAATCTTAAAGCTGTCTATATTGCTCTGGTATGTGCGTTTAAGATTTTCAATATCAGGAATCTTTTTTTCGTAATTGTATTGTGAATTAAGCAGCTGAAGTTCCGGCAGGCGTCCCTGACTGTATTTAGCTTTATTTGATTCATAAGTCTGCTTTGCAGTTTCAAGGCTGCGCTGCTGGATTTCTATATTATCATTAAAATAAATCAGACTGTAAAAGGTTTTTCGTACACTAAGTTCAATCCGGCGTTTTGTTGTTTCAAGACTTGCTTTTCCTGCCTGATAATCCAAAAGCGCTTTTTTCATTGTAGTCCGCAAAGTTGGAGTAAGACTTAATCTCAAAGAAGCACCAAGTGAATATGAAAAAGAAGTCTCGCTGCCACTTTCTAAAGGAGTCTGCCCATTAAAACCACCGCTTGCACTAATAGAAGGACTTACACTATTCCAGGAGTACTTATTTTTTGTTTCAAGCAGCTCCAGATCCATTGTGCTTTGTTTAATTTCAATATTATTTTGTAAAGCCAGATTTACGGCATCATCAATAGTAATAATTCTGGCAGTCTTGTTTGAAGTTTGTGCTGCCATAGGCCATGCAATAAAAATAGCCGCAATCATTATGTGCAAACAAATCTTTTTCATATTCTTCTATTATAATAATTTGTGCAAAATATTCAAAGGAATGTTTTGTTATATCTTTTTTCTTGAGAAATTCAATTTTTGGCTTTAATATAGAAGAATGCAGGATTTTAAGGATAAAGAGTTTATATCATCACTTTTACAAGAAGCAAAATTTGGACTTTGGAAGATGGAAGTCGAAAAAAACAAAGGTCCAAAAATCTATTTTGACAAAACCGCACTGGATATTCTTGGTTTTAAAAACAAGAAGGCCACTCCCGACGAAGTTTATGCCGACTGGCTGAATCGGGTTGCAGATGACTCCAGAGACACAACAAAACACGCAATAAAGAAAATGCAGGAAGGACTTTATTCCGAAGCTCAAATTTATTGGCAGCATCCGATATTGGGCGAAATCAACTTGTGGTTTGTTGGAATAAAAGAATATGAAAAACAGGGTGTCAAAGTTTATAAAGGCATGGTTCGGGGAGACCCTGACACAAAAACAGTTTCAAATGGTTTTACTTTCTTTGGAATTGCCCAGGCCCTTTGCCGCGATTTTGAAAGTGTTTATTATGTAAATATCAAAACCGGTAAATATAAAGAATACATCAGTCAGGGAAAATTCAAAGAATTCCGTTTACAAAACAAAGGTTCCGATTTTTTCAAAGAGTCCATCGAAAATATTCCAAAAATCGTTTATGTAGCCGACAGAAAACGTCTTTTAGATTTTATGTCCGAAGACAATCTGCGGCCGGCACTTAAGGCCCTGAAAACCCTTTCTATACGCTACAGGCTTGAAGTTAATGGAAACCCACAGTTCTACAGACTTACAGCAACTCCTTCTATAGCAGGAGACGAAAATCACTATGTATTTGGTGTTCAAAATATCGAAGAAAATGTAAAAATCGAAAAGGAATATTCCGAAAGAATTCGTCTTGCTACAGAAATGGCAAATACCGATGCTCTTACCGGTATAAAAAACAGACTTGCCTACGAAGGTGCCGAAGAACATCTTAATGAAGAAATTCAGGCAGGAACAATCAGTCCTTTCTCTGTTGCAGTTTTTGATGTAAACAATCTCAAGAAAACTAACGACAAATACGGCCACGAAACAGGAGACACTCTGATTTGTGATGCAGCAAGACTCATCTGTACAACCTTTACGCACAGCCCCGTTTACAGAATTGGTGGAGACGAATTTGCAGTTATCCTTCTTGGCGCCGATTACTTTGACCGCGAAAAGATTTTTTCAAAATTCAAAAAGGCTGTTACACGTAACCGCAAGGACGGTAATGTAGTTGTGGCCGGTGGCTATGCCGATTTTATATTTGCAAGTGATAAATGTGTTGCCGATGCCTTTTCCCGAGCAGACGAAAAAATGTACGAAAATAAAAAGAAGCTTAAGAAAAAATAAGGACAGCAACTCTCTGCAAAAAATCTATGGAACTTCTTTCTAAAAATCAGATTATACAGGTAATGGAACGTCTCAAAGCTCAAAATCCAAATCCTAAGTCGGAGCTGGATTATGTGAACCCTTACACCTTGCTTGTGGCCGTTGTTCTTTCTGCCCAGGCTACAGATAAAAGTGTGAATCTGGCAACAAAGGAGCTTTTTAAAATTGCAGATACTCCTCAAAAAATGCTGGCCCTTGGTTTGGACGGTCTCATTCCCTACATAAAATCTATAGGGCTTTATAAAAACAAAGGTGCAAATATAATAAAACTTTCTCAGCAGCTTATTGATGATTTTAACAGCACCGTACCCGATACCCGGGAAGAGCTTATGACTCTGCGTGGGGTTGGACGCAAAACTGCAAATGTTGTTTTGAATGTAATTTTTCATAAACCAACCATGCCTGTAGACACCCACCTTTTAAGAATCTGCCCAAAAATTGGACTTGCCCAGGGAAAGACCCCAGAAGAGGTTGAGCAGTCGCTGCTTGAAAGAATCCCGCCGGAATACCTTGAACATGCCCACCACTGGCTTTTACTTCATGGAAGATATGTGTGTACCGCTAGAAATCCAAAGTGCAATGAATGTATAATAAGGGATATATGTAATTCGTGGTCCCTGAGCTTGTCGAAGGGTCCTCAGAAGGAGTAGTTATGGACGAAGTATCAGAAGGTCTTAAGAGTGCAGGTTCTTCTTTTATGGAACAGACCTCATCATTTATTACATGGATAAAGAGCTTTCTCACCTGGGAAAATCTTTTTAAGTTAGTTGGAACTCTTATAATTATTTTTATTTTCTGGATTATTTTTAAAATCCTTGTAAGAGGAATCAAAAAGGTTCCTGAGAAAAAGCTTCCAAAGGCCCGCTCTCTGATTCTTATAAAGTTTTTAAGATATGTCTTTTATGTAATTGTTGTAATGTATGTATTAAGCCTGTTTGGTGTAAAACTTGGTGCTATATGGGGTGCTGCAGGAATTGCCGGAGTTGCAATTGGTTTTGCTGCTCAAACAAGCGTAAGCAATTTGATAAGCGGACTTTTTGTAATTACAGAAGGGGCTATTAAAATTGGAGATACAATCATCGTTGACGGAATTACCGGAGTTGTAGATTCTATCAACCTCATTTCTGTTACGGTTCACACGCTGGATAACGAAATGGTTCGTATTCCAAACTCAACAATCATTAATGCAAACCTTATGAACAAGTCTTTCCATTCAAAACGTCGTCTTACCGTAACATGTCCTGTTGCTTATGGAAACGATTTACAGCTTGCCCTTGATACATATCTTAAAGCCGCAAATGATTGTGAAACAGTTTTAAAAGATCCTGCTCCAGCTGTATGGATAAATGAATTTGCAGCCTCTGGAATTGATATTACTGTTGCAGTATGGTTTGATCCAAAAGATTTCTTAAAGACAAAAAGCGATCTTCATATTGCCATTATGAAAGAAAAAGCTCTTGCAGGGCTTGAAACTCCATACGACCGACTTGACGTTTCAATGGTAAAATAAATGGAGCCTAAAAATACAAATTATTTTGCCCCCTTTGACTGGACAAGTATGATGTCATTAAATCCCTGGCCGGAAAATCCTGCTCGGGCCTATGACATCAAAAAATATCACAAAATCCTTTCGCCGGATTATCCTGATTTTTTAGACAAATACCTTGAACTTCCAATTCTCAAAAGACTTTCCGGCGTTGGATTATTGTGTGGTACAGACTGGACTCACCTTTATAAAAACCGTTTTTATTATTCACGCCTCGACCATTCTATTGGAGTTGCGCTTATAATCTGGCATTTCACCCATGATAAAAAGCAGACTCTTGCGGGCCTTTTTCACGATGCATCTACACCTGTTTTTTCCCACGTTTCTGATTTTAGAAAAGGTGATGCATTAACTCAAACAGCAACTGAAGCACCTAATGAAAGCATTCTTAAAAATGATGAGGCCTTACGTGAGCTTTTACAGGAGGATGGTCTTACTGTTCAGGAGATTTCTGACTACCACATTTATCCTGTTGCAGACAACGAGATTCCTCAGCTTAGTGCCGACCGTCTTGAATATATGTTTCCTTCTGGCATGGCGTTGGACGGCACCTGGGATTTACCTTCGATTGAAAAGGCTTACAAGGATATTAGAATTCTTAAAAATGAAGACGGTCTTGACGAGCTTGGGTTTAAAACATTAGAAATTGCAGAAGATTATTGCAGGCGATTTTGCATGATTGGTCACATTCTTCAGCTTAATGAAAATAAGCTTACACTTCACATGCTTGGCCAGATAATGAACATGGCAGTTGAAGAGGGGCTTTTGCAGGAAGACGATTTTATGAATAAAAGCGAAAGTGAAATTATGGATGTGCTGGATCAAATGGCCCTTCGACAGGCTCAGGGACCGCATGGAACATCAGGGGCCAATGTACATCTTGCCCGCCTATACAAAACCTTTCGCACAATGACAAAAATCGAACATAGAGATTCTGCCTTACCTGCAGAGGAATATTTTTCAATCTCGCTGGATGTTAAACAAAGATATATTGATCCGCTGGTAGACATGGGGTCCCAGAGCTTGTCGAAGGGCAAATCTGTGACTCGCCTTTCCCAGGTCTCTCCATTTGCAAAAAAAATAATTGATGATTTTAAAAGCTTCAGTGATACAAAATACGGCTGCGTTAAGCTGATTTCTTTCTGTTAGCCCACCACAAAGCAAGAACAATTGCCCAGGTAATAATCAGCATTAGAGGAATTGCAATAAAAGCGTTTGTGATTTTATCTCCAAGAAAACCATACCAATCATATTCTTTAAGAGGCATTCCATTCCCAAGGTGAACAATTATATTTATTGTATAGAAAACAGCATAAACAAGCATAGGGATTATGCCAAAAAGCGACTGTGCAAAAGTAATAACCTTTGCCTCTGGCTCAAAAAAGATGTATGCAACAATTGATAAAATCGGAACAATCAGATGAAAGAAAAGGTTATTGTCTATAAACAAAACAAGCCAGTCATCACCAAACTGCGGAATTAAAAAGAAGATAGTAACAAGCATAGTAAGGGTTACACCCGAAGTAGCAGCAAGTTTTAAACAATGAATGAATAAAGAAGCGCGCTGCGAAAGTTCCTTTTTTCTTGTCTCAACTATGACATAGATTAGAGCAACAATTCCCGCAAGAATATTTGAATCCGTAGTAAAATATTTAAGAGCACCCAGATTGGCCGCGGTAAATGCACGAACCTCATCTGAGCGGCTCATAAAATTCACCCCCGATATCATAAATGTCGTTACAATCAAAACTAATGCGAAGATAACTGAATTTATGATAACGGAAGCCTTTTTCATACTCTGATTATCCTAATGTAATTTCTACATTAACCTCTTTTTTGCCTTCAACGTAAGGAACTACGCAGCCTTCTACAGCAGCGCCGTCTACTACCATGCTCTTTACGCCCTTGCAAACGTGGTCTGGATTTTTAATGGTAATATTGTATTTAGCACCGCGGAAAAGACGTGTTGCTGTAAAGCCATCCCAGGCAGCAGGAATTGAAGGGTCTACCTTGAGTCCGTCAAAGTCCGGCTGAATGCCAAGAATGTACTGGCTGATTGCAACCATGTTCCAGGCAGCAGTTCCTGTAAGCCATGAGTTTTTACCCTGACCAAAGTTCTTGCCTGTCTGACCAATGTCTGAACCGGCGTCCTTACCACCAATCATCTGGCCGTATACATAAGGCTCTGTCTTGTGGAGATCAGAAGTTTCTTCTGTGTAGGCAGGGGCAATTTCTGAGTAGTACTTGAATGCCTGGTCACCTTCTCCGGCATAAGCTGCAGCACAGATAATCCATGCGTTGTTATGGGTAAAGATACCTGCGTTTTCTTTGTATCCGCCCGGATATGTAGAGATTTCACCGTATTCAATATAGTATTTGCTGAAGGCAGGATTGTTGAGAACAAGTCCGTGCTTTGTGTTCAAACGCTCGTCGATTGCGGCAAGAGTTTTCTTTGTTGCATCCTTGTCGATATCAGACATGATTGCAAAGCCCTGTGGCTCAATAAAAATCTGTCCTTCTTCGCATTCTTTAGAACCCATCTTTTTGCCGTAAGCATCGTAAGCACGCATGAACCAGTTGCCGTCCCATGCAGATTCCATCATGACTTTCTTCATCTTGTCAATTTGAGCCTGAGCTTTTGCTGCTTCGTCGGTCTTGCCCAAGTGGTTCAAGATTCCTACAAAGTTTGGTCCAACGTATGTAAAGAGGGCTGCAACAAATACAGATTCTGCAACCTTAGAGTAGCCGCCTTCTGCCTTGAACTTAGGGTTTGTATAAGTCTGGAAGCTTTCTCCCGGTGTGTCAGAGAAGCATGAAAGGTTGATACAGTCGTTCCAGTCTGCGCGCATTGCAAGAGGAAGTCCATGAGGTCCAAGATTATTTACAATGTGGTAGAAGCTTACTGTAAGGTGGTCAAGCATAGACTTAGCCTTTGATTCATCGTTGTCATAAGGAACCTTTGCATCCAGGATTGACCAGTCGCCTGTTTCCTTGATATAGGCTGAAACAGAAAGAATCATCCAGAGCGGGTCATCGGAGAAGTCGCCGCCAATGTCTGCATTTCCTTTTTTAGTGAGCGGCTGGTACTGGTGGTAACATCCACCGTCCGGCAGCTGGGTAGAAGCAATATCAATAAGTCGTTCGCGGGCACGGTCCGGAATCTGGTGAACAAATCCAAGAATATCCTGGTTAGAATCGCGGAAGCCCATACCTCTACCAATTCCTGATTCAAAGTAGCTGGCAGAGCGTGAAAGATTAAAGGTAACCATACACTGATACTGGTTCCAGATATTTACCATGCGGTTTACCTTGTCTTCCGGAGTATTTACGTTCAAGATTCCAAGCAGCTTGTCCCAGTAAGCACGAAGCTCCTTCATTCCTTCTGCAAACTTTTCAGGAGTGTTGTATTTTTCAATCATGGCAAGGGCTTTTTCCTTGTTGATTGTTTTTCCGTCTGCTTCGAACTTCTTTTCAACAGGCATTTCTACATAACCAAGAACAAAAACCAGAGTCTTTGATTCGCCGGCAGCCAGTGTGATTTCCTTATAGTGTGAAGCAATTGGAGACCATCCGTCTGCAAGTGAGTTTCCGCAAGTTCCATCCAGAACTTTCTGAGGATTGTGGAAGCCGTTATAAAGTCCAATGAAAGTGTCGCGGTCTGTATCGTAGCCGTCAATCTTATCGTTTACAGAATAGAAAGCAAAGTGATTGCGGCGGTCGCGGTATTCGGTTTTGTGGTAGATTGTAGAATCTTTAATTTCTACGCGGCCTGTAGAAAAGTTTCTCTGGAAGTTTGTGCAGTCATCCTGGGCATCCCAGAGACACCATTCTGCAAAAGACCAGAACTTAAAAGTCTTCGGAGCGCTGCCCTCGTTTGTAAGAACAACCTGCTGAACTTCGCCGTCGTAATCCTGTGGGACAAAGAAAGTTACTTGTGCTTTAAGGTCATTCTTTTTACCCGTGATAATTGTATAGCCCATACCATGGCGGCATTCATAGCTATCGAGTTCTGTTTTAACAGGAGACCAGCCCGGATTCCAGATTGTACCATTGTCGTTGATGTAAAAATAACGTCCGCCCATATCGATAGGTACGTTGTTGTAGCGGTAACGTGTGATACGACGAAGGCGTGCATCTTTATAAAAGCTGTATCCTCCGGCTGTGTTAGAAATTAATGAGAAAAATCCCTGTGTTCCAAGATAGTTGATCCAAGGGTAAGGTGTGCGAGGAGTTTCAATAACATACTCGCGGTTGGCGTCATCAAAGTGTCCGAACTTCATGAACGGTTCTCCTATTATAATTGATATTGGTTTATCAATTATAATGGAGAAAAAATAGTTTTTCAATAAAAATAGGTGAAAACCCCTACTCTATGCAAACTGGGCCTGGCGCAATTTGTAGTAGGCACCTTTCTTTGCCATAAGCTCGGCCGGTGTACCAGACTCTACAATGCCACCCTTGTCTATTACAAAAATGCGGTCAGCATTCTGAATTGTCGAAAGGCGGTGAGCAATTACAAAGCTTGTGCGGCCCTTGAGCATGGAAGCGATTCCAGCCTGAACAAGGAGTTCGGTCTTGGTGTCGATGCTACTGGTTGCCTCGTCCAGAATAAGGATGCGAGGGGCACTGAGCATAGTACGTGCAAAGGCAACAAGCTGGCGCTGGCCGTTGGAAAGTTCGCCGCCTCTTGCAGTGAGCGGGGTGTCGTAGCCTTTTTCCAGTTTTTGTATAAAGTCGTCGGCATGAACTGCGCGGGCTGCCGCAAGCATTTCTTCTTCAGTAGCATCAAGCTTACCATACATAATGTTTTCGCGGATTGTACCGCTGAAGATGTAGTTATCCTGAGTCATTATACCCATTTGAGTTCGAAGGCTTTCAAGCGTAACATCGCGGATATCCTTACCGTCAATCAAAAGTGCACCGTCCTTTACATCATAAAATCGGCTCACAAGGTTTACGATAGTAGATTTTCCGGCACCGGTTGGACCAACAAGAGCAATTGTCTCCCCCGCGTGCACATCAAAGTTTACGTGCTTCAAAACATCAACTTCTTCGTCGTAGCCAAAGGTAACGTCCTTAAACTGCACGTCGCCATCAATTGGAGGCATTGGTTCTGCGCCTTCCTTGTCCACAATTTTTGCCTCTGTATCTATAATTTCAAAAATGCGTTCGGCACCGGTTGCGGCATTTACAAACTGATTGTAAAAGTTACTCAGGTTCATAATTGGCTGCCAGAACATTCCAACGTAGGCGCCAAAGGCAACGTAAGTCCCGATAGAAACGTTATCGATACCAAGGAACTTTATACCAACAAGGTAAAGGCTCATTGTGCCCACGCTCCAGCAGATATCAATCCAAGAAAAATATCCGTCGCACCAGGTTACCGCCTTCATAAATTCCTTGCGGTCTGCCCAGATGAGCTCGCGGAAGGTTTTATCAGTTTCCTGTTCTGCGCGGAAGCTCTGGATAATTTTTATGCCGGAAAGATCCTCGTTTATAAAGGCGTTCAGGTTGCTGGACTTTTGTCTCTTAGCCTTCCAGTGCTTTTCTGACATTACAGAAATTACAAAAACTCCAACAATCAAAAACGGCAGGGTACAAAGCGCTGCCAATGCAAGCTTCCAGTTTTTGATGAACATAATCACCATAACAGAAACTACCGTAACCATATTCGGAATGAGCGTAGTTACCGCGTTTTCGATAATATCCTTAAGGGAGTTAGTGTCACCGATAATTCGCGCCAGAATCTTTCCCGAAGGACGACTGTCAAAAAAGGCAAGGTCCAGCTTCTGGATATGCTCATACAACTGCTGGCGCAAATCCTGAATAACCTTGTTGCTCAATTTTGCCATGATGAGCATACGCATTTTAATTGCAAGCACGGCAAGCACATTTATTACCACGCTAACTGCAATTATGCGCAGCAGCCCCGGCACATTTTTGAGCATAATATATTTATCAATCGCAATTTCGTTGAGCAGCGGGTTCACCAGATCCACCGCCGTTCCCACTGCCATAAGCACAAACACAAAAGCAATGCGCCCCTTATATTTGAGCAGGTACTTAAAAAGCCGTGGCATTGTTTCAAATTGAGACTTCTGCACCTGCTGTTCGTCAATTCTATAGCTATTCATGTTATCTCCAATTAATACTGACTATCATACGTCTCCTTGTAGAGACCTCCACGTGCAAGCAGCTGGTCGTGCGTGCCTTCTTCGGCAACCCTACCCTTCTCCAGCACAATAATCTTATCTGCCTTGCGAACCGCAGAAATACGGTGTGCAATTATAAGCTTTGTCATACCGTGAAGATCTGCAAGAACCTTCTGAATATCCTGTTCAGTTTCTGTATCCAGGGCGCTGGTGGAATCGTCCAGAACAAGAACCGGCGTCTTACGGGCAAGGGCACGGGCAATTGTAATTCGCTGCTTCTGGCCGCCGCTAAGGCCAACACCGCGTTCACCGATTACTGTGTTTTCTTTTTCTTCCATCTTGTCTACAAACTCGGCGGAGTGGGACTTTTCCAGGGCACCACGAACCTGTGGCATTGTCATGGAATCTCGCTCGCCAAGACGGATGTTTCCATCAATTGTGTCGCTGAACAAAAAGATATCCTGCATTACACAGGCAACAGCCCGTCTCAAAACAGAAAGCGGAAGCTCGCGGATATCAACACCATCTATCTTAATGCTGCCGCTTGTAACATCATACATGCGCTTTAAAAGATTGATGATTGTAGTTTTACCCGAGCCTGTTGCTCCCATAATTCCAAGAGTCTGACCCGCTCCAATCTTAAAGGAAACATCATCTAAAATTGTTCGCTCGCCTATTTTGTAGGTTACGTGGTCAAACTCAATTTCGCCGCTAAGGTCGTAGGTTGTAAAAAGAGCATCGGCAATCCCGTCTTCGTTTCCGGCAGCAAGCGGAGACTGGTCTTCAATCTGCGGCAGCTGCTCGTAAATATTGTTTATACGCTTAATAGAAGCCTTGGCCCTGGAAATTCCGTTTGCAAGCCAGCCAATCATTTCGATAGGCCAAACAAGTCCGCCAACATAGCCAAGCAAAGCCATAAGTTCACCAATTGTAAGAGGCGCACCATCTGCAAAAGAGTTACCCTTAATTACCATAAGGCCGCCAAGCAGACAGGTAAGCGAAGCCAGCAACCTTGTAATAATCTGAATCTTTGGGTTGTACTTTACAAAGACACGACTCAAATCGATGTTCAGGTCATAATACTTCTGGTTGTGCTTATGGAACTTTTCAATTTCAAAGCCTTCGCGGGCAAAGGCTTTTACGGTACGAACACCGGCAAGGTTCTCTGCGGCAGTATTATTGAGTTCGGAGTTTTCCTGCTCAAGGTCGCCAAAAAGGACATCCAGCTTGTTTTCCATCTTTACGGCAATAATACCGGTTACCAGCATTCCCAGAATCGGGATTATTGAAAGCAGCCAGTTTATGCGGATCATAAAGAACATTGCAATAATGGTTCGCAAGGCAACTTCTACCGAAAGAATTGCCATAAAGCAGGCAACATCCCAGATATGGTCTACGTCATCCTTTACGCGGGACATAAGCTCGCCCGAGTTTATTCCGTCAAAAAAGTTTGCAGAAAGGCTCTGGATTTTGCCAAAGAGATCTATTCGTACTTCAGATGCGATTTTACTTCCACTGTAGTCGCAGATCCATTCCCTTGCATAGCAGAAGAAAAAGCGGCCCACACCAATACCCAGGATGGCCAGGAGCAGCATGTTTATGAGCTCCATTTTTCTTGCTATGAGGACATCATCAACTATGTGCTGCACGACAATAGGAAAAACCATGTCGAGCGTTACACCAACCAGCATACAGATTGTAGCCAGCAAATATAAAAAGGCGTATTTTTTAAAATACGACGCAAGATTAAATTTGTTTTGTTTCATAATTGTAATTTGTTTTTAAAGCCCCTTCGACAGGCTCAGGGACCACAACTCAGTGGGGTCCCTGAGCTTGTCGAAGGGCCCCAAATGATCTAACTAGAACTTCCTACACAACAAAAGAAGCCCTTCCAAAAGTGCTTCGTGCTCGTGGGGAGCGATGCGGGCGTATAAAGAATCGGGAGTGTCATCAGGCAAAACCGGAACCTTTTTCTGTAAAAGAATCTGGCCACCGTCGCACACCTCGTTTACAAGATGAACGGTACAGCCACTTTCTTTTTCATGGTTTGCAAGCACCGTTTCGTGAACATGGTGCCCCCACATCCCAACTCCTCCATATTTTGGCAAAAGAGCCGGATGTAAATTTATAATTTTGTCTGAATATTCACTAAGAATCTTTCCTGCCAGAACTGTAAGGCAGCCCGCTTCTACAATCACCTGAGCACCAAAGTTTTTGCAGTCAGCAAGCATTGCATCGCTCACTGCAGTACGCTTTGTGTCTCTGTCTGCGGCCTGTGCTGCTTCCTTGCCCATTACGGCATAAGGACTGCGCACCGTGGTAGGAATGCCCGCTTTTGCAGCACGCTCGAGCGCAAAGGCATCCTTGTGGTCACTGATTACGCAGACAATTTTATAAGGGCACGAGTCTCCCTTTTGCTGCTCGTAATCAATCAGAGCCTGTAGATTTGTTCCGCCACCGCTAACAAGCACGGCAGTATTTATTCTCATATTTGTATAATCCTAATCTTCAAATAAAACCGCATCCTTCTGCGATTTCACCTCACCCTGAGCATATTCAACACGTCCAATAACGTAGGCTTTCATGTCAGGACAGTAATCCTTGTGGTACTTGCTTGCATTTGCATTGAACATATCAACAATGTCCTGGGCCTGCTTTGCATTTACCGCAAGAACAAAGCCAATTCCCATGTTGAAAGTATTATAGATAGTAGCAAGGTCTGCACCACGCTTAATAAGCTCGCCAAATACAGGAGGAATGCTCCAGCTGTCTTTTTTGATAATTGAAATCAGCTGCTTTTTGCCGTCCTTTGCCTTTGGATACATACGCGGAATATTTTCGTAAAAGCCGCCGCCGGTAATGTGAACCATTCCGTGAACAGCCTTGCGATACTTTCCAAGCACTTCCATAACAGGCTTTACATAAATGCGGGTTGGAGTAAGCAGCATATCGCCGATTGTCTTTCCGGTTTCTTTTCCGTCAAGAATAAAAGGATCATCAAAATTTGTAACAAGCTTGCGGACAAGACTAAAGCCGTTTGAATGAACTCCTGTTGAAGAAAGTCCAATCAGCACATCTCCGGCCTTAATATCCTGGCCTGTAATCATATCCTTTTTTTCACCAACGCCAACACCAAAGCCGGCAAGGTCATATTTTCCATCATCATAAAAATCAGGCATTTCTGCAGTTTCACCGCCAAGCAGAGCACAACCGGTATCAACACAACCGTCTGCAACACCTTTTACCAGGTCTGCCGCAACATCTGCATCAAGCTTTCCACATGCAACATAATCCAGGAAGAAAGAAGTCTGAACACCCGAACAAAGAATATCGTTTACGCTCATTGCAACACAGTCAATTCCAACAGTGTCATACTTCTTCATCTTAAAGGCAATGTCCAGCTTGGTTCCAACGCCATCAGTTCCACTTACAATTACAGGATTTTTATATCCCTTAGGAACTTCAAACATCCCGTTAAAACTTCCAAGTCCTGTAAGCAGCCCCGGAATTGCAGTCCTAGCCGCATGCTCTTTATATTTATTTACCGCGCGGTAACCTTCTTCTACATCTACACCACTTTCTTTGTAACTTGCCATTGATATCTCCTTAACTCAAAGAGGGGAAAGCCTTCCCCTCGCTCGCACTGCGTTGCTCACTACCCCTTCCAGCGGGGACACCCCGCAACGCCCCGAAAACTAAAACTTAATGTCTATGCCGTCTTTAGCAGCAGCATCAGCCAATCCTTTTCTAAAATCCTTTAATTTACATGCCAGCTCTTTATCCTGCAAAGCGAGGATCTGTAATGCAAGATAAGCAGCATTTTTTGCGCTGTTAATTCCTACAGTAGCAACAGGAATCTGTGGCGGCATCTGGACAATTGAAAGAAGGGCGTCCATTCCGCCAAGGCCGTTGGATTTGTCAGACACGCATTCTAGCGGCACACCAATTACAGGCAAAGTTGTGATTCCTGCAATAACACCAGGCAGAGCAGCTGCAAGACCAGCACCGGCAATAATTACCTGAGCACCTTCTTTTTCTACCTGCTCTACTGTCTGTTTGAGCAAAACGCCTGCTCTATGGGCAGAAATAATATAAGCCTTGTAGTCCACACCAAATTCGGTAAGGACATCGGCTGCCTTTTTCATTGTGTCTTTGTCAGACTTTGAACCAAAAAATATTGCTACCTTCATGGCATGAGTATAATACAAAATCCTTTTTATAACAACATACCATCTTATGGAAAAAAGGGTTCCGCTCCCATACAAAACAAACTAAAAGAAAACTACCACTCCCGTAAGAAAACATCGCAGCCAGCTGAGGAACCTGTCCGCGCTGTTTTCTTACTCCGTGTCAGTTTTCAACGCAATTTTCACACTCCGCAAAACCTTTTTCAAATGGAATCATGTTGGAAAATCTCTTTTGCATTATCCTCTGACATTTTGACCGGGAGATGTGTGTTTTGAAGTGAAAAAAGGAGAATTTTTATATTTTTTTCAGAATTTTTCGTGAAAAACTTCCTATTTTTGCAAATTTTTTTGTTAACTATATATGAGGAAAATTTATTTGCAGGAAGTTATGAGGGGGTACGTGCATTCTGGCAAAGTTCTTTGAGATACACGTAAACAAAAGGAGCTGCAAGAGCTGAAACTCTTGTGGTTGCGTGTATTTTGAGAAATTCTTCCAGAATACACGTAACCAAAAGGAACTGCGAGCTCAGGAGCTCCAGAGGTTACGTGTATGCTGGAGAGTTTCTTCAAAACACACGTAAACACAAGGAGATATAAACCCGGGAGTTTGGAGAATTACGTGTGTTTTTAGAACATTGTCCTGGATGCACGTAACCAGGAAGAACTTTGTGTCAGGTGCTACAGAAGTTTACGTGTATTCTGGAAAGTTTCTTCAGAATGCACGTAACCAGGAGGCACCATATGTCCGAGGGGCACTGGAGATTACGTGTGTTTTAAGAAAGTCCTTTAGTATGCACGTAATCAAAGAGGGCTGGAATCCCGGGGAAACAAGATTTTACGTGCATTTTAGGAATGTTCTTTAGATCGCACGTAATCAAGAAGAACTGGAGCCCTGTGGACACCAGAATTTACGTGCATTTTGGAAACTTCAACCAAACCGCACGCAACCACCAAAAAACTACACAAAAAAAAGGAGAAAACTATGGAATTATTAGAAAAAGCAAATAAACAACTGGTCTTATTACTCCAGATTGAGCAATCAATACGACTTCAGACAAAAGATGCGCCAAAAGGCATCTTAAGACTTTCAAAAAGTAACGGGACTTTTCAGTATTACTCAATTAAAAATGGCAAACGACATTACATCCGTAAAAAAGACCTGACAATCGCACAAGCCCTGGCCCAAAGAGACTACAACAAAAAAATCGAAACCTTTCTCAAAAGTAACATCTATGCCCTAAAAATTTTTACAAAACACTACGCCCCGCAAAAATGTACAGACCTCTTTCAAAAACTTCCCGTCGCAAGAAAAATCCTTATAAAGCCCGCATTCGTAGACAATTTAACTTACGCAAAGCAATGGCAGGCACAAAAATATGAACCTAACAAAGACTTTCCCCAGGGAAACTTTTTTACAACCAAAGGCGAACATGTCCGCTCAAAATCGGAGGTGATTATTGCAAACCTCTTAAACACTCATGGCATTCCTTATCATTATGAAGCCCCGGTCAAGTTAAACAACAGCTACACCTTTCACCCCGACTTTTTATGTCTGAATAAACGAACCCGCCAGGAATTCTACTGGGAGCACTGCGGCAAAATGGATGATTCAGAATACTCCGCAAATCTTGTAAAGCGCCTGGCCCTCTATGCCCAAAAAAACATAATTCCCGGCAAAAACCTAATTTTATCAATGGAAACTCTGGAACAGCCCTTAAGCACAAAAGATATTGAAAACCTGATCAAAACTTTTCTTTTATAAAAAGTCCTGATCAGGCCGGTTTTATTATTTCTTAAACTTAAACTTGCCGAAAAGTCCTTTTATATTTTCCCAGACGCCGCTTATGCCATCGGGGTTGCGCATAATTACTACCAGAGCCAGCACTACAAGGGCAATCAGAATCAAGGCAAAAATCACGCGCTTCCATGGGAACTTTTTGCCGGCAAAGGGGTCTTTGGCTGTCAAAAAGGCTCTTGGCGGATGATTTGGCAGATGAGTCAAAGACCTTCCCAGAATTGTAGAAATCTTGGTGTTGCCGTTGATGGCCCAGCCGCTTGCATCAAGAATTGGAGCAATGTTTCTCTGGCGCAGCTTTAAGTATGCCAGAATCATAGAAGGCAGAGAAATCAAAAGCAGGATAAGGATTATTGCAAAAGGCAGCTTCCAGCCAAGCTTAAAGAGGTTTGCAAAAACACCCACGACTAAAGTTGTAATTCCGCTTATGGCAACGCTCAGGGCAGCAATTGTGCCGACATCAATTTTTTTAGGGACAACATTTGCAGCAGCGGCATTTGCATCGGCGGCAGTAGCAGGAACCTTGGCATCGTTTACGGCAGAAGTAAGTCTGTTGTTTATAGAGGCTTCTTTGTCCGCAGCAGCCTTGGCAATTTTTTCCTGAATAAGGCGCATGAGTTTTTTGTAAGGGCTAAAGAAGGCCTGCTTTATATTCACAGGATTTTCTACAATCTTAACAATTGTTGCATCCCAGTCACCGCCTTCCCTGTCAAAGAAAACTCCGTTACGGCCAACGATGATATTGTCTGTGTTTCCGTTTGAAATAAGGGCTGCAATCTGCATTTTTTTATCTGTGTTACCACGCTTAGTACAGTCACAGTAAACAAGATAGCACTGAGAAAGGGCTGCCATGGTTCCGTGCTTTGCAATGTCCAGAACCTTTACACAAAGGTCGCAGGCACGGCCGTCAAGATAGAGGGTTCCGCATTGGAAAATTGCTTTTTCGCCAAGAGTATAAAACTCTTCAAAAGAAACAAAGTTTTTCAAAAGCTCTACAAAGTCGCGGCGCAGCAAAAGCATTTTGCGAAGCTCTACAGAAGCAAGGGCAACCGGCGGACGGCTTTCTTCCTGAGTAAGAAGTTCATCAATTTTTGCTTCATAATCCCCTTCAAGAATTTCACATATACGGTCGAGTCCAAGAGTGCTAACTTCATTTTCCGGCATGGCAGTAAACCAGGTCTCGTAAGGCTTAAAGAGTTCTTCAATTTTGCGCCAGTTGGTTTCGGACAAAGAAGCAATATCTTTTCCCATCAAAGGCTTTGTTACATTTTCTTTGAAGGCTGCAACTGCATCGCGCCAGGCAGGATTTACAGTGGCATCCAGAGGAAGAGGCTTGCCTCCTTCGCAAAGGGCAATCGGCAAAAGGGCCAGATGCTCCATATCATACAATTCGCCGTTTTCATTCAGGAACATGGAATCGGTTTTGGCCTTCATGATTTCTTTGGAGTCACCGTCAAAATTGATGAGAGAACAGCGCAGGTAATAATCGTTTACCTTGTCTTTAATTGCCATAAAGCTTTTGGCTGCGGCGTCGGTAGCATCCTTCAAAAAGAAAATCTTTGGATCATCCTTTGCACCGGAATCCCGCCATTGTTTGAGGGCACGTGCATTTGCAAAAAACTCTTCCTTCTGGGCGCGTGTAATTCCCTTGGCCCCGCTTATATCATCAGAGCCGCCGCCACAGGTAATTATATCTTTTACAACAGCAGCAACTGCCTCGTCACTAACGCACTCTGCTGTGAGAACTCCGTCTCCATTAAAAACATTGGCAGCAAAAAGCTTGTCGTTTACACCAAGATCTTCCAGCTTAAGTTCGCCCGCATCTGACTTACCAAGGATTTCAAGGACAGACTTAGCAGATTCCAAAGGAGAATGCCCGCAGTCAAAAGGCTCAGAGCTCATGGCATCAAGAGGGATAGAATCCCCTTTTTCCATAATAATTTCCGGGCGGGAAAAATATTTTTTTATATAATCAACTGCTTCCAGAATCTCAGGCTGACGAACCCTTCCGTTTTTATCTGTATCCAGAACAGAAAGGGTTTCTTCGCTGAATTCCAGCCCCTGCACCGGACAAGCCAGAGCTGTCCACATTTTTGGATCTAAGTCGCGTAGATTCAAAACATCATCAATAGTAGAAATTTTGGCCTGAATGAGGCCACCGTTTTGCATAAAGTGAAATGAGTGTTTATCGTTCTTGTTTTTCATAAGTTAATATTATAGCACATAAAAATCCTCTTGGCGACATTTCTAAAAAAATCCTCGATTTTAAAATAAAAAACCCCGACAATCAGAAAATCCAATCATCGGGGTTTCGAAATTATTTGCAGCACCAGAAAGCCCTCAACAGGCTCAGGCACCACAGTTTAGACTAGTCGCTGTCTTCGTGTTCAAAAGAAGCATCTTCATTTACATTCTGAGCTTCTGCTTCTTCTTCCTCGAGGCGGCGGCGTTCAAGAATTTCATTCATCTGAACATCAAGGTCTGTTGCAGATTCATCAAAGAGCTTGATATCCTTGTAGTTCTTGATACCTGTTCCGGCCGGAATCATGTGACCAATAGCTACGTTCTCTTTAATACCATGCAATCCGTCTGTTGCACCGGAAATAGCGGCATTTGTAAGAACGCGTGTTGTTTCCTGGAATGATGCAGCAGAAATGAATGAGTCTACGTTCAAAGAAGCCTTTGTAATACCCTGGAACATTGGGCGACCAATTGCTGGCTGTCCACCTTCGGCAATTACACGACTATTTTCTTCGTGGAACTTATACTTATCAACCTGCTGACCAAAGATAAATCTTGTATCTCCTACAGAAACGATTTCTACCTTGCGGAGCATCTGACGAACGATAATACCAATATGCTTATCGTTGATGTCTACACCCTGAGCACGGTAAACGGCCTGAATCTCATCCATAAGGTAGTTCTGAAGTGCATTTTCACCAAGAATTGCAAGAACTTCCTGTGGGTTTGGAGAACCGGCACAAAGCTGTTCACCTGCTTCAACCTTATCACCATCACGTACAATCATACGCTTGGTCATTGGAACAAAGTGTTCAAACTTCTTGTTGTATTCATCTTCAATAGTAATTACGCGCTTACCTTTTGTAATACCTGCGAACTTAACAGTACCAGAAATCTGTGCGAGTACACAAGGATTCTTTGGTTTACGTGCTTCGAACAATTCAGATACACGTGGAAGACCACCAGTAATATCGTTTGACTTAACAGCTTCCTTAGGAATCTTAGCAAGCATAACACCTGCTGCAATCTTCTGTTTGTCATTTACCATCAAAGAAGCACCGGCTGGAAGATAGTATGTACCTCTTTCGTTTCCGGCTTCATCGGTAATAAGAATACGTGGCTGCTTAACATCAAGGTGAAGATCTGTGATAACGCGCTCTGTAGCACCTGTATCCATATCTACACGTTCATCAAGAGTAGAACCTACGATGATATCTTCAAAGTGGATATAACCGTCGCTTTCGGCAATAATTGGGTCAATGAACTGTTCAAATTCACCAATTGGTTCGCCCTTCTTAATGATGTCTCCGGCCTTTGCGTTAATCTTAGAACCGTTGGCAATTTCAATTTTCTGCTCTTTACTTGTAAGGTACATTTTCTTACCAATGATAACAACCTTACCAGTAACAGCTGCTGTAATTTCCTTATCCTTGTGCTTGAGAATAGGATTTCCGCGCAATACGCTCTTTCCATCCTCTACAAGAAGAACATCGTCTTTAGCGATATCTACTTCGTCAAGAATGCGGATTACAGTCATATATCCTTTACGTGTGAACAACCAGGTTTTACCTCTGTTTGTTTCAACGTGAGTACCCTGAACATCCTTCAAGATTGCATTGAACTTGAGTACAATGTGGTTATCTTCTGTAGACATTTCGGCAGTACCACCAGAGTGGAAGGTACGAAGTGTAAGCTGTGTACCTGGCTGACCGATTGACTGAGCAGCAATAATACCAACTGCTTCACCAATTTCTACAATCTTGTTGCGTGCAAGGTTCTTTCCGTAACACTTTACACAAATACCATGCTTTGCTTCGCAGGTAAGTACTGTTCGGAGTTTTACCTTTTCTACACCGGCTTCTTCAATCTTCTGTGCCATGTCATCATCAATGTACTGGTTTACATCGCAGATGAGTTCGCCTGTAATTGGATGAACAACACGTTCAATTGTAAAGTGTCCTACAATTCTGTCTTTCAAGTGAACTTTGATATCATCGCCGTCCTTGATTGCAGCATAGTCAATACCGTTGATAGTACAGCAGTCTTCTTCGTTGATTACTACATCCTGAGCAACATCAACAAGACGACGTGTCATGTAACCGGCATCGGCTGTCTTAAGAGCTGTATCCGAAAGACCCTTACGAGAAGCGTTAGTTGAAATAAAGTATTCAATAACCGAAAGTCCTTCGTAGAAGTTTGACTTAATTGGAAGTTCGATAATATCACCATTAGGCTTAGTCATCAAACCACGCATTGCGGCAAGCTGAGAAATCTGACCACGAGAACCGCGGGCACCAGATGTAGCCATCATGTAAATTGTATTGAATCCGTCCTTGTCTTTTGCAAGGTTATCCATCATTATCTTTGTGAGTTCGTCGTTTGTACGAGCCCAGATGTTACATACGCTGTTGTAGCGTTCGTCTGCAGTTGTACGTCCATGGCTGTAGTCGTAAACAATCTTTTCAACCTTCTTGTTTGCTTCTTCAACCATCTTTGCTTTTTCTGCAGGAACAAGGATATCGTCCATACAAAGTGTTGCACCGTAGAAGGTAGCGTTTTTGTAACCAACATCCTTAATAGCATCGTGCATCTGAATTGTAAGCCATGAACCCTTTGTATGATATACGTACTCAATCATCTTTTTAAGAGTCTTGTCGTACATCTGGCGGTTTACAAAGTCAATTCCTTCAGGCATTGCTTCATTGAATGCAAGACGACCTGCAGTAGTTTCAATCAAATCGCCTTCTTTAAAGTCTTTAGTTCCCTTTGTAAAGATTTCCGGTTCTTTTTTAACTTCAAGAACCTTGCTGTTAAAGGCATCTTTAGGAGCTGGAACTTTAATAAGTGCCTGCCATTCAATATTTCCAAGTTCTGCAGCCATGCGTACTTCATCAGGAGAAGAGAAACGTTTTCCTGTTCCCTTTGCATTTGGCTTAACTGCAGTCATGTAGTAAATACCAAGTACCATGTCCTGAGAAGGTGCAACAATTGTATTACCGTTAGCAGGGTCAAGAAGGTTGCGGGCAGAAAGCATCAAGGTCCAGCATTCCATCTGTGCAGCCTGTGTTAAAGGTACGTGGATAGCCATCTGGTCACCATCGAAGTCGGCGTTGAAAGCTTTACATGCGAGCGGGTGAAGTTTAAGAGCTTTACCTTCTACAAGTACTGGTTCAAATGCCTGAATACCAAGACGGTGAAGAGTTGGAGCACGGTTGAGCATAACAGGATGCTCTTTTACAACTTCATCAAGAATTGCAAATACTTCCGGAGACTCAGACTCTACAAGCATCTTTGCTTTTTTAATATTGAATACTACGTCTTTGTCGACGAGTTTTTTCATAAGGAATGGCTTGAACAATTCCAAAGCCATTTTTGTAGGAAGACCACACTGCCAGAGCTTTAATTCTGGTCCAACTACAATTACAGAACGTCCAGAGTAGTCAACACGTTTACCGAGCAAGTTCAAACGGAAACGTCCCTGCTTACCTTTAAGAAGGTCAGAGATTGACTTAAGAGGGCGGTTAGAAGCACCCTTAACTGCACGCTTACGCTTTGTGTTATCGAACAAGGCATCAACTGCTTCCTGGAGCATACGCTTTTCGTTACGGATAATGATGTCAGGAGCCGAAAGCTGCTGCAATCTCTTTAAGCGGTTGTTACGGTTGATAACGCGGCGGTAAAGGTCGTTGAGGTCAGAAGTAGCAAAACGTCCACCATCAAGCTGAACCATTGGTCTAAGCTCTGGAGGAATTACCGGAATTACATCCAGAATCATCCATGAAACTTTGTTACCCGAAGCACGGAAGTTTTCTACAATTTCTATACGGCGGAGCAATCTCTTGTCTGATTTTGCACCCTTTTCAATCATCTTTGAGCGAAGTTCAGAAGCAAGCTCATCAAGATCAAGGCGTTCAAGCATTGTTTTGATAGCTTCGGCACCCATGTCGGCAACAAAAGCGTTACCATAGTGGTCAAATGCTGTCTGATACTCTTCTTCTGTAAGAAGCTGCTTTTCCTTAAGGTCTGTATCACCCGGATCAATTACAATGTACTTTTCGTAGTACAAAACTGAGCGGAGGGCTGCAACCTGAAGGTCGAGCAAAAGACCCATACGGCTTGGAACTGAACGGTAAT
>CAMNDY010000005.1 GCA_946535985.1 uncultured Treponema sp. | reverse complement strand
TTGATATTTCTTGTCAGTATAATCAATGTTATGTGGACGCCCGCACTGGGGCGCTTTTGGAGGAAGAATGAAAAAAATTTGTTTTTTTATATGTTTGAATTTTCTTTCTCTTTTTTTGTTTGCGCATGGTATCATATTAACAGATCATTCCAGAATAAAAGAACTGTCTTCGTTTACGATAATGGGACAGATCGATTTACGAACAGAAAAAAATTACTCATCCGAAATTAAATACAGAACACTAAATCACGAAGGAGGAATGAAGGTAACTGTTTTAGAAATTCTAAAAAGTGATGTTCAAAATAATGAGTCAGGAAAATGGTTGTATGTTTTGCTGACTTCTCCTATGTGGGTTGATAATGGTGAATGGATAAAAGGATATCAGAAATTCTTAATCTTCCTTCCTGACAATATGCCTGTTTTCGATTTTGAAGAATAATTAACTGAGTAATGGCTAATATAATCACAGGTATCCGAATTCTTTGCAGTATTTCTCTTCTGGCTATCTCAACATTTTCAAAATCATTTTACATTCTGTACCTGATAGCAGGAGTATCCGATATGATTGACGGAACTGTCGCGAGAAAAACAGGAACTGCAAATGATTTTGGTTCTAAATTTGATTCAATTGCAGATTTTATTTTTGTAGCAGTTTGTCTGATTAAATTGATTCCACTATTGCCTATCGAAAAATGGCTTTTAATATGGATTGTGCTAATCACAGTAATCAAGGTTGTCAATATTTTATTCACAATTAAAAAAATTAAGAGAATTGTTTTTTTGCATACTATTCTTAATAAAATAACTGGATTATTAACATTTATCTTACCTTTGACCTTTGGTTTTCTTGATTTTCGTTATTCGTCCATAGTCGTTTGTATAATAGCTACTATTGCTGCAATTCAAGAGGGTTATTTTTTGAGAACCAAAAATCAAGACAACAAGGATTTCTAGACAAAAAAGAAAAAAAATATGATGTATTATTGATAATATATTATTTAGAAAACATCGAAAACTATAAAAAGACAGACAAGTCAAGCTTGTCTGTCTTTTTATTAAAAATGTGATATAATTAATTATCTTAACTATAGGAGTATGAAAATGCCAAGTATAAGTGAATTTTATGGACTTTCAGTTTATATGTATAATAATGGCCGAGAGCATAATCCACCTCATTTTCATGTTTTCTAAGGCGATTTGGAATGTGTAATTGACATTCATAAGTGTAAAAAAACAGAAGGAAAATGCCTAAAAATAAATTAAGATTAATTCTTGCATGGTGCGAAATTCATAAAGATGAACTTTTGCAAAACTGGGAACTTGCAACAAAGAAAATGGATTTGCGTAATATCGCTCCGCTTGTATAAGGAGGTCAAAATGAAATGGGCTGTAATTAGTGTAGAACCTACAAGGGATTATAAATTATTTCTCACTTTTGAAGGTGGAAAAAAACGAGTATTTGATTTTACTCCATTATTAGAAGATAAAATAAATGAACCTTTACGTGATATCAATTATTTTATGACTGCAAAAGTACATCATCATACAGTAATGTGGAATGAAAAACTTGATATGTGCCCTGAATACTTGTATGAGAAAAGTGTCAAAGTAAAATAATCACATAACAAAGGTTCGTAGCCGACAGCGGGTCAAGCCCGCTGCAGTACAACCAGTTGTTAGAATGACACGATGCAAGCGTATAAGAAAAGGAGATTAGTTTGCTAGTTCATTCTGATTTTGTTGCTTTGATTGCCCCTAGTGAGTGAATCCGCACAACTTTGTTTTCATCATTTTCTGAAATGTTTTTCAAGATTTCAAGGTAAGGCTTTACCAGTTCAGGACTCCTCTTCCCTATTACTCGAAAGATTTCTGGAGCTTCCATCCGGACCTTGTCTTCTTTGTCAGAAAGGAGTGATGCAAAGATATTCATAAAATTTGAATAAATATCCGGATTATTTGTTGCAATATTTTCTGAGGCCCAGATAAAACTTAAACGTACCTCCGGCTCGGAATCGTCTGCAAAAATAAAAAGTTTATTCCAATAAGGCTTAATCAATTCAAAATCAGCCCGCCCTACTCTGCCTAAAGCATTTAGTGCACGTTCTCGTAAAAGAGGCTCTTCGCTACCAAGGAAATCTGCAATTGAAGAAACATATTCATTAAAAGCCTGAGGATATTTTAATCCCATTTCTCCAAGCAACCACAATGCCTTTGCCTGAATTTTTACAGAATCAGTTTTTAAAAGAGCATAAACATCTCTGATGCTTTCTTCCCATACATCTTTATTTTTTGTAAGTGCTCCAAGTTCTTTATACAATTCGCTTTCGGAATATTCGTTATTTTGGTATTTCATTTGAGTCTCGTTAAAAAAACATTTATTAATTCGCAAAGGGGTCCTTGCTCTGATCTACGGTCAGAAGTTCGTTGACGTGGACGCCGTAGAGTTGCTTCTGCAGATTTTTGACAACCTCTTCGTAATTGTAGGAAAGTTTTTCAACCATCTGGTCATCAAGGGCGGCCTTTACTAAAGGAGACGGATTGTATTTTTCGGCACGGGCAAAAAGATTATTTCGGTCAACGGCTTTTTTTGTGACTTTTAGTTGTTCTACAATTCTAAGAACTTCGATATCATCATCTTTGTCGCTTGTGCTCCCCTGTTTTATAAATCCACTTTGAACAATTTTTTTGCTGCTATCGTAATAAAAAATCTTTTCGTATGATTGCGGCTCTGATTCCTGATTTTCTGACTGAGGATTTCTGGCAACAATTGTACCAAATTTTAATTTAGTAAGACCGTCAGTTTTTGGGGAGAGCAGCTGAGCATCCTCATACAAAGCTGCATCAAAAATAACAATGGCACTTTCCGAAGATAAGGCAATATCACTTTGCGGAATCCAGAAATCGACAGAATCATAAACGGCATGAAGATAAGTTCCGTTGTCCAAATTTCTATCCGGTTCATCGGAATCTTTTTCAAGAAGAATTTCTATACTATCGTTGTTTTTTAAGTTGAAAATTGAATGCATTTCATTGTCGCGCCCCTGCAGATAAAGCTGAGTCGAAGGCGAAAGAACAAGGGCAGATACAAAACGGTCCGGCTCAGGAACAGGTTCTTGTAAAGCTTCAACATCAGCCACAGGTTCAGTATCTTCAACAGTGATTTTATTTTTCTTCGAACAAGAAGCCAAACCAACAACCAGGGCGCATACCAAAAAAACAACTCGATTTTTCATACTTCTCATTTCCCTAACACCCAATCTCTTCATGTTTAGTTCGCATTGCAAGAATACAATCCTGGATTATTTCGTTCAGTTCCAGGCCCATGAGTTCGGCGCCGGTACGGATTACGTCGCGGCTGCAACCGGCGGCAAAGGCTTTGTCTTTGAATTTTTTTGTAACGGATTTTACTTCCATATCGGCAACAGATTTGCTTGGACGGGCCATGGCACAGGCAAAAATCAGGCCAGTAAGCTCGTCTACGGTGTATAAAACTTTTTCCATGATGTGTTCAGGCTTTACATCAACTGTAATGCTCCAGCCGTGACTCTGAACCGCATGAACAAGCTGATCATCAATTTGGGGATAGTTTGCTTTTTCGGCAGCAAAGATTTCTACACATTTTGTACAGTGATTATCAGGCGCAACTTCAAAATCAATATCATGAAGGATTCCAACACTTTCCCAGTAATCTGCATCTTCACCATATTTTTCTGCAAAATAGCGCATCGCAATTCCTACAGTTTTGCAGTGACGAAGCAGAGTCGGACCCTTTACATATTTTCCCAATAATTCAAAAGCTGTTTCTGGTTTCATTTTCTATTCCTCAATTTTGATTTTTCCGTTTTCGGCAACAGTAATAATATACTCTTTTGTTTCGGCAGGTTCTACAGTTTCCCAGGGCCGTTTATATTCAAAATGCAGGGTTGCCTGGCCGGGCTTTAGGGAAGTAATTGTATAAGTGAACATGCTGGGCGCGCCAACAACCATATCGTCGCCAAGATATTTTACGTATTCTTCAACCGCGATAACTGACTCGTCGCTGATCTGATAAAACCAGTTATAGCCTGTAGTGGGGTTTCCTTTAAGCTGGATTGTTTTTTCATCGCTGGCAAAAGAGGTAGAAACGCAGGAAGCAAACAAGGCAAAGGCACAGATAATTATCAGGAATTTAAATTTTCGGGAACACACTTCTCTACCTCATCTTTTGGAATCTGGCAAAATATATCTACTATCTGTTTATCAAGCTGAGTGCCGGCAACATCTTTGATGATGGCAATGGCTTCTTCGTGAGGCTTTCCGGGTTTGTAGGAACGGGCCATGGTGATAGCAGAATAGGTGTCGGCAACCGTGATGATTTTTGCAGCAAGAGGAATCTGCTCGGCAGGGATTGAATAATACCCTTTTCCATCGATGCGCTCATGATGATACAAAATCCAGTTGCGGATAAAATTAAAAGACGAAAGCGGCTCAAGGATTTTTACAGCAATTTTTGGGTGGTTGCGCATCTGTACCCACTCCGCTTCATCAAGCTTGCCGGGCTTATTCAAAATTGCTTCGGGAATTCCAAGCTTTCCTACATCATGAAAAAGAGCAGCGTACTTTAAGTTTTCGGCACTAATTCCCTTGTGCATTGCCGGCGGCAGATGATTATAAATAAGCAGCGACAGCTCCTGAACATGAAGACTGTGACCATTAAGGTTCGGGTCTCGAGCTTCAATAATTCCAATCAAAGTTTTAGAAATAGAAAATGCCGATTCGCGGATTCCCTTTGTGAGCGTATAAATCCAAAGCAGAACCGTAGTTACAAAAGCCGACCCCGCAAAAAGCAGAATACCAACCCAGATTGAATCAATGCCCGCAAAGAAAATAATCAGATAAACAACGCAAAAAAGGCTCACCATCCCCAGAATCAAAAAATCCAGAAAACTGCTTTTTGTATTGGCGTCGGTTATAGAATTCCTTTTGAAAAGAATAAACCGTATATCAATTATGAGATTACAAATCTGAAAAACAAATCCCAACAGGATAAGTATCTGGCTAGCGATGTACATAGTAAAATTCTACAATGAATGGGAGAAAAGTCAAGAAGAAAAAACAAGGTGCCTCAGGCGCGTCTTATCCCGCTCTCATAAAATGATAGACTTCTGATTTTTTCGTGTTATAATGGATTTATGAGTAGAAAACTTAGTGAAGAAGAAAAAAGACAGAATGAACTGATGAGGGATGACAGGCAGCGTGAAAAACAGATCTTAGCAGAGAAAGAGCTTGATGAGCGTTGTCGAGAAATCTTATTAATCCTTAGGGATGTTTCTGAAAACTCGGAAGTACAATATAATTCAAAATATTTTGCAAAACATTTTCGTATTTCAGAATCCCACGTTTTTAGATCTATACATAAGTTACGAAAAAATCATTTTATCAAAGATAATCTGGTTAACGGAAGTTATGTCATAAATCCCGATTTTAAAGATTCCTTTTATTCCGAAGAAACTAAAAAAAACATTGCTCTTGTTGCAAGCCTGCGAGGACTTTTGCAGCAGTACAAGGGCACTCCCCTATTCGAAAGCGTAACCAAACTCATTTATTTTCTTCAGCCGGAGGTTGCTAAAAATGATGCGGTGCTTTCTTCTGGACGCGTTGTAGTTTCTCCTCAGATGGAATTTGATATAAATGTGCGTAACTGGGACCGCGTTTACAATGCTTTGAATAAGAATCAGAAAATCCGCTTCCGTTATAACAAGTCGTACACAAATAAAGACAAGCAGCGCATTATCTGGCCTTATCAGTTGATTCTGGAAAATGGTTCTGTTTATGTCTGGGGCTACAGTGAATACGCCGATGTTATTCTGATGTATGATTTGAACTTTATGTCTGACATTGTAATTTTGCCAGAAACCTTTGAACTCCCAAAAGATTTTGACATAAACAATTACAGCGGTGGCGGCAGACTCGGAGCTTTTGCCGGCGACGACATAGAAAAATTCAAAATCCGCTTCACCGGTTACGCCAAAGAATGGATCAAGAATCACAAATGGGCCGATGACCAGAATTTTACAGAGGATGAAGAATCTACAACAATCACCTTCTCTTCCAGCCAGTTTGAAAAAGTTTTTGAAACAATGCTCAGCTGGGGAAGACAAGCACAACCACTCTCACCTGCCCGACTTGTAAAGAGATGGAAAGATGAAATAAAGGCTATGGCTGCGATGGTTGATGGAGGGAAAAAATAATGTCGAAGAAAGATTTTTCAGAACCAGTAAAAGAACCAAAACTCACTGTACCCCAGATAATTGATTACTGTAAAAATGATCTGGGCATAACCTTTAACATCATGGACGAACAGACGGCGCAGGAGTTCCTTCAGAAGAACAATTATTTTTTCAGACTTAAACAATACACCGAAATTTGCACCGAAAAAACAAAGAGCGGAAAATATCAGTATCTCGACTTTGGCCACCTTGTTGAACTTTCTACAATTGATATGTTTTTACGTAAGCTCTTACTCAAGATGACAATTGACCTGGAGCATTATCTTAAAGTAAATCTTGTAAATGACTGCCAGACAAATCCGGATGACGACGGCTACGGAGTTGTAAAAGCCTTTTTTGAAAAGGAACCCTACATACAGAAAACAGTTGAAAAAGGAAATAACTTTTCATGCTACAGCGGAATGGATATAGATCAATGTCTTGCCTACCCTGCCGTTTGGAATGTTGTTGAACTTTTAGGCTTTCATGACTTTACATATTTCTATTCGTTTTATTACGAATATTTTCATTTAAAGTCTGAATTCAAAAATCATATAGATTCAATCCGTCGTATAAGAAATGCTGCTGCACATAATTCCTGCATGTTATGTAACTTTAAACCAGGAAAATATCCTTTTGATCCGGAAATTTCTTTTGAACTTGCAGGTGCCAATCTTGGAGTTTCCCCAGGAACTATTACAGCAAATCTCAAGATTCCTCTCATCAATGATTTTGCAGTTATGCTTTCTGTTTATACCAGGCTCATCACTTCTCCAATGGTCAAACAAAAAACCTTCGAAGAAATAAAAGACTTCTTCGACACCAGAATGGTTTACCACAAAGACTATTTTGAAAAATTTACCAACATCAAAAATGCCTACACCTTTGCACGGAAGCTGCTGGATTATTATTCATAATTTATTTTATCAATGAGTTTTAATCCACTCAATATGCGCCAGACCCCACTTGAGCCAGTCGCGGTCGGTCATTTGCCACCACAGGCCAATTTCGGCAAGCCGGGTGTCCAGTTCTTCAATTGACTTTTTGCCGATGTTACGCATCTTGGAAATTTCGTCTTTTGACATTGCAGTGAGTTCACACAATTTTTTGATTTCCATCCGGAACATGCAGTTATTGCAGCGTACCGAAAGTTCCAGATTTTTTACGTCCATGTCCATTACTTCTCGTATTGTTCTCATAAAAGTCTCCTGTGTGTTTTTTTTGCCGGCAAGAATTAAGATAAGACCAGTTGGAAAAATTGGCAAGTTGACGATTTGCTGTTTTAAAGAAAAATCCACGCACCAGTAACTATACATACGTTCCAACACTATTGACGGCTGAATATTTTGTGCTTATCTTAATATACGCATGCTGAAATTATTTCAGCATTACACTGGAGGTTTATGAAAAACATAGCTTTGAAATTTGCAAAAGAGACAAGCTTTACTTCTGTAAAAGTTCAGCAGCTGATGGATCAGGAACAGTTTCCGGATGAAGAATTTGAAAATCAGACGAAAAAGGAAATATACGAGGAATCAAAATCTTTCCACAAGGCACAGCATGGACTCGTAAGAATTTCAAAATATGTTTTTCCAGACTCTGCAGATAAAAAAAGAAAATGTCTTTCAAAACACAACCTTCAGCTTGAGTTTTGTGAAAACGGCTACGATTACGGAATGACAGACAAAATCAGCCAGAACGACACACTCTCCCCTTCGGAAAAAATCTGGCATGTAAACTTTGCTTCCGAAAAAGCCTTTACGGAATGGGGAAGCGAATCACGAAGCCAGGAAGCCGCAATGGTAATGGAAATGCCGCTGCTCCACAAAGCAAGCCTTTTCTTACAAGACAATAAAACCATGCTAAAACCAATTCTTTTTGAAGGTATTCCTCAATGGCTTAGTATTTGCAATGGGCAAAAGGATTTCGTAACATGGGACAAAAGAAATAACGTTATTTCGATGATGGCACCTTATGGCGGTGACGAGGTTTATAAACCAAAAGAAATTATATTCCTGTTGTACACACTTTTCGCAGGCTTTGGCGGAATTATAAAGCGGGGACAAAAAGACAAAATTCCATTCTCTGAAGTTCACACCGGAAACTGGGGCTGCGGCAACATGCGTAATAACAAGGAACTTATCTATCTTGCACAAATCTATGTTGCAGATGTACTTGGAATAGACAAACTAGTTTTCCACTGCACTGATGAAAAGCTAATGCAAAATGCAATTGAAAAATGGAAGCGCATTCCAGATAATCTTTCTTTTGCAGAAATCGTTCAAATCTTTACCGAATTCAAATTTACATGGCGGCTATAAATCCGTATTGTATATTTTTCTCAAAAAACATCCACAGGGTCACATTTAAAAAATAATGTGGGTATAAAATTCAGGTGTCAGCGAGGAACACTGACAATGTTGATCGCATTAAGGAGGATCGGACATGGACAAGAAAAACACAATCCGCTGGAACGTACTCAACCACATCAACGGGCTGGGAGACTCTATTGTAAACTGCCGTATGAAACCACAACACACAACTCTGTATCAGACAACGCTCTTGCGTCTTAACGAATATTTCGGCACCACCGAAACTCAGAGCTGGATTATGTGCTTTGGCATCTACCAGCATTTCAATGACAACTACAACGACAAGATCCCCATCAGCGAATTCGCAAATTTCCTGGATGTGAATGTCCTTAAGGTTGCCGCAATGCATTCTGATTTCCTCGATCTGGAAAGTCGAAATCTGATTGAATATTCTCACAGCAATTCCACTTTTTCCGTTACAGCCGAAGTAATTGCACATGTTCTTCAGAATGAACCGGTTCCATATACCATTCAGCTGGAAAAGAACTACTTTGATTTCCTGGCAAAAATGGCAAACCGTTACGAAGGTCGCAAGTATACCGAAGACTCTTGTGATGAACTGGTAGAACAGCTTCTTCAGATCGAACAACGCAATGAGTCTCTTCCCCTTGTTATCAGATGCAAAGAAAAATTTGCGGACGACAAAACCCGCTTTATGTTCTACGATCTTTGTAACGACAGCCTAAGCGGCATGCCTTCTTACCTGCTTTCTACAATTGAGGATATCTACGATGGCAATGAACGCTTTAGAATTGCAAGACAATTTCTTGACGAAAAGCACTGCTTCATGCAGCACAAGTTTGTGGAATTCAATCAAAAAGGGAACATGTTAGAAGCCAAAATCAAACTGACAGAGGAAGGCAAAAAATTCTTCCTTGATGAAGATTACGAGCTGTATGCCTGCAGAATTGACGAAAGCAAGCTCAAAAAGCCAGAAGACATCAGGGCAAAAAAACTGTTCTACAGTGCGCAGAACCAGAAGCAGATGGACGAGCTCACAAAGTCTCTCACACAAAGCAGCTACAACCGCATCAAGAAAAGCCTCAAAGCAAAAGGTCTTCCATGCGGAATTGCAGTTATGCTTTACGGAGAGCCTGGTTGCGGCAAAACAGAGTCGGTGTACCAGCTTGCAAAAAAGACAGGTCGTGCAATTATGCATGTGGACATTTCGCAGACAAAAAGCTGCTGGGTTGGTGAAAGCGAAAAACTTGTAAAGAAAATCTTTACCGATTACAAAACTCTTTGCGAACAGACTGCCAAAATGAAAAACGGCCGTATCCCAATTCTCCTGTTCAACGAATGCGATGCAGTCTTCAGTAAGCGCCAGGAACTTGGTCATCGTAACACAACCCAGATGGAAAATGCCCTCCAGAACATCCTC
The DNA here is from genome assembly GCA_946535985.1 of uncultured Treponema sp. Taxonomy (GTDB): domain Bacteria; phylum Spirochaetota; class Spirochaetia; order Treponematales; family Treponemataceae; genus Treponema_D. The sequence continues at coordinate 66,978 of CAMNDY010000005.1, read as the reverse complement.
CTGGAAGAAATGGAAAATCTTGACGGCATTCTCATAGCCACCACAAACTTAGTGGACAACCTTGACCCTGCTTTTGAGCGCCGTTTCCTCTTTAAGATCCAGTTTGAAATGCCATCGGTCGAAGCCAAAAAAGCCATCTGGAAAAACAAGATTCCATGGCTCACCCCAGACAAAGCCTCAAAGCTTGCCGCCTCCTACAACTTTTCCGGTGGCGAAATTGACAACATAGTCCGCAAAGCCCAGATGAAAGAAATCATTTCCGGCACTCGCCCCGCCTACCAGGACATCGTCGAAATGTGTCAGGTTGAAAAGCTCCACACCGCTCCTGCTGAAAGACGCATGGGATTTGTGTGATTGAAGAAAAGATTACCAGTACTTGTGAATTAAAACTGGTTTAACAATCCATAGAACAACAATTGTATAAGTACCAACAATCCCCGCAAACAACACCACCCTCTTCCAAAAATACCTCACAAAATAATCAATCAATTGAGGAATGCGCGGCACTTTCTTCAACGCTGGGACATAGGCCGCCCCAACATCAATACCAGTATAGGTAAGCGCAATGTATGGAAAGCTTGAAAGAACATATTTTTCGATTCCTTTCTGGAGGCTTTTTTCTTGCCAGATACTTTTTGTAACACCAACTGTCTGCGAACCATAAGACCTGCACCACAAAATCACCCTGACTAAAAAGAACATTGTGGCCCCTGCAAAACAAACAAGTGAAACAATAGCAGATGCTTTTTCTCCAAAAGGTCGCAGCGCCAGAATCAAAATTCCAACTAGGTTAATCAGAAAAGTGATGCCGGAATTAATTGCTGTTTTTCTGTACAGCTGTTTTAATTGTAATTCAATTTTTTCACAAGCTTTGGAAATGAGGGCATCTACGCCAGCTTCAACAGCAAGAGGAGCCGCAATATTAAAGGCCATTTTACCCAAAGAAGCCAGCCTTGATGCAACCCCTTTCCAATAGCCGGATTTGTTAGAACTCACGTCTAAGATTCCTTGCCTTGTGCAGCTTCCCACTCTTCGAATTTTTTTGTTGCACTTGCAAAAGTTGCTACACATGCACTAAGAACTGCTGCATCATCTAATAACCCAACAACTGGAAGAAAATCTGGAATCAAATCAATCGGTGAAAAAACATACAGCAAAGTCATGATTATCGATACAATAGTTGAAACAGGAACTTCTTTATACTCTCGTTTTGAATAAGCTTTAATCATTCTGAAAAAAGTTTTTACCTCTTTCATGAATTTAGAAAGAGCAGAGTCTTTCATTTTGGCCATTATTTGCTCTTCGTTTTCTATGACTTTCTCTTCGTTTTCTTTTGAATAGGACTGATATTTAAAACTGTTAAAATAATTTTCGGCTTCTTTCTTTTCTTCGTCTGTCAATTTATTCTTTGCCATAATTAACCTCGTTTTGCTAAAACTAAAATGTCCTCATTACCTACATTCTATAACTATTCTAAACCAGAGGATAGACCCTCTGGCTCAGAAATGTTAGTTATTTTTTGCAAGCTGATTTTTGAATTCTGCAACAACCTGCTCTGCTGTTGGAACTTCACCTTTTGTAGCATTGAAAACAGCCTTTAAAGTTCCCACATACAGTTCCCCTAACGCTGTCGTAAGAGTTCCTGCTGTTGCACCAGATACCACTGCTCCGATTACTGTTCCTGCTCCAGGGATGCATTTTAAGATTCCACTAACAATCGCTTTACCTCCAAGAGTAGCTGCCGAAGTTCCAAGCATTGAAGATACAAGGGTGCCTAAAAGTCCTTTTGACAAATCTAAACCAAAAACTTTGGAGATTCCTGCAAGCATCCCAATTTCAATTGGGATAAGTACGGCAGCATCAGAAAAAGGGATTGGGCTTGCACCTGCAGTTATAGCTGCTGTTGCTGCCCCTGCAATGATTCCCTGAGCCCTGGAAACCTTTTGTTTGAGAGAAGCCTTTTGCGCTGCAGCAAAAGCATTCCTTCTTCCTTCTGGAATTACTTCTTGTGTTAAGTCAATCAGTTTTTCAAGATTCATAGGCTGAAGCTCTATTCCATCGTCAAAGGTTTCTCCAATCGATCTGATGCGGATTACATTCTTTGCCTTTGGAAGCAAATTTTTTACATCGTTCTGGAAACCGTTATCAGCTCTTGCTTTTGTGATGATAACAATTACAGGCATGTATTCTGCAAGCATATCAACGAGTTCAATTTCTGCATCTTCAACGCGTCTTGAATCTTCGGTAATGCAAACCCAAGCCACGTGGAGCTGACGGTTCAAGTCAGTTTCATTTCGTCTTTCAGAAATCAAAGTCTTTAACTCGCTGATTGTTTCCTTGTATTCAATTGTTTCCAAGCCCCTGGTATCAAAAATTGATAGAGGGATTCCTTCTTTTGTAATTTCCCGAGTAGTCTTTGTTACAGGTTTACCCTGTCCAGTTTCAGCCATGTTTCCCTGAAAAACCGAATTGATCAAAGTGCTTTTACCAACACCGGTTCTTCCCGCAATGATGATGTTGATGTGTCCTGTTTCCTTCTCAACCTTTTCACAAGCGTCCTTCATAATTTTGCCTAAATCGAAATTTTCCATTTCGTACCTCTTATTGTTTTTTGCCGGATGATTTGGCCCGCCAACGACAGGTGGAACGAAGTTCCGTCATCCTGAGCTTCTTGTGATCTCTGCCACACCAAATCTATAGCAAGCTCCGTGCCAAGTGAAAATTTGTGAAAAATGGGCATTTTTTGGGGTTAAAACAGGGGTTAGGTGTAAAATTTGAAAATTTGCAAGGTGAGAATATTCACTAAAAAGTGCTTTTTAACACACCTAAATATTGATTCTTTTCCACATACGATTTATAATTATTTATATGGCTGATACTTTACCTTCTGTAATAATTTATAAACCCGAAAACATAACTGGTAACAATAGAAATCTAACGGATACAGTTAAACTAAATATTGCATTAAAATCAATAGGAAAATACAAAGAAATAGAACAGCTTTATATTTATACTAAAACAATGAATATCTTGCCTCCTGAGAATACGGAAATAAAATTTGATTATATTACAGAAGATAGATTTAGAGACATTATAAAAAATCCTGTACACATTTATTATTTTGAAAACGATAAAACAGCCGAAGAAGAAATTCATATTTATTTTGAAAGATCTCCTGAACAGTATGTAATAAGAACTTTTGATATAAAGGGGAATAAAGAAATCCCATATTGGGCCGAGAATGAGATTCTTACAGATGAAGATAAAATACATACAAGAGCAAAATGTGATGATTTGTATGTATTCTCCACACAGGAAGAACTTGATACCATCCGTAATATGATAGCAATGAAAAGACCAATTTTCTTAATTGGAGAACGAGGAACTGGAAAAACAACAATAGTCGAAAAATATATTAAAAAATGTCTTAATATTTCAGATAAAAATTTTGTTTCTATTGCTTGCGGAACTCTTGAACCCGCACTAGCAAAAAGTGAATTATTTGGTTATGAAAAAGGTGCGTTTACAGGAGCTAACAAAACAACCGAAGGCAAAATAAAGAAAGCAAACAATGGCTGCTTGTTTCTTGATGAAGTTCAGGATTTAAGTAAGGAAGTTCAGCGAATGCTTATCAAAGGAATTGAGGATCATAAGTTTTGTAGAGTTGGCAGTACAGAATCCTATGAATCAAATTTTGTTTTGGTCTGCTCCAGCAATAGACCAATATCTGAACTGAGGCAATCTTTGTATGACGATTTTTATGATAGAATTTGTTTTTTGCCTCATAAAGTAAAATCTTTTGAAGAACGAAAAACTGAAGATGTTTATTTCATTTCTAAATGCTTGCCAATTATCTGGTTAAATTATAAACAGAAGTGTTCCAGTAAAGAAGCATTTCCAGGATATAATTGGCTTGAAGAATATGATATTCCGTCTCAAAAAGATTCTATCAAAAAAAGATTGATTGATGTTCTTATGAATAATACGCTCAATGGAAATTATAGAGATATTATCAAGCTATTAGGATTTTTAGAATTGTATGCTTTTAACGTTAATGTTTTCAGGCAGTCCCCAGACAATGAGACAATAAACAAGAATATAAATGTCGCAATCGAAAAATGGCAGGACTATATAACGGAAAGAAATCTCACAGAAGAAATAAATAATGCTCCAGAAACTTTCTCCGATGATTTTATAAAAAAACAGACATGGAAAAACTTAAACAAAATGTTCAAATCCTGGGTTGCCGAACAGGGTGTGAGAATTTATGGTTCTGTAAATGCGGCTGCAGAAAAACTTGCTGTAGATAAGAATGTTATCAGGAACAATCTGCAAGAGAAGAAAACGACTGATTTGTAAAGTTAACATTTGGCGTTTTGGCACTTTCATATTTGGCGTTGCGGCTGGATTATTATTCATAAAGCTTAGACTTATCCCTCCACCACCCCACCGGCCGATAAGGAAAATACCAGGACTCATCCGAATCACAAAGCTGCTGTAGAATCTTGTAAGCAACATGAATAGGAATCTGCTGCAGAATTGGATTTGCATACATTTTACGAAGCTCTTCCAGAGACATCGCGGGCTGTTCAACAGTCTCGACTCTTGGATGGTCAGCACCTATTAGGGGATCAACACCTCTCTGTTTTTCAATTCGCTTACGTCTGAGCTGTTCATTAAGAACTGCATATCGCTGGGCAAGGATGGGATCAATACCCCCTCCGCCAAACATACTTACTGATGAAACACACATGATTATACCTCTGGTTTGCAGATTTATAGCTCGTTTAGAAGAAAGCTTGCATATTGTTTCTGTCTTTTCTGCGATTCTTTTGGAACAATTCGTATTTGCGGAACAACAGTTTTTCCATTCGCTTCAACCGAACTTATTGTCCGGCCAACTGCAAATCCAACCATAAAACCCATAAGAGTCAAAAGAATCATGAATGTTGTTCTGATGAAAATAACTTCGGTTTTTCTTTTTTTTGACATATGATTGTCTCCTAATTAATTGTCTTGTTTTATGATAATCATGGATACTATCATTCTGTGATAATTCTGGGGAAAAACTTTTCCCCAGAATTCATTCACTTTGTACTGAGTTCATTCTTACAGCTTTTAGTTTGTGGTAAACTCTCTTTCACAGTCTTATAAGCATTTGATAGATTAGCATCTGTCTTTCTTCCAGTTTCTGTGTTCATAAAAAGAGCAGCTCCAATTGCGCCAAAAGCAGCAATTCCTATAGCACCTAATACAATTAAAATTCCAGAATTTTCGTTTGACATAATAATCTCCTATCTATCGAAATGGCTTATTTATAATCCATACATATTTATATAGTTCTGAATAAAATCAGTTTGCCAACCAGCACTATTACCCAATTCTGGGTGATAACCATTTACGATAATTTTATTTGAACCCTGATACCTGAAGATTTGAATACCATATTTTTTTCCAGATTCAGAACAATAAGTATAATCTTGTTTATCGTGAACTTTGGTATAATCCCAGCATTTATCAGGTTCAATCGGATTTAATAAGGAACAATCCCAGGTATATCCATAAAGGATTAGATTATAATCAATAGATTTTAACTGCTCCTTTACAACAGGTTCCCAATCTTTTACTCGAGAAAGATAGTTTTTATCTTTAACATCCGATTGGGTTTTCCATGGAGTCTTACTGAGATTTATCCAGCAGATGCAAGATAGCCCTTCCCTAACCATTTCTAAAGTTAGATTCTCAGAATAAGGAATCCCATGCTTTATTGCATAAGCCATTGCTGCAACCTTAAGCCAGGTTTTATTCAAACCCTTTTTATATTCATCTTCAAGATTACGTATAATATCTGCAAAACAAAAATCTCCTCCAATTGGCGATTGTGTTTCTTCATCCCATGCATCAAATGGTTCTTTTAAGATTACCATCATCTTTAATGGAGATTTTTCATAAGCTTCCGGAATAAGAACTCCATCTTCAATACAGCCTCTCAACATTGGGTATTTGATTTTCTGGTACATCTCTATGCGGTCGAATTCCTTGTTGATTTTACTCATCATTTGTATCCTCCTCGATTAAATCTGGTTCATCGTAAGATAATTGTTGATTACTAGTATTATCATCTTCCAATGTACTACCATCAAAATTAATGTTTAACTCAAGCCCATCGAAATCTGAATTCTTATTTCGATACTTAAAACTAATACCGACCTTTCTAAACTGTTTCTTCATAAACAGCCTCCTGAAAAAAATATTTACATTCATACATTTACGAATGTATGATTTGAGTATATAATATAGAACTGCATACTACGTGCAGTTCTAAAAAAAAATTTTAAAAAAAATCCAATATTTTATGGTGTGATATGTTTGGAAATGCAACAACTTCATTAAATAAAATTCAACGTTTATTTAAGATTCATCAAATGATTCTAAATAACAATCGACCAAAAGCAGACGAAATAGCCAAAGAATTAAAATGTGGTATAAGAACGGTTTATAAGGACATCCAAGAATTATATAACATGGGTGCTCCTCTTACGTATGAGGGACGTTATGGAGGTTATTTCTATAGTCCAGATGCTGCCCCATGGAGATTCCCTTATGTAGATGATATGCTTGCAAATAATTTACAAATGCTTTCCGCCGCAAAACTTTTACTTACATATTTTGATAACACACCTTTTTATGAAGAGATAGAAAAGGTTCTGAATAATGTTTGTAAGATTCAGGCAGACTCTCCTCTTTTATCTAGAATAGCTTTAGCTCCAACTACAAATACAACAAGACCAATTAATACAACAATCTGGAGCCAAATATGTAATGTAATTACAAAGAATCATGTTATAAGATTTCGTTATCAAAATAATCATTGGGATCCAGATTTAGAAAAAAGTTCTTTGCATGTTGAACCCTATCAGTTATTGATTGATGAAGGGAAAAGCCTATTATTTGGATATCTTCGTGAAAAGAAAGCAGTTCGGCTTTATGATATTAATGATATGTATGACATTATTGATACAAATATTCCTTTTAAATTACCAGAAAATTACGAATTCAAAAACCATACCGGGAAAAGTCATTTTGGAGCATTTACCCGCTATGCAGAAAGAAAATACAAAATTGCTTTCTATGAAGATGCTGTACCAGATGTCAAATTAGGAAACTGGGCTGATGATCAAGAGTTTATTGATGATGTTGATGAGCAGGGCTATGAAAGAACTGTTGTTACTTTTTCATCTGCACAGGATATGAGAGTTCTTGATTGGGTTTTCAAAAATAAGGCTTATGCAAAACCTCTAGCACCTGAATCGCTTGTTACACGATGGAAATACAATGTCTCTGTTATGGCAAAAATGGCTGGGTATAGAGTCAAAGTTGATTACAGTCTTCTTGATAAAGCTGATAAACTCGAACGTACGGGAAAGTAATGAAGGATCTCAAATACTATTCAAGAGTTTTAATTATTTCGGTATTGATCAAATTCTGGAAGATATAATTCCTTAATTTTTCGAGCCGCTTTGAGAGTTTTTATTTTTTGTATCTCAGAATACTTTTCAGGATTTTTAATCATTCGTTTTATTAGTAAATCTGAAGCATAAAGAGATATCAGTTTCTGAATTCGACATTTTGATTTATCTTTCTTATTGAAAGAATGATAAGTAAGATAATTATTCCCAGCACAATTTGGACAAATTGGTTGAATATAACAGTTTTCAAAGCAATCATTATCTACAAAATCATCATCAATGGAGAAATCTATTTTCTTGACTTCTTCTAATGTTTCCTTATTAAAAGTCATTGGAGTAAAAAAACCACATGGACATTTGGTTCCATCAGTATCATAAAAGATGGTACCAGTTCCTATTCCACAATATTTATGTTTAATTTTCTTTGTATTTTCACAAGAATCTATATGTTTGTTTAACATCTGGACTATTGGAAGATTATCATTTTCTACATAAAATTGAACTAAGTCTTCTAATTGGGGAATTAATAATTCTATGTATTTTTCTTGATTCCAATTAAATGCTCCTTCATAGAGATTAGCCCCAGTAATATTTTTGATACCTTGTGAATGTAAATATTTTATATTCTCTGCCAGATTCTCAAGAGAAAAGTCTGTTAGAGTCATTTTTACACCTTGAAATGGCCAGTTTTTAGTGAAAAAATTAATATCTATTTTAGAAAAAGAATTGGATCTATTATGATTATGTGTCTCTGGAGTACCATCAAGACTTAATCCTAAAACAAATTTATTCTTCCTTGTTTGAAACCATTCTTTCATATCATCAGTCAAAAAAGTTCCATTTGTTGTAGCAAAGAAATAATAATTACAAATATTATTATATTGCTGTGTATAATTAAAGATTTCTTGTATTAGATCAAATCTCAGAAGGGGTTCACCTCCTATTAAACCGATTTCTATCTCATCATATTTTTCTAGGGAATTCTTAAAAATCGAATCTATACATTTTCTAGCAGTTTCAAAAGACATATCTGAATTATCATGTTTCTGATAGCAATAAAGACAATTTAAATTACACCTATGTGTTACACATAATACTGGATGAAAACGTTTTTTATTTGAACCCATAAATCTGATTTTTAATACTTAGTAAAGCAAATCCTAAGAATCTTCCTTGCAACCAGAACAAGAATCTGAACAATCATTTTCACACATTGCAGAACAATCCATACAACCGCTTCCACACATAACAATTTCTATTGTATCTGGAATTTCCACAGTTTCATAATTGGGAACTAATCTTTCTAATGTTTCAATAGTTGCATCTTCTAAAACAAACATATTTATGACCTCCAAAAATATAATATAATTATATCATAAGAAGGGTAAAAAAAGAAAATAAAATGAAAGAACTTGTATTTTTATATCCTTTAACTTTTATTTTTTTTGCATTAAATCATCATCCCCTGATGATACAACGCTACATATTTGCTTCCTGAAAAGTTCTCCCATCCCCAATCACTATGCCAGTGCCCAAAGAACCATTTCTTGTATTCAATCATCTCATCAACTTTATCATTGAACCCCACAGTTGAATCTTTCAATAGTTCCTTCATGTTCTTTTCATTTTTGAAAAAATCATCTGTTTCTGCTATGCCTTTACTAGGTCCAGTATGCGACAGTACATAATCAAACTTGCCACCACACTCCGCAATCTTCTCCAGGCAAGAGGTCTTCTCTTCTTCATTCCACTCTTCCTGGGGCCACCAGGATTCATGTGGGACACGCCACGCCTTATCTTCACTCATTGCACCGCCTAGAACAAGGAAGCGATTGCCTTCAATTTCATAAATCTCACCGCGTTTCCGGCAGCTTTTCGATTACATAATAATTATCATGATTACCCATAACTGCCAGCACCTTGAAAGGCTTCTGGTTATACCATTTGAGAAGATATCTGTCTGTATGATCGGCAGGATGAATACCGCGCTCATCAATTTCACAATCAGAGCTCCAGGGCAGACCAAAATCTCCTAGAACAATTGCATATGTAATATCATGAAAACCAACGCCTTGCTCCATGCAGCAGAGTTTCATAGTTCGGCTTGAAAGATTAGACATGTCTGTTGTGTTGTGCGTGTCGCCGGTTATGTAAATCATTCGCTTAATCTCTCAAACATCCCACCGGCACAACATAAACGCCATCTTCTCTGCGGTATGCAAACTTGCCAGTTCCGGTGAGAACCATTAAGAAAGACGGTTCCTTCATTTTTTTGGTGTCGATTTTGGTGCTGAACTTTTTTAGATTTTGGGCACCTTCTTCTATAAGGGTGTCGCCGCCAAGTTTTATTTCAATTAAACCAAAGGATCCGTTTCGTAAATGAATTACAGTATCGCATTCGAGCCCTGATTTATCACGATAATGATACACCTGACCATCAAGACTTTCAGCATAAACTCTAAGGTCACGAACACACAAGGTTTCAAAAAATAAACCCATTGTGTTTAAATCTTTTATAAGATCCTCAGGACCAAGACCTAAGCTTGCAGTTGCAATTGACGGGTCAATAAAATAGCGGGTATCGGAAGTTCGGATTGCTGTCTTAGAGCGGAGGTTTGGATTCCAGGCGGGCATATCTTCTATTACAAATATTTTTCGCAAGGCGGTTGTGTATGCATAAACAGTATCTTCGGTAAGAGATTCGGCATCATTAGCAAGTATATCATCTCTAATAACTGTGTTTGCAGTCTGAGTTCCTTGATGACGTGCATAAGATTTCATAAGCCGCTTTGCTCTTTCTGAATCTCGCTGAACATTATCGACTCTTGATATATCTGAATTAACAATGGCATCAAAATAATCAAAAGCCTGTTCCAGAGCAATATCATCTTCCATATCAAGAGCGCCAGGCCAGCCACCACGACAAATCAAAAAAGCAAGTCTACTTAAGTCATCAAGTTTGTTTTGGGCAAGGATTTGTTTTGGCTGCTTGAACAATTCCTTTAAACTGATTTCGCCCGTTGATTCACCAGACTCAAACAATGTCATTGGACGCATTTTTATCCAGGCAAAACGGCCTGTCCCGGTATGAAATATCTCATCGTTATCCGGAGGAACTGCAGAACCAGTAAGAATAAATTGTCCCTGTTTGTTTCTGTGATCAACTTCAAATCGAACTGCATCCCAAAGCTTTGGAGCAATCTGCCATTCATCTATAAGTCGTGGAGTTTTTCCTTCAAGAAGTGTTGAGGGTTGTATATCTGCAGCTACAAGATTTGCTTTAACATCCTCGGGCTTCGACATATATAAAATACTTTTTGCCATTTGTTCTGCGGTTGTTGTTTTACCACACCATTTAGGGCCTTGAATGAGAACAGCACCCTTCCCTTTCAATTTACGGGCTAGAATATTATCTGCAAGTCTTGGTCTATACATAATTATATTCTATACTCCATTTGGCGTTTTGGCAAGTTTTTATTTGGCGATTTGGCGTATTTTTACCTGGCGTTTTGGCCGTTTTTCATTCGGCGTTTTGGCACTTCACCCCTCCCCCTACAAACAAAATCCCATCTTCCTGGCCCCGTCCGGATTTTCGATTTTTTCGGTCATACACATATCGTGAATCTCGGAGATGGCAGGGCGTTCGCCTGTAATAACTTCGTTCATGGCGACCTTGCGGACGATGTTGTCTATCTGGCCGCCGGAAAAGTCGTAATCCTTTGCAAACTGTGTGGCCTGATCTTTGTTGAGCCAGGAGAGCTTGTTCATCCAGATGGAAGTTTTTGATTCCACAGACGGATTTTCAAACTTGATTTTGAAAAGGAAGCGACGTTCAAAAGCGGTATCCATGTTGGTTGCAAGGTTTGTAGTGGCAATGAAAATACCCTGAAGGTTTTCAAGTTCTTCGAGGATGATGTTCTGGATTGCATTTTCTGTCTGGGCGCAGTTACCGGAGTTTGCGTCCTTTCGTTTTGAGATGAGGGCGTCGGCTTCGTTGAACAACAAAATTGGCATGAGTTCGCCCTTCTTTTTTGCAATTTCGCAAGCATTTTTGTAGCTGGTGAAAATCTTTTTGATGCGCTTTTCGCTTTCGCCAAACCAGGCTGATTTTGCTTCGGAGATATCAACGTGAACAATGGCACGTCCGGTTTCCTTGGCAATCTGCATTACGGATTCAGTTTTGCCGGTACCGGGTGCCCCATATAAAAGCACAGCCACACCAACAGGCAACCCATCTTCCTTGAGGCGCTTCTGGATGCCCTTGAGCTTATCTTCCTGCAGGGCATTCTTGAGGCGGTCAATTTCCTTCTGGTTTTGCTGGCTGTAAAAGAGGCGCTTTTCTTTGATGTCGCCAACTTTGATGAGGTCTTTTTCGTTGATTTTTTCTTCGAACAAAAAAGCCTTCTCCCCAAACACGAGCTTTTTGGCTTTATCGGTGAGAGTGACTGCGGCATCAGAAAGATTTCCCTTTGTTTCAAATTCAAGGAGTCCTTTCTTAAAAAGTTCATGAGTCTCTTCCATCATCTGGGTTGCAACTGTGTATCGTCTTCCGCCATCGTAGAGATCAGAGATGGTTTCATTAAGATTTGAAAGCCCGCCATCTATAACATCACTTGCGACATCATAAAGAAAGAAGCGATTATGGGCATCATCAAGTTCGGCTTTTACGCGTTTTATCATTTCAAGATTTCTGCTTCTTCTTTCATAGCCCATAAGCTCACGGAAAATCATATGCTCGCTCATGTCTTCTCCACGGCGAGATTCATAACGGTCGGCAAAATATTTAAGGAAGTCAATTTCGTCCATTTCCTTTTTCTTTTGAGGAATGAACTGGGTATTAGAATAAAGAGAATCATTGAACTCTGTTACCGGTATAACATCCTTGCGGTTTCGTCGCCATTCAAAAAAGCCGTCTTCTGCCATTTTCTCTATATCTTTTTTCCAGCTCATAATAGTCATTGCCGGAACATTTAGCGCCTCTGAAATATCAGAAAGAGAAGTAGTGTCATCACATTCCACAAAATGCTCGCAAACAAGACACAAAATCCAGACCTGAGTTTGGGTGAGTTTATAAAGGTCCTTCAGGCGTTCCATGGCTGTTTCATACTTCTTTGATTTTTTAATTTTGAGTTTAGATTTCCACAGTGCCCCAAAAACACATGACATAGCCATCGAAATGTTCCATCTGATTTTCTTAGGATTCTTAAGTTCGTTCTGTTCTTCTTTCATCTGTTCTTTCATAATTTCACCTCGCATTCTACCCATATAAATATAGTTGGCTGCGCTATCATTTCGTGATATTCTTGTGATTTTTTTGAGAAATTTTATTTGATTATAATGTGATATGGATGGCAGCGCATTAAAGTTGTGGTTTAATTGCAGCTCGCTCCCCAGTATTTAAAATTCTCTGAATGCTTTTATAATTTCATGTTCATCGAGATTTTTAATATATTTTTTTACAATGTCTTCGGGCTGTGTGAATGTACTCTTAAGAGCATCCAAAAGCATTTGCTTTTTTTCAATTGGATTTGCCATTATGTTCCTCCTGTGAAATAAACACCCTATGCCAGTTATTCAAAAGGCTTCGGATATTCACCTTGCCAACTGTATTTGAACTTTGAATATCAAATTCCGGTATATCAAGATTGTGGGCTTGGCAGTAGGAGACTACAAACTTAGCGCAGTCGTATCCAGATTTTCCCTGCCCCAGATCGTGATCAAAACAGATAATATCTGGCAGACCGTTGGCAATAATATAACTACAAAATTCCTCATAGCTTTTTACCCAAGCGATATCATAATCGCCAGTAAGATAGTTCTTTGGGTTTCGGAAATCATCGAGCCATAAAAGACGTTTCATTTTGGGATTTTTCCTCCTTGATTATTTTGTGAATTGAATAGTTCATAACATACAATATACATTCCATCTCTCTCATTTCATGATAGTAATCTTTGCCGTTATTTTTTTCCCACAAAACCAATTATTATGTGTTATTATATTTAAATATGAATAATAATCATAAAATATTTGAAGAAATTTGTTTTTCCGTGCAAAAGATAAATTCAAATGTAAAAACAAAAAGAAAAGAATCACCTGGAACGATGAATATTGCAGAAATTATGAATCGTCATCATCTTGAGAATCAACATAGTAACATTTTAGGATTTCTCCTTGATTCATCGGAAAAACATCATCACCCAGAATATGGAGAGAAGTTTCTATCTATCTTAAAAGAAAAACATTTAGGGGTAATAGGATCCTCAATTGTTTCTGTAAAAAGAGAAACATCAACAGATGAAGCCCGTCGCATGGATTTATTTATTGAAACCGAGAGCGATCTGATAATACTTGAAAACAAAATCAATGCTAAAGATTTATTTAAACAAATATCTGATTATATTTCTTTTGTTGAAAACAATTATTCAAATATTAAGAAAATATTAGTAGTTTATCTAACTCCTGATGGCAGAAAACCCTCCGAAAACTCTATTTCAAAACAAGAATTAAATAACCTTATAAAAAATAAAAGATATATATCTCTTTCTTATAAAGAGGATATTTTGTTTTGGCTTCAGCAATTACATACAAGGGAATTTGAACCAGAATTAAAATCTGGATTAATACAATATATAGACGTAGTAAAGGGAATAACGAATCAAAGAAAAGAGGTATTTAATATGACTCAAGAAACTTCATTAGAATATTTTGCTCAATATGGCAACCTTACAAGAGAAGAATTAAGAAAGAGAACGCTTGCAGCACAAGAATTCATGGATAATATTAATCTTACTCTTTTTATGAATTTGTTTATTGATATATATAAAGGTGGAAAAGAGAAAGTAAAACTTCTATATGATGGAAAAGCTGATTATAAAGATATTGATCAATGGAAAAATGATGTATTAAAAACACCAAAAAATTTTGGAGTCAGATATAAAGATGAGTGTGTAACGAGAGATCTATATGTACAAGATTTGTCCACAAATACATTTATATATGGTTCCTCTAAAAAAGAAAATCTCTCTAAAGTTTATGGAAATCCCGTGAACCAAGATGGTTATAAATCAGTAGTCTGTGTTGATTCTTGGTTTTTAAGAGCAATAAGAGATGAAGGAAAAGATAAATATTGGGAGGACGGTGTGGGTTACAAACTTTCATCCCATATTTTACATTCTTGGTGGGGAATAGAATAATAAAGATTTTTCCATAGTTATATCTCTAGAGACTGTTGTTTTACTTGTAATATCAATTTCCTCTTTTTTAATGTTGAATATCATGAATAGCTGTAATATCCAGAATAATCAGTGGAACTGTATAAAGAATTACATTCAAAAGTGCCAGGAAAGAATACTGCAGTAAAGCTTCCTGCCAGGGTTGCGCGTTGTAAATAATTCCGAAAAGGGTGCCTCCAGACAAAGAGACAACATATACAAAAATCAGAGCCTTTGCTGTACCTGTCAGAAACTTTGCGGCGCCTTCCATACTGTTGCAATAATCAATATCCTGCTGGATCTCTTTTTTCTTTTGGGCAGCTTCTTCAGGGGAAATGACTCCTTTGCTAAGTTCATTATCTACATCAAATAATCGCTGAGACATAGTATCCAAAGAAAAATTCAAAGCGACTACGACTATTCTACTGACACCCATGTTTGTCAAGACAAACAACGTACTCATGATTGCAACTGCTGTAAAAATATTTACGATGAAATTATAGTTTAATACGGATATATATTTGTAGAGAACGCTCCTGTCGTCATTTAGGATTGCTCTTGTAAATGATATTGAAACCGCAAGAATCACTAGACCGGCAAAAAGCAATAATCTGGGTAGTGACCTCAACTCGTTTCCATATTTAATTTCTGTAAAAAGAATGAACGCAGCAAACATCCATGTGAGCAAATAAAAAATATCAACTGCAAGCGCAGGAATTGGTACGAACAACAAAACCAATATAACTAATCCTACGGGTAAATAAAACTTCATATTGACCTCCACAAAAATCAATTACCTATAACAATACAATTCCGCGCTCTCATTTCATGATAATTTAATCACATCCCAAAATCTTCCCCGTCAATTCCTCAACAACAGCATCTACGCTGTGAAGCTTTGTCTGACTTTCGGCCTGGTATTGGGCGGTGTACAACTGGACCAGTTTGTCTTTTTTGCCCTGGATAATCAGGAGCTGGTTTTTTAAGGAGGCTTCCTCTTCATCAAGCTGTTCAATTGTAGTGCCACCGGCAAGCTTGATTTTGTTTTCGATGTTGGCTTCCATGCGGGCCTTTTTCTTGTTGTTGGAATCGATTTTCTTTTGGAGCTCTTCAATTTCTTTGGTCGCCATATCTTTTAAAGTCTGTGCAAAAAAATTAAAGACTTCGGGCTTGTCTTTGTTCATTGCAACGACGGCCTTAATATCATTTTCGTTTTTTTCAATCTGCTTTTGCAATGCGGCATTTTCTTTTACAATGCTTGAATATCTTCCCTGAGCCTGAGTAATCAAAGCCCGGGTTTCTTCTATGATTCTGAGTTTGCGTTTTACAGGGATAGCCTCATGCTCTATGACAAGGCTAGCCTTCATTTCCGGAGATTTTATTAAATCAAACTTTAGCTCTTCGGGATTTATTTCTTCCACATTGATTCTGTCTCCACGATAGCTCCACACAGCATCAATGCGGCTGGCCTTTTCGTCGTGCTTCTGGTAAATCAAAGAATCCAGGGAATTATACATAAGCGGATAAACAATATGTACCTTCTTCTGACGGTTTCCCTGTCTCCATAAACGGCCTTCGACCTGCACAGGTTCCGTAGGATTCCAGCCGAGCATACAGTTGTACAAGACAAGAGTGTTTCCGTTTAAATCAACACCTTCGCTTATTGTTTCTGAACCAATGAGGATTTTTAGTAAAGCATCAGGATCATTAAAGGCCTGTGTGATTTTGAGTTTTCGTTTTTCTGTTGTGCCGGAATTTATCATTGCAATTGCTTCTCCCGGGATTCCCTGCCGCTCCAGATACTGCTTTAGCAATGAAGATTCCTTTACACCGCGAGGAAGATAAATAATCTGCCCACATTCGGGTCTTGCTTTGTACACGTTTAAAATCACAGCGGATACAAGCATTAGCTTTGGAGATGAAGTAACAAATTTGTCCATAGGAGGAATTTTGATTTTACCGGCAGGACCTGTTACCAACACAGGAGAAATCATGAGCATGCGCATGGCATTCATTCCGGCAAAGATTTTTCCAAGTTGATTTGTTTCGGAAATCTGTTCAATCTCATAATCGTACATCTCTTTTTGTAAATCTGTCATTTCAATTTTTACAACATGAGTTTCTTTCTGCGGTCTGTTGATTTTTGCTTCTTCGGCATCTACCTTATCAATATAATGTTGAATAAGATGCTGCAGGGCATCAAGCGACCGGAAATTTTTCATCACGGTTTTACGCACAACCTGATTTTTATTATTCACCGACCATTCAATTTTTATTTCTGCAAACTCATTCAAAAAGTCGTTGATATTTTCATAACCAATTTTTCTGAGCTCTTCCCCACCAATAAAAAGCAGCGTTGAATAAATTTCCATAGGAGAATTTGTAAAAGGCGTTGCAGAAAGAAAAAATACATTTTTCCCATTGCTCACATGATGAATATATTCCGTAAGTGCAAACATCTTTACTGCCCTTACAGACGGCTCTCCATAACCAAGCTTTGTAAATTCAGAATGCCCGCAGCCTGTTACCCTTTTTATGAGATTTTTATATCGATGAGCTTCATCAACCAGCAAAAGATCTATTCCAAGTTTTTCTGCATAAACAAACTGCTCCAGCGAAAGTTCTTTTGGCGGAATCAAAGCTTCTTCAACTTTTTCTTTTGTAAGAATATGACGAAAACTCTGACGCAAATAATCACAACTGTTTTCATTAAAAAGAATCTTTTCTGTTCCTTCGGCAGTGCAGACAGAAATAGAATTCTTTGGCAGTAAAAATCCTTCGTTGTCATCAGCAAAAACCGAATCCATGCGAAGCCGGTCAATAACATCATTATTCAAGTTTTCAAGTTCATTAAGCGGAATGCACGGAAACAGTTCTTTAATGTCATGCACCCATTTTGAATAAACAGCCTTTGGCACAATTATAAGCGGACGCTCACACTTGCCATGCTGCATCTGATAAATTACAGAAGCAATTCCTGTTGCAGTTTTTCCAACTCCTACATCATAAGCCAGAAGCCCGTTTTCTTTTGTACAAAGAAAGGCCATTCCTTTTGTCTGCTGTTCATGAAAAACAAAAGGCTTGCCGTTATAAGTTTCAGAAAATCCGTAAAGCGAATAATCAAAATTTTTATAATCGACCTGAGGGAATGAATTGTAGGTTTGATTCCAGACATCCTCCACCAGGGTCTTCTGCTCATTGTTAAGCCCCTCGTGCAAAAAGCGGTCAAACAAAGTTTCCGCAGTTTCCATACGCAGGATTTTATATTCTTCGTTTTCTGTCTGACTGAGTGATTTCTTTTTTAGCGGCAAAGCTTCTGCATAATCGCGAACATCGCGCCATTCAATTCCTTCAGGAAAATCTGTCTTAGAAATTGGAGATTCCAGCCAGAAAATCTGATCATAACTATCACTCTCAGTTTCCTCTGCTTCTGCCGCCCCCCTGCAAATCCAATGAAAAAATGCCTTTTTCAAATCAAGCCCGGCTTCTGCCAGCTTTTTTATGAGAATAGAATGAATTGAAAAATGTATGTCGGGAAAGGGTTTTAGCACCAAAAAATACCTCTATATATAATATAGGTGTTAAGACTCTCATTTGGTGATAATTATAAAAAAAATTACATCTTCACCAGCACGCCCACCATCGGATAGTACAAGTATTTACCAAGAACTTTTTTACCTGCAGCCACCAATGCCTGCTCATAGCATTCAATCTGGCCCTTGTACTTACCAACGTAAACGTCTGTGCCTTTATTTAGCAGGGCATCGCGGTTGGTCTTTGTTGTTTTGTAATCCACTACAAGGCAACCCTCAGCAGTCTCCCAGACAAAGTCTATGCTTCCGGTTACTATCTGACCGTTTTCCAACTGGTGTTTGAATGGTAATTCGTGGTATTGTTTTTGGGCGGGGCCAAAAGACGACTGCAACCAATGGGTAAGAGCACACCACGAGGCCTTGATTTCACCACATGCAGGAAGATTTTCTTCAAAACCATAAACCTTAACCATATCAGCAATCTCTTCATCAGTCTTGTTATCTGCAACACAGAAGATGTCGTGAACACAGGTACCAAGAACGGAGGTATCACAAGAGCCAGTAACAGAAATAGGGTCCCCGCAGTCAATCAATTCTGCCTGAACATCTCCACCAGGCATACCGCTTGGCTGTAGCTCTCGGGATGGAACATCTTTTTCCTGTTTGCCTTCCAGTTTTATCAACAGTTTTTTTGGTTTATCATGCTCGTATTCAATATCAGGATCAACATTGGGAAAGCGTTCTGCTGGAGCTCCAGCGTCAAACAAATCACAGAAGTCACCGGAATAATCACCAGTAAACTGAAAGCCCATTCTTACAAACGATTCGATAGGCTTAGGATTTTTGCCCTTTCCATTAAGAGCAAGAATAAGGTTGTCTCTTGGTCGGGTCATGGCAACATAAAAAAGGCGCTTCATTTCTTCTTTGAGCCTTGTATTGATAAAAGAATATCGGTCTGTATTCTGAATTGGTATAAGCCATTCTGGAGAAGCTTTTTTTAGACCAAAGATATTTGGAAGCACACTTATAACAACTTCCGGGAACAGGTTTTCTTTTGTAGGAGCCGCAAGTCTTACAAAATCAACTCCAAAGTATTCGCGTTTAAGCATTCTGTGCTCATCCCAATAATTATAATCACAGCTCAAAACAATAACAGTTTTCCATTCCAGGCCCTTTGACTTATGGAAGGTATAAAACTGAACTCCCTCTGTTGCCCCCGAAACCGAAATTTCATTCTGATTGATATATTCAATAAAGCCAGTAATTGAAGAAGGCAGATTCATCATTACGCAGTTATCTTCGTAGGCAGCCGCAGAATCAATAATTGCATGAAGAAGCTTTGAAGAATCGGCAGCATCATTAAGTTTTTTTGCAACATTGAATAAATCAAGTTCAATAATGAGTCCCTGCACCATTGCCGAAATAGACTGAAGTTTGTACTGCTCCCGAATTTCAAGTACTTTTTTTACAAGCGGAATGTCATCATAGAAGCCGGCGTCTTTATCACCCTTGGAATTAAAGGCCAGCTTGTCATCAATAAGGTCTTCAAGCTTGTGGCCGGGCTCTGTCAAAAAAGCAATATGTGCTTTTGGATATTCTGCGCTTTCATCTTCTATAAGCTGCAAAATTGCAATTACAAGCCTGACTGTGTAAGTACCAGACATCTGGTCTTCATTAATGTAAACAGGAACATCATGTTCCCGCAGCACATTTGCAATCCCTGTGAAATGATCTTTGTTTCTTCCCAACACCGCAATATCACATGTTTTTTCTCCCTTGTTCAATAAATCAATAATGTTTGCAGCAATACTAACTGCGCGGTCTTCTGCCCGGCCTTCTGTAAGCCACCAGAATCCAACTTTTCCATGATCCTTTCTTACCGGCTCAAGATGAACTTCATCCTTCTCTTCTTTGGTCGTTTTGTTAAAAATCTTTTCATAAACCGCATTCGTAAAATTTACAATTTCCGGAACAGAGCGCCAGCTGTTACCCAAAATATCTGTAGAACATCCATCCAAACCCTTGTTTTTATTGTCTTGAATAATATTCATAACAGATTCTGTAAGGGCTGCATCGGAACCGCGGAAGCCGTAAATAGCCTGCTTCTTGTCGCCCACCCAGATATTGTGTTCTACAATCTGCGACAGTTTGTCAAAAATCTTAACCTGCATTGGAGAACAGTCCTGGAATTCATCTACAAAAGCATATTTGTAAGTTGCTTTTATATCTGCTGCAACCTTGTCATTCTGCAGTAATTCGTAGAACATCTGCTCCATATCATTAAAGTCAATAAGCTGATTTTCTTTTTTATAATCTTTATAAAGTCCGGCCCATTTCTGCGCAAGCTTAAAAATCCAGTCGATATAAGCGTCAACTTTTGAGTGTACTTCTTCTGTTGCATATAAATCACTCAGGCTGGCGGCAATATCATTTACATCATCTTCTGTTTCTGTAAAGTTAATCTGTCCAAGTAATTCAAGAACTTCTTTGGCATATGCAAACGAAGAAGCATCTCTTTGACTAAGATATCTTTTGTGAGTGTTTATCAAAAAACGCAGTTCTTCCTGCTCATCAGACTCGGTAGCTTCATTAATTGTCTGGGCCTTATCAAGCAAATCTTTCAGGGCATCCTTATTAACTTTAATGTGATGTTCGCCATGAAGAAATTTCTTTGTAACGTCTTTTGAATATTTGATACTGTTAGTAAAATCTGTAATACCGTAGTTTGTTGCATAATCAGTAATTTTAGATAAATCACCTTTCCAGAAATCCCAATCCGGCAAAGAAAACTCTTTTGCAAAATCAGTAATAAAAGTCTGGTCTTCTTCATCAAGCAGATTTATCAGCGACTGATTTTTATAAAACTGCTGATTTTCTTCTGCCATAGGATTAATCTGAGGACTTATGCCAAGTACATACCAGTACTTAATAATCATAGCCTGAGCAACACTATGGATTGTTCCAATCAAGGCCTGATCCAGACGGTCTGCCTGTTCCAAAAGTCCGTTTTCATAAAACATTGCTTTTGCTTTTGCTTTAAACTCTGCAGCGGCGGCTTTTGTAAAGGTTGTAAGAATTACATTTTCGGGTTCAACATCGCCATTCCTAACCGCGTCTGTAAGAGCTAAGGTAAGAGTGTAAGTTTTTCCGCTACCTGCACTGGCACTAATATATTTTACATTTTTCATTTTTGCTCCCCCCTACTTTCTGTCCTTTAAAAGATCCATATTTGGATCTGGATACGCCCCGTTTTTTCTAAACACATGTTCCGTTTTGTTTTCATAAAAATCCACAGGAATGAGGCCTTTATCTGTAATAAGCCCTTCGTATTCCATGGTACCTTCGTCCCAGTTACTTGTTTCTTCCAGATGTCCGTCAAAAATCTGCCCTTTACGGAACTCGTAGGTATTCTGTACTTCTTTTAGAAGATTTGCGGGTTTTCGTTCCGGTTCAATAAATATCTGCTGAAAGTTAAAGTCACCTGCAAATTGATAGCATGAAAGAAATTTTGCATCAGGCATAATAAAGTAAGCAGCACCTTTTACATTAGCCTTAAGCTCATTTTCTATGAGTTTTTTATACAAGGTGAGCTGAACCGATTTGTTTTCTTTGAGTTTCTTTGTATATTTTTTTACGGATGACCATTTAAAATCAAAGATAAAAAGATTTCCATCCTTGTCCTTTAGAATCATATCCACAAAGGCTTTTATATCAAGATTATCAATTTTTCCATGACGTACAATCTGGTCGTTTTCTTGTAAATAACCCATCTCATTTTCGCAGGCATACACTACAAGATTATTTGCAGCAATTCCTTTTAAAAGTTCATCAAGACAGTTTTTCAAATCTTTTTTGTATTGCCTTAATTCTGCTTTGTTATCCTTTGTAAGAAGAATAGCACCCTCTGCCTGCAAAGTCTGTTCAAAAACCTGTTCAAAGCGTTCTTCTATCTGTTTTTTGATATAATCCGGGGTTCCACTTTGAGCAACCCCTTCTACCGGCCCAAAAAGAATCTGGATAACCTTATGAGCTACGTTTCCTTTTACAGTGAATAAATCATTTAAAGAAGAAACTGCATTAGCAGTAAAGCCCGCAAAATTATTAATAACATATTCAAGCGGCCACGGCATTAAGCTTTCAAGATGAGAGGAACTCTGATGATCCGGCCAGTTCTTTTTAATATAGTCCGTATTTTTTATGTCTACATACTCCTGCTCACTTTCCATGCGGTTGTCGACTTTACGAACTTCTTTGTATAGGGAGTCATCAAGCTTAATCTGTTTTACAAACGGCTTGAGCTTATTCTTTTCAAACTCATTTGGCTTTTCCTTGTCTGCAAAATATTTTTCGAGCTGAATAAAGACAGGACTTTTGGGAGCCGCTTCGGAACCAATCTTATCCAGCGTTACAAGTACAAGCTTTTTGCGGGTTTTGACAAAGGGGGTAAGCAAAAGATTTTTAAGGTAGGCTCGTTCCCGCCCGGTATCCCAAAGCTGCAAATTATCCTTAAAGGCTTCGTACTCTGCAGGAACAAGGAAGGAATATGTAAGCTTTCCGCTGTCACCGCAGTTGTAAAAATCACACCAGACAGTTTTTTCGGCAGGGTCGCAAAAGTCGGCATAAGAAGTAATAACTTTTTTAGAACCGGCCTGCGCTTCATACTGTGTCATAGTCTGATCACTAGTAAAGGCAGAAGTAATTCTTGCAATGTCTTCGTAAGGAATTGTATCAGTACCAAGTTCATCCAGTAGCAGCAGCAGATTCTGTCCTTGAGTTACAACAAACCCCAGCTGCCCAACCGCAGGGTCCCCCTCTTTATTCTGCGAAAGCCTCTGCAAACACCAGGCGCTCAGGTTTTCAACAAACTCCCTTATAGCCGCAACTTCAACCTCGCCTTCATCAAACACAGGATTATTAATATCTGGCAGAAACTTCTGAATCTTTTCTGCGCTGTCGGGATATTCTGTCACATATTTTTCAATATAGCCACGGCATGTATCATTGTAATATCCGCCAGAAGAACAGATTTTATAAGCAAGCGCATTTCTAAAGCCTGGCGTCAGAGGATTGGGACTCGTATTCAACCACTCAACAATATTATAAACATTAAGCGGGCGTTCAAAAATTGTAAGGGCAATATTTAAAAGCTGGGCAGTGTGGGGAATGCCGCTGATCTTTGAACCACTAAGACGTTTGCCTTCGAGCTTCTGCCAGTTATCAAACTCCTTGCTGTCGGCGTTTATCCATACATCAAAATCTGCAGCATCAAGAAGACTCAAGTATTTTACAGCTTCATCACGCTCGGCAAAGTTCCAGATTTCAAAAGAATCATCGGAAGTATCCAGTTCAATGCCGGTCTTGCCTTGCAGCACGGAATAGATTTTTGCAATATTATTCTGACCCGGCTCTACTTCCTCTGCCGTAAAATCAACACCACGCTCAATAAGAGCTTTAATCAGAGCAACTTCTGCAGGACAAAAATCCTCGTAATAAGAAGGAACAATAAGCTCAAGCTCAGGCAGCGGGCATCCACCACGAACCGCCTCAACAAGCTCCCAAAGCTCCTGACCCGCACATTTGTCATCAAAAAATTCTTCAATACCGCACAGGGCCTTAGTGCGTTCAGTAGGCGCCGGAGCTTCCTTAGTCCATCCCGCCGCAGCCAGAGTATCACGCCATTCAAGACATTTTTTTGCAGTGTTTAATTTGTCAATTTCAAACGAAGCCGCAAAGAGGTTCCCCGGATTTTTTTCCATGAACTTTTTCATGGCAGCGAAGTAATCTACAAATCGTGCTCCATAATCCTTTTCACAAGATCTTAGGCCTGCATGCAGCCTCAAAACCTTACAAAGCCCCGCCGTATTAACAAGCTTAGCATCAAACAAAACCGGACTTTGCGAAAAATCCACATAAGCCCCACCCGTAAAAGCCGGATTATAGAACAATTTCATAAATAACTCCTGCTGATATTATAGCACTAATATATGAAAAAACCATTGTCATCCTCGGACTTGACCCCAAGGATATGTCATTCTCGGGCTTAACCCGGGAATCTAAATAATAATATAGCGCAGGAAACTATCATTTGGTGAGAGTGTGGAATTTTTTTTATTAATAATGCGGCGGCTTGCGGTTAGGAATATCCCCTTCTGCAGTATCCGAAAGTTCGCGGATTTTGTCAGACATCAATTTTATTTCTTTTTGCAGCTTATCAATAGTTTTAGTCTGCTCAACCGCAACATTCTGAATCTGGTTTACAAAATCTTCCATGTAGGCAAGCTTCATTTCTATTGCAGTTATTCGGTCATCGGTTTCTTTTATCGATTGCACATTCAAATCAGTACCTCCAGATATAACTTTAGTGTTTTAAGGCATTTCAGTTTTTCTGCATATCTATACAGAGCATTTATGTTTTTTGTCGAACGCGAAAGATAATTTACAAGCACTTCTTTGGTTTCTTCAATTCCAATTTTGTTTCTCGCGCAAATAATATCGGCAACAGTTTTTTCAATATCAAAAATCTTAAAAGAGTTTTGCCCTTCTGTTATAAGCTTTACACCAAGATTCAGTTTCTCTTCAGAAAAGTAATGAAGGCTAAGATCAAAAAATTCAGGCTGTGTTGTTATTTTTTTCTTCGCCGGAACAGCAACATCTATTGCACTGGGGCGAAAGGTTGAAAGATTATAATAAACAGCGGCACTCATCAGACAGATTATTCCATCAGGAACAAAAGCCGGAATAAAATAAAAATCATTCGAATCACCGGTAAAAGTAAGATTCTCGTAAAATGATTTATTCAGACGCGAAAGGCTCTTGTTTTCTACCATCTTGTTTATCTGGTAGTAAGAAAAACCCAGAGCTTTAAGTTCTTCCATAGAGTAAATTTGTTTTGTCTTAGATAGCGATCTGGTCATATCCATACAATAAATATAACAGATTAAATGCAATATTTCAACGTAATACGGAGTATTTTTAATTATTCCGCATTTCGTTGAAACCTACTCCTTAATAATACAGCGACTTGCGATTTGTTCTTCAGCTTCATCCAAAAGACTTAATTCAATGAAAGTATTTAAAAAACTCATTTTGTCTCCTCGCAAGTACCCCTGTACGGTGCCCGTGTAACATATATTATATATATAATTATATCATGAAAAATGATACATAACTAATATTTCACTCTTTCATCTTAATCATCTTTCTCAACCCATTAAGCCCGGTAAAAGTATTCCAGATATTCTTATTTTCAAAAGTAATTGCAGATGAAAGACCAACATGCCACATCTGGTGACGCATTTGGCCAAGAATGAGTTCAAGGCGGGTATACTCACTGCCCTGAGGTTTCTGAACAAGTTCCTCGACAGTAAGATTTTCCATGTAGTGTTCAATCTTATTTGTTACAAACTCAAAATATGCCATGAGCTTTTCGCGAGGAATTACAATGGAAGTATCTTCTACAAAACCTTCACGGGCAGTTGAGATAACGCTGAGGTTTTCTGGTATTCCAAAAAGCTTTTCGCCTTCATAAACATAATTTGCGGGGTTAATAAAAAACCTGTCCATTGAATGAAGGTTATGAAAAATATAGCGAGAGCCATTTACGCCATCAAATACAGCTTCCAGGTCTGCAACTTCAATCTGGTCTTTGATGTTTTGAAAGTTAATTTCTATTTGCGCTTTTATTTGTTTGATTATTTCATCCATGGTTATTGTCCTTTACGTCAATAGTAATAGTATACTTTTATGTTTTTTTAATGGAACACCCAATTTACCCTCTCATAAAAAATTTCTCCGCCTGCAGTAACCCCTCTTTCAAATATTCCTCTTCAATACTATGATGCCCATTAATTAAAATGCTTGAAGGGATTTGATTATTCTGACCGCCAAATAATTTATCAAAGGAATCTTTGAAATGAAATAATTCATCATCCTTTGCAAAAATGCCAAAGGTACGGAGTTTTTGTTCTTGGGAGATGCTTTCGTATTTTTCCATCTGGCCAAATCCTTTTAAGACTTTTTGGGGAAGAATGATTGGTTCACCTGTTGTTCTGTCTTTTAATTTTGGAATTTCTATAGACGGATACATACATGGATTTATTACCAGTTTATCTATTAAACCTTTATACTGCAGAACATAAAATGCACCAAGGGAGGCTCCAATTAATATGTCAATCTTTTTAACTTTACAATAGATTTTTATGAGACGCTGAGTTTTTTTAATATTTGTATGTAAATGTTTAAATGGAATTGAATGAATATTCCAGTCTGTAAGTGTCTTTTGTAATGTTTCAAAAGTTCCACCTTTTGGGTTTCCCATAAAGCCGTGAATGTATAATGCGTTCTTTTTCATGATGTTCACTTTAAAGTGTATCAGCACTTTATAATTTGTCAATCGATGTAACGGTACTTTCTTTAGAAAAATCAAATAGGTTTAGAGGGCTTCATACTTCACACCAAAATAATCAAGTGCAGCTTTCATTTCATCCTGGGCGGTAAGGCAGGTATCACGCAAAAATCCACGGGTGCGCTTCCAGTTGGCAAGGCCACGGTAATAGTACATTTTAAGTTCTTCTGTAATTATAAACGGAACAATATTATGCTTAAGACATTCCTTAAACATGATCAGCCGGCCTACGCGACCATTGCCATCTTGGAATGGGTGAATAGATTCAAAGCATACATGAAAATCAAGAATATCATCAAAGGTGATTTTTGATTTTGAATTATATTCTTTTAGCAGTGCCTTGATTGCGCCGGCTACTTCTTCTGGTTTTGTTGTTTCTGAGCCGCCGACTTCGTTTTCCAGGCCTTTATAATCCCCAACTTTGAACCAGGATTTCTGGCTGTCTGTAGTCCCGGATTTTAAAATGAAATGAAGCTGCTTTATAAAGCTTTCTGTGAGTTTTGTGTGGGCACCTTCGATTATAAGATCAATGCAGCGGAAGTGATTTACAGTTTCTACAATATCATCAACCTTTACAGCCTTTTTAGTGACGCCAAGAGTTTTTGTTTCAAAGATGAAACGGGTCTGGTCATGTGTAAGTTTTGAGCCTTCGATGTGATTAGAATTATAAGTAAGATCAATCTGGATTTTATGATAGATGCCACCCTTAAGACCGGCTTCCTTTTCGCGCTTGAGAACTGTAAGGAGAGTTTCTGGTGATGAGGTTGAATGACGGGGCTTTCGGTCGGGCTTTTGCGCTGTTGATGGAATCTTCCAGGTTTTTCCTTCCAGAAGAGCGCCTTGGACACGTCCCTGTGCACAATAATTTCGTACACTGCGTTCGCTAATCTGCCAGTTTTGAGCCACCTTTTCTACACCAATATATTTTACTTTACTCACAGGCAATATTGTAGCACGCTATCGGCAAAATATAAAGAGAAATCCACATAGAAAACTACAGCTTATTTTGCCGATAAATTTATTCCATTAATAATGCGGCGGCTTACGGTTTAAAAGTTCCCGCCGTTGTTTTTGTTGGATTTTATTATAACATGGCCTATGATATTATAAAATAGAAATGTCTAATCCAAGACCCAGCCGGCATCGACCATAGCATTAACAGAATCAAAGGTTGCAATAACATCACCACTAGGAAGAGGTATAACACCCCCGCTTTGGATTCCATAAATAACAACCTTTGGATCCTTGCGCATAACAAGCCCATACTCATGCTCTTCGTTCTTTACCACAGCTCCAAGGAAAATCTCCTTTCGAGTTTTCTCTTTAAGTTCTTCACTCCATTTAGACATACTGTGCCTCCTGTTCTATATAATAATATAGTGTGGAAGACTATCATTTGGTGAGAGTTTGATGATTTTTTTATGAAAGAAGGAGGGGAAAGCCTTCCCCTCGGTCGCACTGCGTTGCGCCCTACCCCTTCGAGCGGGCAATGCCTTCTGTTCCAAGGCCCGCAACGCCCTGGTTGGATCTTAAGAATTTGTATTATGATACTTCCTCTGGTATAATAAAATAGAAATGTCTGTTACTCGCTGGGATTCTATTAGTAATACAGTTCCATTCCGTTCTCTTTCAGAAGCAGAAGTTATTGAATTAATTAACCACGCTTTATCTGGAAATGCCCAGCACTCAACAACCTATAAATATGCATTTTTCAAATCGATAATTGATAATGTTTTTAACGTTGATCTTGATACACACTATCTTTCATTTGATAATCTTGCCACTCGGTTTACCGAAATTTACTGGAATCTTGTTTTAAATTATCATCTCCGGCAGGAAATAAAAACTTCACACCATGAGCATACAAGCGTAGAAAAAGAATTGTTTGCCTTTTGTCAGAAATATAATTTTGATTATTCAGAAAAAATGACAATCTTCCGCTTTGAAGTTTTGCGGACAGATTTACAACTTGAAATAGTAAAAAATATAAAAAAGCAAATGCTCAAGAATGTTGTCGCAGCCTTTTGCGGAGATACCGATGACCAGTTCTACCATTTTGACAAAAAAGACAAATCCGACGGAATCTTTTTGAATCCAGATGTTTATACTGCCTTAGTAAAATACAAATCCGTTTTTGAAAAACAAAATTATTATCAGTGGATAAAATACCTTGAAAAAGCAAACTTAGAAGAAGATTCCTACAGACTTGCAAATAAACTTGATGCTTCTACAGAGCGCAGCAACTTAAACCAATATTACAAGGTTCTGGTTGAATTTAATCAGACAAGATGTTTCTACTGTGGCAAACCTTTGCATCAGGATTCCGACAAAAACTCACCGGTTGATCATTTTATTCCATGGAGCTTTGTAAAAGATGACAAGCTCTGGAACTTTGTCCTGGCCTGCCCTCACTGCAACACATCCAAAAGCAACAAGCTCCCGGACCAGCATTATTTTGAAAACATCAAGGAACGTAATTCCAAATTATGCAACATGGACCTAGAAATCGTTCATCAGGATTTCAAAACCTACTCATATTCCCGCCTGATAGAAATGCAGCATTCTGCAATTTTTAATGGGTTTGAAGCGGGGTGGAAAGTTTGATTATTCATTAAAAAAATTGAATTAATTAGAAATTAATCTCTTGGATAGTCGATACCTTCTTCTTTCCAGGTTTTTAACACAATATTATAGTTATTTCCTTTCTGGTCTTTCATTTGATTGATATATGGTATAATCTCACGCAAAGAATCTGGATGTTCCGATGCTATTAGAATACCTTCCTTAACAGAGTTTTTTGAATGAGGATTATCATAAACAAATCCATCCCAGTACATTAATAACTGGTACAAATCAAGCAATCTTGTCTTTTCTTTTTTACCCTCGTATATTGTTACCTCATTATTATTATCAATATATAAATCCATACGAATCTTTTCATTTAAATTCTTATAGGCATATAGTTGAGTTTCAACAATGGGATTACCAGGAATATGGATTTCTTTAGCCTTTTTTAACTCTTCAAATAAATCTACTTCATCTCTATCTTCATCTGGGAGTTTATTGTTTTTTGGAATAGAATCACTTGGAAGTTTTTTGCTAATCCATGCTATTAATTCTTCTAATGAAGAATCTCCTTCGCGTAATCCATTTTTTGAAGTTTTAGTTTTAGGTAATTTTTTCCCATCATCTGAGACTACATTAATTACTGCAAGAAATTCATTATATGAAGGATGATTTTCCAAACCCCAAATTTCTTTGAATAAATTATAGGCTAAAATACGTCCATTTATCCTAATTTCTACTCCAGAAGATCCCATATTTTTTTTATAATATTTATAGGTGTCAGGATGTGCATCTATTCTTCCAAATGTATATTGAATATCCACATTTCCGTTTCCTAAATCAACCTTCTCACTACTATCTTTTGCACCACCAACATATTTACTCCAACGGGGTTCAATAGGTTTCAAAATATTAAAGGAAGGAACTCCATTTTCATCAACACCTTTAATAGTGATTGAAATAGCATCTTGTTTGAGAACACCTGAATAAATAAATCCCAAATCTTCTAATAATACTGGTATAGTATTATTAAAAGTTCTCCCCCCTGATATTCCTCGTCTAATCGTATAAAACATATCTTTTGAACAAGAAAAACTAATAATTGTTCCTGTTTGGCCCAAAGAGCCTTTCCATGGCTCATAAACTCGTTCAACTAATTGGTTCGAAAGTTTATATGGGGCAGTAATCTTTCTATAAAACCCCTGTTGCCTATCTTCTAATGTTTGGGTAATGATAGTCCAATCATTATTATCAGGATTTGCAGAAGCCAATGCGTGTTTGAAACCAAAACCATGTTCATTTAATGGACTTTCACCACAAGATTGTGATCCCAAGGTAAATGATTCAGCAAGTTTAAGAATTCCTGTACCAGAATCTTCTACAGTTATTTTTATATCTTTTTGTGTTTCTTGGATATTTATTGTTATAGCTCTTATTGTTAATTTATGTTTTCGGATATTTGAAATACTATTATCTATGAATTCGCATAATATTTCTCCAAGAGAATCAAAGTATCCTCCTATTCCTTTCCATAATAAGTCAGAATCAGGGGTATTATCTAACATTTCTATATTATTACTCATAGTAAACTCCTTGTTCTATAATCTTTATTTAATAATATGCTATAGATTAATGAAAATCAATATTACTAGTAACAAGGAATTTTTATTTTTTAATATCATCAATAAAAAAATATATAAGTATTGTATAATGAATTGCTAAATACATTATTTATAAAGATCTTTATTGAATAATTTTGTTATGATATTATTTTATGATTTTCTATAAAATTTCTTCAATCTTATCCAAAATCAACTGATCCGCCGGTAACCAATCCACCGACCTCAACGTCTCTTTTGTAAGCCATCGCGCAGCTTCATGTTCAAGTAATTTTAGCTCGCCAGAAACAATAGTACACAAAATACAATGCATAGTCAGATGAAAGTTTGGATAATCGTAGTCCACTACTCCAAGAATTTTTTCTGCTTTTATTTCTGTGGCAAGTTCTTCGCGGATTTCTCGTACAATGCACGCTTCTGGAGTTTCTCCTGGTTCAAGCTTTCCTCCAGGGATTTCCCAACCATCCTTGTAGTCGCCATAACCGCGCTGAGTTGCAAAAATTTCTTTTTTATTGGTTTGTGGGTTTGTTCTTAGTATGACTGCACCACTAACTGTTATTTGTTTCATTGTTATATCTCCTCAGAAAAATCTTGTTCTAAATAATTTAAGATTTCATCTTTTATGGGTGTGTCCATATTGAAAACAACATTAACTATTGGTCTAATTCCCTTTTTTGTTTGATGTTCACTTTGTGAAATTTCAGCAACGGAGCAATTCCCTACATAGTAAAAATTTCCACCTTCATTATCACTCTTCTGTATAAAAAGAGGAATTAATAAACCATTTGAATCTGAATTTTGTATATCCTTTAGAGTCTTATCTTTACTTAGAATTTTTCCATCCTTTGATTGCCATCCAAATTGATAATTATCAATAAATCTATCTTTATAATCTGTTGTTGAACCTTCAAGTTTTACCTTTTGATAAGTAACGAAAATTGGACAAGTATTTGTTTTTGAATCTCTTTTATAACCATAAATTACAGATTCTGCGTTTGCTTCCCAATTCAGCAGACGACATACATCTTTACGTGTATATTTTTGATATAGAGCAAGATTATTATTAGTAATATCTTTTGAATAATTATTTTGCCATCTAAAATTACAATATTCTAGAAGATCTAATAAATTCTCCTTAAATATAGAATTATGATTTAATAATTTAGTGAAATTTGTTGATAATGAATATTCTTCATCAATATAATCAATTAAATCAAAGTTTGTATATTGACGTTTCTTATCTTCACCTTTCTTTTCTGCTTTTTTATAGAAATCCCCATTTATTATATTAAGCATCCCTGAAAGATCCCTCTCGGAAACCTCAATATTTTT
The DNA here is from genome assembly GCA_946535985.1 of uncultured Treponema sp. Taxonomy (GTDB): domain Bacteria; phylum Spirochaetota; class Spirochaetia; order Treponematales; family Treponemataceae; genus Treponema_D. Next base: position 34,844 of record CAMNDY010000005.1, on the reverse strand, counting down.
TTCATGAAGTAATTCTGTAAATCTTTTTCTTGTTAATTTCTTTGATTTTATTAATTCAGAAAGAAGTAATGTCTCATGAAGCCTTATACCATTTGATAATTCTTTGGAAACAAACTTTATAATCGTCATTTCATCTGTAGAAAAATCTATAGTCTTCTTCTCAATTTTATAGGCGAATTCTATATATGTTTGATTAAAAGTAAAAGACTTTTCAAAAGCTCCTGTCTCTTTATTCTTCTTGGAAACTACATGAAACATAAAATTAATTGGATCTATTGAATCAGATTTCGCAAACTCCATTAGTGTTGGAATTCGGTTTAATTGATTTCTTAGATATCTGTATTTTTCTACTAGTAGTTGATGACGCTGGAAATTTGTATCCGTAATGGCTTTTAAAATTCTTTTTTCAGATATTGGATCCAAATCAATTGTAGAACTTCCTGGTATATATTCACTACGTCTTGAAAGTTTTTTTCTTAAATCATCTTTGTTCATTGAGTTGTCACCGTATAGAGCAATTGGGATCATATAATTATTTTCATAATTTCCAATAAAATCTAAAACGGTTAAATAACTTTTATTTTCATTCTTACGTAAACCACGTCCTAATTGCTGGATGTATACAATTGATGATTTTGTTGGACGTAACATAATTATTTGATTTAGAGAAGGAATATCTATTCCTTCATTAAATATATCCACAGTAACAATATATTCCAGGGGATTATTTGGATCTTCAAGTTCTGCAATTCTTTGTTCTCTTAATTCATCCTTTTTTGCATTTTTCGAATGTAACGATATAGTATGAAAACCATGCTTATTTAATGCTTCTGATATCTTATCAGCTTCCCCATATCTGCTACAAAAAATCAAGCCTCGATTAGGTTCGCTTGTATTTCTATAAAAATTAATATTATTAATAATATGCTTTACGCGTTCTTCGGTTGTAAGCTTTGCAACTAATGAATGCTCATCTTTTTCAACATCATTTATTGTTAAATCTGCAATACCATAATAATGAAAAGGACACAACAATTTGTCTTCTAACGCTTGTTGTAAACGAATATTACAAGCTTGATTATAATCAAATAATTCGAAAATATTAAATTTGTCTGTTCTTTCTGGAGTTGCAGTTAGTCCCAGCATAAAATCAGGATCAAAATAATCGATTAGGGTTCTGTAGGTTTTTGCTCCACCATGATGAACCTCATCTACAATAATGTAACTAAATTCTTTCTTATCAAACTTCTTTAAGTTTTCTTTTTTTGCAATAGTCCAAACACTTGCAAATAAATATTGATGAGAAAAACTTTTTTCATTTCCTGTCAAAAAACCAACATCAATATCACTTCCAAGAATTTGTTTAAAACTGTCTGCACTCTTCCTTAGAATAGTTTCTCTATTAACAAGATATAAAACCTTTTTGGGTTTTTCTTGTTTTACATCCATTGCTGCAAGATATGTTTTTCCTGTTCCTGTAGCAGCAACACAGATAGCTCTTTTCTTGTCAGCATCCCGAAATGCCTTCAGATTAATCAATGTTTTTTCCTGCATTAAATTTGCAGTTTTTATTACTTCGCAATTTTCAATACTTTCATTAAGAGAAGAATCATCCACTAATTCGATAGGAACTCTTTTACTATTCTTCAATGCATGATTATACTTGGGAATATATTCATTGAGAAATTCTGGTGTTACTGGTATAGCCTCTTTCCAAACCTTATCAAACTCAAATCGAACTTTATCTAATAAATAGCCGTGTTCAGCTGAAATAACTCGAAGATTCCATTCCTGATTTTCTGTAAGCGCTGTCTCAGTTAAATTCGAACTTCCTATCAACATTGAATAGTAATTAGAATGTTTGAATATATATCCTTTTGTATGAAAAGCATCTCTTGTATAGATTTTTAATTCAATATTTGGAAAATTTGTTAGTATTTTTTGTAAGGCATCTGGATCTGTAAAATGAAGATAATCGGATGTCAAGATTCTCCCTTTTACATTTTTAGATAAAAATCGAAGTGTATTTTGCAAACATGCAATTCCACCCTGCGTAATAAATGCAACAGAAAAATCAAATGCTTCACATGTTTTGAGCTCATCTATAAGAGCAGAAAGAACTTTTTCTCCAGTTTCTGCATTATTTTTTATAAAATCAGGACCACAATCAAAATTATTATATTGATTTGAATTTATTAAATTATAACGAAGAGTTTCTTTTAAATTCTCTATAGAAAAATTTCTAATCATATATGCAGCTTACCAGGAATTTACAAAAAGGACCAGCTCTTTAAAAGATGATTTTAAACGTTAGCGATGTGCAGGGCACGAAGTGGCCACCGCAAGGAGCCTGGCGACTGAGGAGGCTGGAGCGAAAGCGGAACCCCGCGATGTTTGCGAAGCAAACTCGTTAGTAACCAAAGGTTACGTAGAACGTAGCGACCTGAGCAAAGCGAAGGGAACGCCCTTCAAATTATGTAACACTTCTGTTATCTAAATATGTAACAGTTTGGTTATATTTGTCCACAGGGGGCGGTGGATAAGGCTTGTTTTATGTAACAGTTTTGTTATATTGGCTGAATTTGGGAAATTCTGTAATATATAGAAGAAAAATGCACGGCAAATGGGGCTTGTAACAGTCTTGTTATCTACCTGTCACACTTTTGTTATTTCTTCTATTATATCTAATAATTATACTAATAATATATTAACTAATAATAGTACTGTGGAAACTGTGTAAAAACTAAGAATAGATAACAGTTCTGTTACATAAATTTGGGGGAAATTTGGATAACAAAACTGTTACATTGTTGGAGAAGAAATAAGGGCATATCTTACATCTTCTTTTAATACAGGTGTTGGACTTTTGTGCAGGGTAATTCCGGCGCCTGATGAATCTATGTCTACCTTGAGTTCCGGATAGTACTTTTTCTTTATCTCCTTTATCTGTTCTATGATTCTTGAATAATTTACGTTGGCGATTTTTGGATCGGAATCCTCCCCTACCGGCATGAACTGTTCAATTAGTTTGTTTCTTGGAACAAAAACGGGTTTGTCTTTTTTGATGCCGTTGTTGCGGTAAACGAGCCAGGCGTAAATGTCTTTGCCGGCGGGACTTGCTATGTCTTTATAAACGGTGTAATTGATTGGTACGGCATGCTGCTGACAGAAGCCTGCAAAATTGGCAGAAAGCACTACTTTGAATTTACCTATGCGGGTTGTTTTGTCGTCTATTATTTCCTGAAACTGAACTCCTTCGGTAAAAAGGATTGTTCCGGTTGAGGTTGTGCGCACGGTTACTTCGCCTTTGGGGAGTTTTTCGCCGGGGGCATAGAGATTTTCGAAAAGATGGGCCTGCTGCTGTTCTTCTACCTTGAGTTCAAATGAGAAAGTTGCGCGTTTAAAACATTCGAGCTGCTCTTTTATGTCTTTGCCTCTCTGGCGGGGAAGCTGCATTTCTTTTAATAGGTCGGACATGGAGTCGAACTCTATTATTACGGGGGCGTTTTTTTCTTTTGATACTACGGCGTGGGTTGTGAATACGCTGAGCAAAAGGCGTCCGTAGCGGCCATAGGGAACGTTTGTAGGCGAGTTTAAAAAGAGCGAAATGCCGTTGCTGGCCTTGCGGATAAATTCTGTTTTATTTAGATTTTTAAAAGGCAAGGAGGCTGTTGTAAAAAAGCTTGGTATATAGCTTAGCGACAGCTGATTGTTTCCTTTACTTTTTTCCAGAGATTCGAAAAGCTGATTTTCGTAGTCGTCTAATGGAATTAAAGCATTTTCCTGTTTTATTTTTTTTCCCATGATTCCCACCCGGATACTTTTTATATCTGTTTCTTTGTGATTCCGCCTTTAGAAAGCGAAATGTTTCCTGCGGCTACTTCCCGCGATAAAAACTCAAAGGAGGATTCTATGTACTGAGTTACTGTTACGCCGTTGCTTGAACAAAAGGCCTTTATTTCGTTTCTGCGGCCTTTGGACAGGCGGATATTCATTACATCGGCATATTTGTCGGTTTTTACGGGAAGGATGTTTGCTATTGGGGTCCCTGCTGTAACCGTGGTCCCTGAGCCTGTCGAAGGGGCCCTGGTTGATTGCATAGTGCTGGTTGGTGATTGTGGCCCTTCGAGAGCCTCAGGGACCACAGAGGCCTGCGGTTCCTGAGCTTGTCGAAGGGCCGCACTGGTTGCCACAACCTGCACCGGTGGTTCTTCTTCTACAACTACTGGTGATTTCTTAAGATTAGTTTTCATCTGGTTAAGAAAGTCTTTTGGAATATCCTTATCAATTTTTCTTGCTATTGGCATAGTAAAACCTCCTGATCCTTTGTTTATTTAACAAGCTTGGCAAGCTTTTTGAGGGCTTCGCGGGTTTCTGGTTTTCCACCGCGCTGCTGAATTGTCTGACGGGCGATTGTTGCATACTTAAAATCCTGATCTACAGGAACATATACAACCTTAAAGTCTCCGGCTTTAAGACCTTTTTGAATGATGTCTGTAAGCTTGATTGTTTTGTTTATTTCGTTGAGGACGATAATTTCGAACTTTGGATTTTGTACACGCTTGCGTTTTTTAAAGCCGTCAAGGTTTTCTTTGAAAATCTGAAGTCCGTCCTGGGAATAAGCATCTGCCTTTATAACTACGATTACTTCGTCGCTGGCGGTCATGATGTTTTCTTCAAAGGCGTCAAAAGCAGGGGATGTATCAAAAATACAATAATCAAAGCCAAGCTTTTCAACTTCTTCGCAAAGGTCGACAAAGATAAATGGCTCTTTAGAAGCTTCGCTTGCTCTGTAGGTTTTAAGAGAGCGGCTACCTTTGCGGTCAATGGAATTGGTTGGAATGATATAAAGATTATCAACAGAAGTTGGGCAGATAACCTCGTCTACGGTTACATCCCCATAAAGAGCTTCTGCTAAGTCATGTTCAAAGGATTCAAGAAGAGTTCCTGTAGAGTTGCCCTGTGGATCTGCATCTACAAGCAGTACCTTCTTCTTCTGATTTGCAAGTTCTGCTGCAAGAGAAAGGCTCATTGTAGTTTTACCTACACCACCCTTCTGGATAGCTACAGCGATTTTTTTCATATGTCCCACCTCAAAAATGTATGTTTTTTTGTCCCTTCTAATATCTAATCATATTTTTTAGAAAAAAGCAAATAAAAAATGTTATTTTTCTAAACTTTCTAAAAATATTGTTTAGCAAGATTAGAAAAAAGTATAGAGAAAAAATAAGAAAAAAGCAAGGCTAAAAGATTAGAAAAGTTAGAAAATAGATTAGAAAGATTAGAAAAAATCTAATCTTTTTGAACCCGCTCTAGGATTCGCGTAGACGCGTCGAAAATTTTTTTTTGAGTAATATGTCACCCTGCCCCATTACCCCCTGTTTTTTGGCGTTATTTGCGGATTTGGGGTTAGCGGGAAAAAGGCCTTTGGATAACAGAAGTGTTACATATTTGTGCCTGGATAACAAAACTGTTACATAAACAAGTGTTGGATAACAGAAGTGTTACATAACCCCTACCCCCGTCATTAGGAGGAGTGGAACGATGCGGCAATCCACAAATAAAAAGGCCTGTATGTACCTGGATTACCGCTCTGCGCTCGCAATGACGAGGTTTTTAGATAACAGAACTGTTACATAATTTGAATCAGATAACAGAAGTGTTACATCTGATGTCATATGTCATTGTCGGGCTTGACCCGACAATCCGTACTAAAAAGAGATTCCCGTGTCAAGCACGGGAATGACAGGTTTTAGATAACAAAACTGTTACATCATTTTTCCAGCTGATTATTTGTCCTGTCGGTCAGATAGTTTTTTATAATTTGTGAAATATGGTCTTCGGTAACATGTTTGGTTACCCATTCATGAGTTAGAGAAAAAATTGAATCGGGGTTTGATTCCTTAAGTTTTAGAATCTCTGTTTCAAGAAGAGCATAGTTTTTTTCTATATAATTTTCTGCTTTAATTAAACAAGGCCATTGAGCTTTACAAATTTCAATTATACTTTCCTGGGTGTAAGCTTTTGGCATCATGTATAGCATGTGCATGCCGTATTTTAGAATCCCAAATTTTGATTTGTATTTTATAGTGTAATCCTTTGCCCAGTAGCTCACATTTAAGGGAATATCATATTGTACAAAAACAAGCTCTTTCCAGCTGATTGAATTTCCCTGGCGAGCGTATTTTTTCCTTATAGTATGAAGAAATCCTTTTCCGGTTAAATATCCTTTATTAAAATCTTTGAGGAGCTCTTTATTCTGGGAAACAAATTTTTTTATCTTATTTAATTCTTCCGTCGAAAAAATACATTTATCATCTGTGTCTAAAAGCTTTGAATTGCTGATTTTCATACAAAGCTCTGCAGAAGAATCATATTCGCTTGTATGATTTCTGCGGTTTTCTAAATGGATTGTTCCAAATGGTCTTACCCCAGACCCTCCAAGCAGATTGCAAGGCAGCCCAAATTCGCTCCCTTGGATTATGGTGCATTTTTCGGAATTGATAATTGTCATGTAATTCTCCTTGTGCTTCTTTTACTAATATAGTGTAGCAAAGGAGTGTGTCATGTGATGAGATTTGTTAAATATTTTTTATATTCTGCTAATTCGACATGCCAGATAAAGGGGAAGGTTTAACATGTTTTCCTGTTTTTTGTATTCAAGGGTAGAAAGCCTTATTGCCAAAGCCGGGTTTTCTTCGTTTCTGTAGCGTTTAAAACTTGCAGAAGTTACATTTCCTCCTGCCTTACATTCAACCGGGATTATCTGTGTTTCATTCTGTAAAAGAAAATCTACTTCGTAATTTCTTAATGGTGAAAAATAATGAGGGAAGACTTCAAAAAGCCCCTGAAACTGCTCAAGACAATAATTTTCTGTGAGAGGACCTTTAAACTGAAAGTCTGTATTCAATATGATTGCTTCGTTACTTACACCTGCTGCACACTTTGCCAATCCAACATCAAAAAAGAAGAGTTTAAAACTTGAAAGATCCTCAAAAGCTTTTAACGGGTGTTCAGGCTTTTTTACATCATAAACACGAAGAACAAGACCTGCACTTACGAGCCATTCTATAGCCACTTCAAATTCGCGGGCACGAGCTCCTTGTTTTACACATCCGTAAATAAATTTTTCATTTTCTTTAGAAAGCTGAGTTACAAGACTTCGGAAAACAAGCAGGATTCTTCCTGCATCAATTTTTCCATTATGCTTAGATATATCATTTTCATATAATTCAAGAAGATCTTTTTGAATTTGTAAAACAGTTCCGGAGTTTCTATCCTGTATCCAGGAAGAAACACAATCTGGCATACCTCCAATAATAAGATAATTCCGATACTGTTCGATAAGTTTATCATGCTGTATTTTTAAAATTTCTGCCGGAGGGGTCTTTTCTAAATATTTATACAAATCTGAATCTGTGGCATTTAAAAATTCATCGAAATTCATAGGATATATTTCAAGAAGATTTACTTTTCCTACAGGATATGACATGGGTTTTGCAAGTAGAGTGCCTAAAAGACTTCCTGCTGCAATTATATGATATTCGTTAGCATCTTCATTAAAATATTTAAGTGAATTCAAAGCTTCTGCACATTCCTGAATTTCATCAAATATAATCAGATGTTCTCCCGGAAGAATTTTATCGCCCCTGATGGTACCAAGTATTTCAACAATTCTACGAGGATCTTTGTTTACTTTAAAAACTTCATGAAGGCTTGTTTCTGCGTCAAAAGAAAAATAAAAAGTTTTTGTATAATATCTTTTTCCAAATTCTTTCATAAGCCAGGTTTTTCCCACCTGACGTGCACCTTTTAATACAAGAGGTTTTCTTCGAGAAGATGTCTTCCATTCTAAGAGTTTTTGTATGGCATTACGTTCCATAGATATTATTTTATACCATATTTACACATTTTTGCAATGTTTTAACAAGTATTTTTACACATTTTTGCAACGAAATTAAAGTGTTTTTACACATTTTTGCAGATCTAAAAAGTAAAAAAAAGTGAAAAAATTTTTCTGAATATCATTAAATGAGAGTGTAACAAACTATATTAATACGTATGAATGATAATGAACCATGTGTTGAATTGAATGAAATCATTTATCGTATCTCAGGAGAGTTCTGGAAGCAGGCTTATCAGGAGCTTATGCGTAAGCAGACTGGATGTGAGCTTTTTCCTGATGTTTCTGCATCCCAGGCAATCAGTGATTTTCGTAAAGAAGTCAAAAAGATTGCTAACGAGAATGGACTTAAGTGTTCGGCGTTTTCTCATAATGAACATTTTTATATTTCGCTTACTCCGTATCCAATTTACATTGGTCTGGAAAAAGATACGGGCGATTTTTCAATTTCGGCACCACACATAAGTACAAAGAATTTTACGTGCTTGCAATTTAAAGGTGGGCTCAAGTGGATTCGGGATTACCTTGCAATTGATGTAAAACCACTCAGTAAAAAAGTAGAGCAGGTGAGGCAGAAATTCTATTTAAATACAAAATCTGCGCAGATTGTAAAAACTTCAATTAATTCTCTTTGTGTTTCGGTTCTTGGAAAAAAGGAGTTACCCTACAAACTCAACCAGAACCGACTCACAAGTGAAATTATTTTCCAGGCTTCAGACAAGAAGGTTTATCAAATTGAGCTGTATCATAAGCCATTTATAAAAGATACTTTGCTTTTGATTGATCTTTTGAATAATCCGCGTGAATTAAAAGTGGAAGATGTAATAAGCTGCACTCGTTCAGAAGAAGAGCTTTTGAATACAGAGGAAGCGGTATGATGAATGCGAAACAACTTGCTCAGGCTATTAAGGCTGAACAAACGGATTTGTATTCAAAAATTCAGACAGAATTCTGGCAGGCTTTGTTCCGGGATATTTTGAAGGAGCATACCTTTCAGGCAGATTTTTTTCTGGTAAGGCAGGATGTGGATTTTACGGAGGTTGTCCTGTACCTGCAGAATCTTATAAAAGATGAGTGCCGGAAATTCAAATTGGAGTTAGGTGAGGTTAACAGACCGAATAGAACAGAATTGAAAGTGAGGCTTCACAATTATGGGATTTTAAAAACTATGTACGATGAGCTTTCGATAGTGATTTGTAAGGAGGATATAACAATGAGGATGCTTCCGCATTCGCCGCTTATTAAGATGTATTCTCTTGATGACTATCAGCTTGTGGGCAAGATTTTTCAAAGTCTTTGTGAAAAAGTTTTTGGAGATAAGCTGGAAGATTATGTTGCATATCTTGAGAATCTCAGAAGGGTAGAGAAGAGTGGTAAAAAGCTTACATTTAAAACAATTGAAATTGCAAAGAATTCAATCAAAACAATTTATCAGGCAACTGATGAAAAGTTTAAAAGTATAAAACAGTGGAATATTTATTCGTCCATGGTGTATAAGGGAAAAACAGTCAGTGTTTTGCACAGTGATTTTCTTGAGAACCCGGACGTTTTGTTAAGTCAATTGAAATAGATGCGGTCCCTGAGCTAGCTTGTACTGAGCTTGTCGAAGTAAAGGGCCAGGAAGGAGGAATATTATGGCAGTAAGAATTGATGGAAATTTATTATTACAAATCCTGGAGGAAACTCCGGCAACTCAAAACATCATGCTCATGGGAAAGCATGGAATTGGAAAGTCTCAGATTCTTGAAAAATTTTATAGCTCAAAGGGCTGCAAGGTTGTGTCGCTGTTTTTGGGGCAGATGAGTGATCCGGGAGACCTTATTGGTATTCCTCATAAAAACGAAGAAACCGGGCACACAGAATTTATGCCGCCTTACTGGTTCCCGACTGATGATACTCCGGTTGTACTTTTCTTAGATGAATTGAACCGTGCGCGTCCGGAAGTATTGCAGACAATCATGGATCTTGCGTTGAACCGAAAGCTTGCAGGCCGTTCTCTTCCTGAAGGCAGCCGGATTATTTCTGCAGTAAACAATGGTGAGGAATATCAGTTGACGGATTTGGACCCGGCGCTCGTAAGTCGTTTTAATATTTACGAGTTTGTTCCAAGTGTTCAGGACTGGCTTTTGTGGGCAAACAAGAATGGGGTCGATGAACGCATTACAAGTTACATTGCAGCAAACCCTAAGGCTCTTGATAACCAGATGGCCATTGAAGATATGGAAAACCTTGAAAAAACTCCGGACCGTCGTGCCTGGGTTCGTGTTTCAGAAATTATTAGCGGCAAAGATGTTTTGACTCAGGCGCACAAAAGTATAATTGCGGGAATTGTCGGTAGTGTTGCGGCAAACCGATTCATTGAGTTTCTGGATCAGAATCATCTTTTGACAGCAAAGGAACTCTTGCTAGGTAACTACGAAATTAACAGACTCAAGCTGGAGACCTACAAGACTCCTCAGTTTGCAACAATCAACGATGCAGTTTTTGTTTACCTCGAAAGCGACAAATACGGAGACAATGAAAAAGGTCTTATGGCTAAGAACCTGGCTGCATATTTCAACTTCCTTGAAGAAAAGAAGCTGCGCGAAGCCATGGCTCATTTTGCAAATATGTTCAGCGGAACCATGTATCCAAATGCCCTTGTATTTATCATTGGCGAGTGCCCGGACTTGTACACAAGGATGACCAGGTTTGTTGCGGAGATAAAGTAGATTCCCGGGTCAAGCCCGAGGATGACACTGTATGTCGGAGGTTAACATGTCTGTAAAAGAACAAATCAGTCATGTCGTTGACAACTGGTTTTTGTACGAGCCGCTTCTTTTTAATGTGTACTGTACTCACAAGCTTGAAGAAAACAAAGAAATGAAGTGCCCCTTTAGAACCGGTAAACGGCGCATCGAATATAATCCGAATCTTCTCAAAGGTTGCAGTGAAGATGATATTGCGCGTGGTCTTAAAAACGAAGTTACCCGTATTCTGCTCAAGCATCCCTACCAGCGCGTACCGCAGAATCCTAACCGTACGGCTTTAACGACTGCCAGTGACGTTACAATAAGCGAGCATTGTTACAGTGACGCTAAACTAAAGGACGCAGCCTGGTACAATTTTGAAAGCGGCTTGAGTTATGAAGAGTATTACAAAAAGCTTTATTATATCTGTCCTGATATAAATCCAAACGGGCAGGGAGAGGAGCAGTTTCCGATGTCTACAAGACCCGCACTTGGAGAAGACCAAACCTGGGACTACGAGTCTGCTGCTGCAGCTTCTGAACTTTGGGATGAAGATGAAGAAATGACAGACTCTGTAAACCAGCAGATTCAAAAAGCTCAGAAAACAAATCAGTGGGGTAGTGTGAGTGGAAGCTTTCAGGAAACAATTACGGCTTCTCTCAAAATCCCCATGGACTATCGCAGAATCCTTTCTCAGTTTCGTGCAAGCATCATAAGCCAGCGCCGCAAGCTCACCCGTATGAAGCCCAACCGCCGTTATGGTTTTGAATTTATGGGCAGCCAGTTTGAACCAAAAACCCATCTGCTGGTTGCTGTTGATGTAAGCGGCTCTATCGGATCCGACGACCTTGTTCACTTTTTCTCTATCATCAACCGTTTTTTTACTTATGGTGTTGAGGCAGTTCAGGTACTCGCCTTTGATACCCAAATCAAGCAGGAGTTTGAACTTAAAAAAGCAACCCGCAACATTCAGATTACCGGCCGCGGCGGAACAGATTTTCAGTGTGCCATCGACTATTACGAAAACCATCCGGAATATCAGGGACTTATAATTTTTACAGACGGATATGCCTGTGTACCAAAAATCCGCCTGAGAAAACAAATCCTCTGGATTCTGACAGGCAAACAGGAATACGACGATGCTTACCGCTGGATTAAGAATTTGAAGTTGAATAAGGCCACCTGGATTCCGAGTGTGAATAAGGGGTAGGGGAGGAATAGATTCTCAAGGAAACAAAATAAAATAATAGCTTTTGTATAAGATTATACAGGAAACCCTTGACTTTTGAAAAAAAAGGGTGTATATTTTAATTATAGGGCTTGTATAAGACTATACAAAAGCGTGCCGCGCTCCAACAACAAGGCCTTGCGGAGGACTTATATGTCATATGCAAAACATTTACATGTAGACCGGGCAATGGAAAAATTCAATTTCCCCCTTGGAAAGGAATATAAGGAAGTATCCAAAATTGCAGAACTTATTATTCCTTTTGCAGCTTTTGTTGCCAGAAAAAATGAAATTGGTCTTTCGCTTACAATTAACGAAGTTGTTAAAACAAAGGGGGCCCCTGCAGCTGTAGCAGATTATGTAAATCAGGAGATTTTTATCTGGAGAAACTGTACTCTTGAAAGCTTTGAAAATGTGAAGCTTGAAGACATCTGTGCTTTTCTTATAGAAAGAATTGAAGAATGGAATTCCAGATACGGAATGTCTGATGGAGATTTAACATTTCCGGAATCTCTTAATGGTTTGACTGCTAAGATTCTTGATATTAAAAAAGATGATTCAGTTATGGATTTGGGAGCAGGGCATGGAGCATTCTTGATTCATATTGCAGAAAATTACAAATGCAAAAAAATCACAGGTATTGAAATTAGCAAACGTGAATGTCTTTTGGGAAGCATGCTTTCATACATTAAAGGAGTTTCAATAAATCTTATTTGTGATAACGTCCTCAACTTTTCAGAAAAAAATAAGGTTGAAAAGCTTTTGTCCTTTCCGCCGGTGAATGCGGTTGTGACGGTTCCTTTTATAAAAAAGGCAGTTGCTCTTATGTCGCAGTCTGGTCGTGCTATTCTTTTTCTTTCAAGAGGATTTTTGAATAACGAAAAAGAAGGATACAAAGAAATTCGTCGGTTTCTTTTAGAAAACGGATTATTAGAAGCTGTAATAGAATTTGCTGGAGGCGTGTTTTATCCTTTTGCTGCAATGCAGACAGCCATGCTTGTTCTGAGTCACAATAATAAGAAGGTTCAGTTTGTAAATGCAACTTCAATTTCGGAAAACACCCGTCGTGGGCAAAGTGTTCTTACTGAAGATGGAGCAAAAAAGATTTTTGAAATGCTTCATAAAGAAGGCAGTAATTCAAAGTCGGTTGATATAAAAGAAATCAAAGCCCAGGATTATGTTTTGAATCCGGGATCATATCTTCTTGAAGAAAAAATTACCCTGTCTGGTGTAAAAAATTACGCAAAGCTCAGCGACCTTGTGGAATCGAAAATTGTTCGCGGGGCTCAGATAAAGGCACAGGAACTTGAAGAACTTCAGAGCAATAAGGACACAGGATTTTTCTATGCTTCGGCAAAAGATATTGTAGATAACTGTCTGGTTGAAGATCTTAAGCCAATAAAACAGATTGATAAAAAATTTGAAAATCTTGTGCTTAAAGAAGGGGATATTCTTCTTGTAATGGCAATGACAGAAACGATCAAGCTTGCTTATATTGAAAATATTGGTAACAAAAAAATTATCCCTGCAGGAAACTTGTATATCATCAGGCCGGATAAGTCTAAGCTTGAAGCCCTTTACTTAAAAATGTTATTTGAAACAAAAGAGGCAGTACCGCTTTTTACCGCTTTCAGTGGTGGAACTGTGCTGCGTGCCATAAGTGCAGAGTTTCTGAATAAGCTGCAGCTTCCATTGCCGCCGCTAGAAGTTCAGAAAAAGTTTGCCAAAAAATATGCAGGAATTGAGGCTAAACGCGAGCAGCTCAAAAATGAACTTGAATCGCTAGCCCAGCAAAAGGCCAGGATTCTTGATGAACTGACGGAGCCTGAGCCGTAGGCTTTATTAAAACGGTTTTTCTTTAAAAACAAAGTCGATTTTCTCTCAATTTTTTGCGCTGCATAAGCAGGGCTAGGGGAAGTGTCGTCTCTACAGACCACAGGAGGTTGCGTATGAATATGAACAATGTAGCAAGAAACAATTATTCCGAGTTTCTTGAATTTCAGCTTGGTGAAATTGTTTCGGACAACGTTAAGCGTTTTGTTTTTGAATCTGGTTTTACTGCACAGGAAATCAGTTACCGCTCTAACCTTTCTGTTGCAACAATCAATCGTCTTAAAGCCGGTGAGCATCTTTCCATCCGCGGAATCTGTGCCCTTGCCGAAGCCCTGAACAAGCAGCCCGAAGCCTTTTTTGTAAGGGCAAAGCGATAGGTGACCGGTATGAGCTACAAAAAGGTAAAATTTGTTTTCTTCAACAAGACTTTCCTGTTTTTCCGTCTTTTTTACACCCATCGTCTTGCCGGCAGGGATTAACCAACTATATTAATACGGAGAAAAGGAGGAGAAGTGTTTTATACTTATGACTATCAGAGTCAGAACTGGCTTTGTTTGAAACAGGATGTGTATCAGCCGCTTTTTATACCTTTTTTGCCGGCAAGCAGAATGGGGTGGTGCTCTGTTCATAAAAAGTGGGAGCCATGCATAAGGACAGCCAAAGGTAAATTATATTTTTTGTGCGGAAAGCCAATCCGTTCTCAGTTTGCCACTATAGAAAAATGGACAATCTCATCAGTCGAAACTGAAATAAATGATTTAAGAGAATTGGTCCGATTAAAAGTTAATCTTGTTTTTACTACCTTTGAGGACGGCAGCAAGAGGTATTATTACGAGTACAGGATTTTTTCGTTTTTTATGAAGACGGGAGCAGTTGTTTCTTATGAATCAAGCGAAGCTTTAAAAAAAGTAAATATCAATCTTCCTGCTGCCGTCACAAAAGATATTCAGGCAAAGCTTCAGTTTTACGCAAAAAAGAATTTTGGCACCGGATATTCAAACTCTTCTCCTAAGACTGGAATTGAAGCTCTTAGTGATTATGTTACATGTCCTGCCTGTCCTCAAATGTCAGATTTAAGGCATTTTCTTGGTAATGCATTTACAAGGATTGTAGATCGTAAAAGTCAAAATCCCTATCAGGCTGTGTGCAATGCAATTCATGTTAAGCCTTTTAAAAGAATGCGCAGAATCTTTGACAAAAATCCTCTTGCGCTTCCGCTTTATGCAGTTCTAAGAAGCTGGGGCTTTAGAGATGTAAATGTAATGACAAAGTTTCTGGAGGATGATGAGCTTTGTAAAACTTATTTTCGCGATATTGAATATGACTGGAAGTCTAAACGAATTGTGGCAAAAGATGAAAGTCATACAGGCCGCTTGTTTTATGCCTTGCGAGATGAAGCTAAAGATGTTATCACAATTGTGAGCCGCTGGGCTGCAGAAAGTCTTATGATTCAGAATGAAAAAATCACCATGAATCATCTTATAAAAGCGATGAAGGATGGCTACCATAATTTTTTTGATGCCGCTCAGATGTATTATTCAAGAGGTGTTGCAATTCCAGAAGCGCTCAGGGATCGCATTAGAAAGGAATGTTTTACTCAGGCTGTTCATGATGAACTTGTGCGGGTATTCCCGGATACTTTTGGTCTATGGGATGATGGTCCTAAAGGAAATGTTGAAATCCCATATTTACAGTCAGACAAAATTCTTGAAACAGAAATAACTGATGTTTATGGACGGCCATACAAATTTATTCTTCCAAAAGATACAGATGAACTTTATAACCTTGGACAAGTAATGCATAACTGTGTTGGGTATTGTTACAAAAAAGCTACAATCAAGCGAAATTCTATAATCGTTGGTCTTGCAAATGAACAGATGTTTATTGCCTGTATTCAAATAGAGACAGATTCAATGAGCATTGTTCAGGCAAAGGGCATTTGTAACAGTAAGCTCAGCATGGACATTCGTCAGTTGATTATAAAATGGGCCTATGAAAGAGGTATAGGAATTAATACCTCAGATATCATCAGCAGGGGGTATTAGATTGTGGATGCGGTTAAGGGCGAGCCGAACGCGAGTATTGCTCACAATACAGCCGGAGACATTCGAGAGCTTTATAATGAAGAGAGCAATTGCTTCTTCGTTTGTAATTGAACCTGTTTTTGTCATATACACTCCTATGCACTAAACCCAATTTTATGTTCGCTGTGGCCTTCTTCTGCCCACTGGTTTTTCTTTTCTTCCTGCATCTTTTTTAATTCTTCAAGGATATATTGGGCATTTATGTCGTCAGGGTTCATAAAACGGATGCGGCTTGAAAGGGCGCCAAAGTCTCCCGGGGTTACGCTCTGACAGTCTTCGAGTTCTTCAACTTCTTTGTTGGAAAGGTGATAGGCCGGGAAGTAGCGTTCGAGCATAGTTTTGATGCCGTCAAACTTCATAGGCTTAAACTCAACCATGATGTGGAAGCGGCGCTGCATTGCAGGGTCCATGATGTTGCGGAGGTTTGTTGTGCAGATGAGGATGCCTGAAAATTCTTCCATCTGAGTAAGGAATTCATTTACGGTAGTGCGTTCCCAGCTTCTTTGGGCCTGGTTGCGGTTGTAAAAGAAAGAGTCGGCTTCATCAAATAAAAGGATTGAATCAGAGGCTTCGGCTTCGGCAAAGGCGTCGCGGATATTCTGTTCGTTTTCTCCAACATACATTCCAAAAATATCGCTGGCACGTTTTAAGAGAATTGGTTTACCAAGCTCTTCTGCAATATAACGGGCAAGCTCAGTTTTACCGGTTCCGGAAAGTCCGTAGAAAAGCATTCTTACACCACTTTCTGTTCCCTTATTTTTTTCTGCAAACTTTGTGGCGTTCTGAACCATCTCTACAATTTTTAGAGGGTCCATGCTTGCGTTCAAAACAGTGGGGTCATACTCTGCCTTTACTGTGTCGCGCATTTTTGATTTGCCGTTAAGGAGCAGGGCGTTTTCTTTCATAACAATCCCAACTTTATGCAACAGCGGTTCTTCTTCTTTGCATTCCATGCCTTCAATCATTTTTACAATGTTGTCTACACTCTGGCCGGTGAGTTTGTATTTGTCGAACATCTGAACAATTTTGTCTTTTGTACTTTCCGAAAGCTCCATTTTTTCAATTTTTGTTCTGGCAATTGAGCGCAGCTGTTTTATAGGCATGATTTCAAACTTTATACTAAAATTGAAACGTCGTCGTGTAGATTCATCAATCTGCTGCTGATGATTTATGATATAAATTACTTTGTCGCGGTTATTTTCGAGCATCTTATTAATGGTGCCTTTGTTCTTTGAGGGAACTACGCCAAAGAAAGAAAACTCAAGAGTTTTAATAAGGGTATCGGCTTCATCAACAACGATGATAGAATCCTGACGTTCCATAGAAAGCAGGCAGACCAGGCGACCAAGCACATTGTTACGCATGTCTGTCTCGGCTTCGTTTTTAAAAATGTAAACCTTTTTGCCTGTATCTTTACAAACTGCTTTTGCAAGTTCAGTTTTTCCACTGCCGGGTTTTCCGTAAAAAAGAATAGAAACCGGATTATTACCTTTTAACAAATCGCTGCAGATTTCCAAAGATTCCTGTTTTACAGAAAAGGTATCAAGAGCATAAGCCTTGGAGCAGTCAAGCGGCTTAAGAAGGTCGCAGAAATATGGTTCAAGACTCTGAGCTTCTATACATTCATTTATACAAAGGTCATAGTCTCCTGAGTTATCAACAAAGCCAAAGGTTCTGAGTTTCTGGTCGCTTCGGAGCATATAGCTGTAGTCTTTTTGAGTCATTCCAAGTATATCCGGCATACAGTTACGGATTTCATTATCGCAATGACGATTTAATGCACGCAGGTCATCATTTGTATTAAGACGGCACTGTACTAAAAGATAAAGCGCTTCTTTTTCCGAGAGCTGCACCTGCTTTACAAGAAACTTTGTTTTGGAAATATCAAAGATTGCCTTAGCGAGCTTTGCTGATAATTCAATTTTTTGCGTGATGGAAAAATTGTCTTCTTCTCCGAATATAGTTGCCTTAATCATTTCGGAGAAAACAGGTTTCGAAGAGCAGAATATAACTCTGTGAAGATTAATTAAGGTTTCATCAATGTTATCATAATGACGCATAGCACGGTCAATTCTTTTATCCTGTTCATAGATATAAGGAATATCACTGTCGTCATAAGCCATTACTTCATTTTGCTCGCATTCAAGCGGCTTTAAAATTTTTTGTTTCTCAAGATTCTTTACTTCTGCTTCAAGGATTTTTTCAAGGCGTTCCCTCTTGTTAAGTTTTTCCACACATTCCAGAAAGGCATTTATACCTTCATCATATTCAGTCATAACAGCCGAATTAGGTTTGTTTTCAAAAAGCACCGAAAGTAAATAGCTGATTGCATAAGGTTCATTTTTTGTGTTTGTAATTGAAGCATTGCTTGTTCTTCCAAATCTTCTGTTTCTAAAACGTCTTGATGAAAATCTTTCCATATTATTTCTCCTCTAAAATATGCATATATAAATATAGGTGCCGCGGCTATCATTTAATGATATTTTTGAAAAAAAATTTAATTTTTTTGATGATTTGAGCCGAACCCCTATATTAATTTACTGATGATAAAAATAGATATTCCTGCAAATGGTTATTCGAAAAAGTCTTTATCCAAAGGCCAGAAGAACATGATTTTGGAACTGGATGTATACTTTAAAATGAAAGAAACCGAATGCGAAAAAGTCTTAAATAAGAATTATGAAGAAATCAAGGAGCTGCAAAAAAAGTTTTCCAGAATGAAAAATGCTGTTTCTATCGTAAGTCTTTATTACAGAAACTACAGATTATTTCACAAAACTCTTCCGGAGGAATTTCCTCACAAAGTTAGCCGTGTCGAAGGTTTGAGACAGTATATTGAATCCGACATAAAAGAAAGCCATCGTTTTATTGATGACCTTCCTGTCTGTTATGCACTATATAAATTCTGGATTCGCTGCTGCCGCTGTGACATTAATGTTCTGGCTGACTTTGTGCAGGATATTCCCGGCAGGCTGGAGGATGCCCTTGTCATTGAACAGGAAGTCCGCCTGAGCAGTACGAACAGACGGATTGTTTAGGAGAAGGGTTACCTCTCTTTGTGTGCCTTACGCCGCCATGCCCTCCATGTTAGTTCTTAGCTTTTCAATGGCACGCTGCTTGATGTAGTGAATGTATTGTTTAGATTCACCAAGCTTTTTGCCAATCTGGGCAAGGGAGTATTCATGCTTGTAAGGCCCAATGCCGTAAAGCATACAGATGATTTGTTTTTCGAGAGGGTCCAGCTTGTTTAAATTTTTATAAAGCTGTTCCTTCTGGATTCTGTAAAAGGCAGTTTCTTCCGGAGTGAAAGAAGCTGTGTCTGGAATTATAGAAAGCCTTGTTTCACCAAACTCGCTGCCGGTTGAATCGTCAAGACTAAGGCAGGGAAGGCTTTCTTCAAACAGTTCTGCAATTATTTTTTTGCCAAAGCCTGTTTTTGCAGAAAGCTTTGCAATGAGCTCTTCCTGGCTGCAGTCGCTGTTTGTTTTTTTAAGGGCCTTATTGATTTTTAAAATCATTCTAAGGCGTTCTTCACTTTGGCGCTGAATATAGCCGCTTTTGTTACAGGATGAAACAATTTCGTTCATGATGTACATATTGGCAAGAGTGATTACCTTAGTGCCCTTTGTGTAATCAAAGTGGTCAATTGCTTTTATAAGCCCAATTACGGCCTCTTCATTTACCTCCTCATTTGAAAGGCCGCGTCCATAAAACTTTTTTGCATAAGTAAGCGCATAACGGATGTTTGCACGAATTAATGTTTCGCGTGCCTGCGCATTACCCAACGAAGCCTGCTTTGCCAGTTCAAGTTCTTCTGCCTTTGAAAGAGGCTCAAGCGAAGCATCATAGAGCGACACATAATCGCCCTTAAAAGTTTTGTTTGACATAATCCTCCTATAAATTGATTCGAATATCAGTATATAACATAGATTCTCACATCTTGAGAAAAACTATCTTTTTCCCCAAAAAAATGTTATAATTTTTTTAAGGTGCAAGAATGTCCTGCGGTATTGATGAATATAAAAGAATTAAAATGATTGATGACTTCTTTAGGGCTGGCAACCGCGTCACCATTAAAGACCTTTCAATCATCCTTATGGTAAAAAGACACGACAAAGAAAAAGGTTTTTCTTGTGGTGTCAGCGAAAAGGTTTTGTACAAAGTCCTGACTGCTATGAAAAAAGAACTTAACGTCCCTTTAACAAAAGACTGTCAGAACCAGTATTATTATGATTTATAATATCGGACAAAGTTATTCCCAAAGCAAGGGAATGGGGGTTATAAAAGACAAAAGTGATTTTTGGCATACTGTATAATATAGGTATAAAAAAATAATTCGTCAAATTTTTTTTTAAAAAATAATAATTTTTTTTCAAAATACACTATAATTATATTTAAAAGAATTATATTAAAAGAGGATAATATCTTAGAGGAGCAATCAAAATGAGTTTTATTGGAAATCTTATCTGGTTTTTGTTGGGCGGCTTTATTCTTGGACTTGGCTGGATTATTGCGGGGATTCTCTGGTGCATTACAATCATTGGCATTCCGCTTGGGATTCAGTGCTTTAAGATTGCCGGCGTTGCCATGTTTCCTTTTGGAAGAAGCGTTACATACAATGGTGGCGCAATGTCTCTTATCTTAAACATTCTCTGGATTTGTATTTCTGGAGTTGAACTTGCAGTTGCTCACCTGATTATTGGTCTGCTCTTCTGCATTACTATTGTTGGCATTCCTTTTGGTAAGCAGCATTTTAAATTGGCCCAGGTTGCCCTTCTGCCCTTTGGCACTTATACCTTTTAATCAATAATAATTCCTATGCCTCAAGCCCAAATCAACCTTGCAAAAATTTTTAACGAGATGCCCTTTGGAGAAGATAAAAGCCCATGCGGTTACTTTGAGGACCGGGAGGCAAACAATCTTCTTACAAATATGAGCTGGCTGGACTCAAATCTTCCTGTTGAAAAGCTGGATTGCATTTTTTATGACCGGCTCCTGCGCCAGGGCTTTCGTCGTTATTATTCGCTTCTTTATCATACTCAGTGTAAGGACTGTAAAGAATGTATTCCAATTAGGATTTGCGCAAAAGATTTTGTTCCTTCTAAAAGTCAGCGGCGGGTGCTTAATAAAAATCAGGATGTAGAAGTTACTGTTGTGACCGATCCAAAGGAATTCAGTACAGATGAAAAAGCCCTTATGTACCGCACTTACAACGCTTATCACAATAAAGAAAAAGCTGACTTTACTCCCCTGACTCTGCAGGAAGCAAAGGAAGATTTGCAGAACATGAACAGCGGCTACAGCGGAATTATTAATCTTGATTATAAGGTTGATGGCCGCCTGCTTGGGGTAAGCATTATTGATTATGTGATTGATGCAAAGGGCAGACTCACAGGTATTTCTTCCAATTATTTTTATTATGATACAAGCGAGGATGTGCTCAAACGAAGCATTGGAGTTTTTAGCGTTCTGTATGAAATTTTGTTTTGCCTGCAAAATGAGATTCCCTATTATTACCTTGGCCTTTATCTGCCTCACTGCCGCAAAATGAATTACAAGGCAAATTACAAGCCATATCAGCTTCTGCTCAACAACGTATGGACCGACAGCCCCGCTCTCGAACAGTGTCCACAGGTTTTGGAAAATTATCTTAGGGTTGATGAGAATGAAAACGAGAACGGAGATCAGGAGGCCGCTCCCAAAATTGACACGACTGATATTTTCACTTTCCCCGAGCCTGGCCTTCTTTATGGCATTCCCGATATTTCTCTGGTCACAGAAGATATTCCTTTGCGCATGCTTTATTCTGCCTACAGTCAGGGAGTTTTCCCCTGGTTTAATGAAGACCAGGGCGAACCTGTTTTATGGCAGTCTCCAAAGAAGCGTTTTGTAATTCCAATCAGGCAGCTGCATGTTTCAAAATCCATCGAAAAGTTTTTGAAGCATAATCCCTACACTTACACAATCGATAAGGCTTTTGCTGATGTCATAAAGAACTGCGCAGCCCAAGACCGCCCCGATCAGGACGGAACTTGGATTGGTCCAAAGATGATTGACGCCTACATAAAGTTTCACAAGGCAGGATACGCCCACAGCATAGAAGCCTGGAAAGACGGAAAACTTGCCGGTGGTTTTTACGGAATCCTACTTGGCAGCGTCTTTTGCGGCGAGTCCATGTTCACAATTGAACCAAACAGTTCCAAAAGTGCCTTTGTCCTTTTTGCCAGAGCCTTCCAAAAAGCCGGCGGCAAACTCATAGACTGCCAGTCCTATACAGAAAACATGAAACGCTACGGAGCGCGGGATATTACTCGTAAGCAGTATCTGGCTAAGCTGGAAAAGTATTCTAAGGTGGGGCTTAAGTGTGGGATGGAGGAGTTGTTTTCGAACGTTTAATGCAAGCGGACGTATCCGGTTTTTTATATTTAATCTTCCAGTTCTGTGTAATCGCTTTTTATATGACCTCTATACACCCTGTCAAAATCGGGGTCGTAGAGGTCTATCATTTTCCATTCAAAATTGCATTTTTGAGATTTGAGTTCTTTAAGTGTTGCTGTTTTCATCTGGCCGTTAATACATAATTTGAACTTAGCACTGGTTTTTAAAACCTTTTCAAAGAAATCCAAATATTCCTGTGAAGGAAGCTCGTCGTGATTGTATTTGTATAAGGACCAGTCCCATTCAGATTTATAATCAGCAATTTTCATAAAACAGTTTCTGGCAATTTTGATTTTGAAATTTACATCATGCCATTCAAGGTATGACAACACAAACGATTCAAATACATGCCTTGGGACTTTTTTAATTTTAAAATCATACAATAAAAAGTTATTATTGTGTTTTATGTTATATGCATGATAATAAAACTTCTCATCACACCACATAAAATGTACAGCATCATTAAGGCATTCTGGCAATTTGAAAAAACGTACCTGAGGATTCTTTATTTTGGCTTTAAGAGCCTGGAAAAAACAGTTACTTCTCATTCTTGATTTCCATCAATAAGTATGGTTTGTTCAATTTTATACAAAAATCGATAACAGATTTTGTGCCTTTGGAGCTTCCATCCCAAAAAATAAATACATAATCAGATGCTTCAACCATGATTTTATTGCGAACAATACCCGCTCCACGACCATACCTTTTCCAGTCGGGTTTATATTGCTGAATCTGTATATTATGTGATTTTGCCCAGGCTTCACCAATAGAATCTACTCCTTTTGCACCACCTGAAACTAAAATCATATCGGGATTGTTTACCAACACAGCATTTAATTTTTCAAAGATCAAGTTTTCATCATTAATTGAGCGTGAACCGCATATCATTATTTTTTTCATGAGCTGTCTCCTTGTGTATTTTGATTATTGCATACGAAAATATCATATGATGATAGAGTCCTTTGCTATTATAAAATTATGAATAATCAGGCAATGCGAGGGGCATTTAAAACTATGACAAAGACGCCAAGAGAAATTCTCATTGGCTCAGATTCCGACAATATGTGGCTTACATGTGCAATTGGAATTCTGAATAATCCTTCTGAAGAATTCAAATCAAATTTTGAAATGGATTGTAGAAGAGGCGGACTTGCTTTCGAAGATATTTCCATGCGTTTTTTTCAAAATCATTCATGGAAAACTCCTTCCCGCTTAAACGAAGAAGCCTACGTGTATTTAGAAAATGCCCATAAATACAGTGGCTCTGCCCGAATGCGCTACCGTTGCCGCATGTATCACAAACCACAGAGCTGGGAACTGGAAAACGGGCTGCGAAATCAGTATTACGAAATGTGGAAGAAGGGTAATTAAAATTCTAAAGAAAACTGTATTTCCTCTCATTAAATGATACAACCTTTTTGTACACTAATAAAAAAATATAGGAGGACAGTGTATGAGGAAGAAAATTACACGATGGACTAAGTATGAACCTGAGAATTATTGGAAATTTAACAGGCAACCTGATCCAATAGAAATTCAATTGGGATATGAGTTAATTCCACTTGTGGATAAAAGTAAAACTGGTGCGCCACTCTTAAAAAAATTAGAAACCATGCGAAATCGGATTGATGCCGAATATGGAATTCCATGTCCAAAAATACATATTACTGACAATATGTTTCTTGACCATAATGAATATGCAATTGTAATTAATGGAGTAGAAATAGATCGTTTTAAAGGGGCAGCTCCTGATAAAGTTTTAGTTATGGACACTGAAAATGTTGATAAAGAAAAAATTATTGGTGAACATACAAAGGATCCCGCCTTTGGAATGGATGCGGTCATTGTAAATAAAGACGAGAGTAAAAAAGCTGAAAATCTAGCTTATCATGTTGTTGATTTTTCAACTGTTATTTGTACTCATCTTACTGAGTTAATTTTGACTAATGCAGATAAAATTATTAATCAACATATTGTTAATATGGTAATTGAAAAGGTTAGAAAAGATAATCCTGATGTTGTTGAGGATGTCCTTATTAATAAATATTTTTCTATTACGGAATTGAAAACTATTCTTATTTTCCTTATTAGCGAAAGAGTTCCTATTTGCGATATGAATACTATTTTTGAGACGCTGGCAGATTATTATGGATATGAAAAAAGACTTGAATTCTTTGCTCAAAAATGCAGGAGGCGCCTTGCACGACAGATATTGTTACAACGAACAGGTAAACAACTCCATGTAATCAGACTTTCAGATGAGATGGATGATTATTTGTTGAATAATATGGAAATCCCAAAACCAAGGGTAGAATTACCCTTCTTTAATCTGGATCCTCAGATGGATAAAAAATTGAGAAATAAAATCTATGATTCTATTCAAGAAATATCTTCAAAAGGATATCAGCCTGTTATTCTTTGTTCCGAAGATATTAGGTTTGCTTTTGCGTATCATTTTAAGAATCTTCATAGTGTTTGTATATCAAAAGAAGAATTAAGGGAAGCTGGTGAAGACTTTTCTGTTACAGTAGAAGAGGTTATTCCTTATGACAGAAAATATTACAGATAAAAGAAAACCGCTTTTAGCCTGTGATGTAATAATTGCCTGTGGGAATGATTGTCTTGTTGCTCTTTCTTATATTGAAAATGAGATGGAAGCTCCAAAGGTATGGTTTAAATATCGTGGATGCATGACACGTTGGTTTAGAAAAATCGCAGGCATTTTAAGAATTCCAGTTATTGAGAACAAAATTCTGGCGAAAAGTCTTTATATGAATATCTGCAGGAATCAAGAGATCGAAAGAAAATATTATGAATTTGTAGTTAACATATATCGTGGATTAAGACGAATGGGATATCATTGGAAAGTTGGATCGAAAAAAACAAAATCAGGAAGCGGGAGCGTATGTAAAAATTTACAAAAATGGTCCCCACATTGCCTTTGGCGAAACAGTTGTAATTGATGACAATCTTGGTGTCCGTTTTACCAAAATAGTCGAAACTCCCGAAGAAGAAACCTTCTACAACACCAGAGTAATTTTTGGCAGCTGCACCACCGCTCCCGACGAAGACTATGGCGAAGGCTCCATCCTTCAATTCACAGAATGGTGGAACGATCCCGTCAAAATCATAAAAGACAACAAAATCATTGCCTATGGTGAACTCTGCCTTCTCAACGAGAAAATTGGAGTTAAGATTAAAGAGGTTGTGGAGTAGATAGAATTATTACAATTCCTAACTTGTTATTTCGGTAAATAAATACAGTTCCCTTGCAATCCAGAGAAGATATTAACAGGAGCTTCTCCCAGTTTTCGTCTTTCCTTGATGGAACAGTTTAAGAATTGATTAAAATCTGGTATGCCATTTTTAATGTCTTCATCAGTGATTTCTTTAAAAACAAAATATTGTCTTTTTGACCAATTCTTTAGAAGGTTATTGTAATGTTCAATTTCATCTTCGTCTTTTTTTGGAGGCTCAAACGCAATTTTTCCTCCGCTATAATGTACGGTTTTAAGATAAGTTTTTGTTTGTTCAGACAATTTTTCGTAAATATGTTCCTGGTCTAACCCAAAATACGGATGATTAATATCAAGTTTTAATTCTTCGATAATTTTTGAAGCAATTTCATAATCTCTTCTTCTAGTTTCCAGCTGATCAAAACGTGGATAATCTTCTCTGGCTATTTCAAGGATTTTATGAAAACTTGTTGCATATTTTTCTTTTATGACTTTATATACACCTTTTATTCTACCCTGATACATTGCAAAGACATAATCCATTCTGTCCATATTAGACGGTTGCCAGAAACCACAAACTGCTTTCTGAATAGCTTCTTTCTGTTCCTCAGGAGTTGGGAATACCTTAAGATTTGTACACTCCACATAAGTCATATTAATATTCTGCAAACGGATTTTCTTATTAGCAAAAACTCTTCTTTGTTCTTCTGTCATTTCATTTACAATAATTGGTTTTTTGCAATATCTTTCAAAATAGTCATTTACAGATAATGCACAGGTATTTATTCCTGCGGCTTTTTCAAAATAGTTTGAATGTCCGTTTACTTTATTGGTCAGGTCGTTACCAGAATAACTCAAATCATTTTGTTTTAAGGTAAGTAGATTTATTAATGCAGACTCACACATAAAAGATTCATATTCTGTCAGACCAGATTTGATTATGATGTATGAAATTTTATCTTTTCCTAATTCTGTAATTTTTTTATGTTTCTCTGAAACTGTGTTCAAAAGATCTTGCTTATATTCATCGCTATAACCATATTTCTTTGCTTCTTCTTCAATATCTTTGATTTCATCTGCTGTTTCGTCTGCATGATTCCAGACTCGGTCGCCAGTACCTTTGCCAATATAAAAAGGTATAAGCCTTTTATTGTTTTCATCTATTTCACAAAGGGCATAGACATAATATTTTCTTAGGGTCTCTTTTTCCTTATGATTCTTTTTTTCCTGCTCTTCAAAAACTTCATTAGCTGTATCGTTCAAGAATGAACTGAACTCATCTCTTATTAGTTCATCATTTTTTGCAACAGAATTAGACATACAATGGATTCTCCTAAAGTGGTTCCATTATATCAAAAACAGGGGGATTAAATAAGGTATCTCTTTTTTTTAAACAAATTTTCACTTTTTTCCCTGAATTTTTGAACTTTTTAAAAATTCCACGTATATATATATATATGAGAAAAATATTTTAAAAATTTTTTTGTGATTATAGTTTTTTGAAAATTAAGGGAAGGTAATTATTTATATCTTTTGATTATCCATTTATAGACACACATCAGGAGGTTGTCAATGAAGGGAATCAGGTTTGAGTACAGACCTTGTCCGGAATGTACTTATCCTTTGCGCTATTACAAAAGCGTTGATGGTGAAATAACTTATGTTGTTTCAAAATGCAGTAACTTTAGATGCAGCTATACAAGAAAGCGAAAAGTTAAAAAACCAAAAGAGTAAGTCCATAAAAAAATGAAACTAAAATATAGACAGCAAGCCTAGTTTGCCTTATTGCAGCAGGCTTGAAGGAGTTTTAGCAGGAGCTTTTTTCCTTCTAAGTAGTTGAGGGTTTTGGAGCTCCATTTTTCTATGAATTTTTAACGAAACCATGAATATGAAAATTCTTGATTTCCATATATAATAGTAAATATGAACAGAGAAAAAATCATTGTCAGAACAAGTGTTGTTGGAATTATCGTAAATATTTTTTTGTCTGGCTTTAAGGCTTTTGTGGGACTTGTTTCTCATTCAATTGCAATTACGCTTGATGCGGTAAACAATCTTTCGGATGCGCTGTCGTCGGTTGTTACTATAATCGGGGCTAAGCTTGCGGGGAAGTCTCCTAATAAAAAACATCCTTTGGGTTATGGCCGCATTGAATATTTAAGCTCCATGATTGTTGCGGCAATTGTTTTGTATGCCGGTTTGACTTCGCTTGTTGAGTCTATAAAAAAAGTAATTCATCCGCAAACTGCTGATTATTCTGTTCTTTCGCTTGTGATAATGAGTGTGGCAATTGTTGCAAAAATCCTTCTTGGACTTTATGTAAAACGCACCGGTAAAAAAGTAGAGTCTGGCGCCCTTACGGCTTCTGGAGTTGATGCGCTTTTTGATGCAGTTTTGTCTGCTTCGGTTTTACTTTCGGCAATTGTATTTTTGGTTTTTGGGCTTTCGCTCGAAGCTTATGTTGGTATTGTCATTTCTGGTTTTATCATTAAATCTGGAATTGAAATGTTGTGTGAAACTCTGGATGACATAATCGGCAAACGCACCGATGCTGATTTGAGCCGTCAGATTAAAAAGCTTATAGCCGAAGAAACAGAAGTCCGCGGCGCTTATGATTTAATCATCAACAATTACGGCCCCAACAAAAATTATGCTTCTGTTCACATAGAGCTTCCTGACACAATGACAGTAGAAGAGGTAGACGCTCTTACCCGAAAACTCGAAGCAAAGGTTTATAAAGAAACTGGAATTGTCCTAACCGGTGTAGGCGTTTATTCCTTTAATACACAAGATGACGAAGCCGCCCGAATCAGGAATGAAGTACAGAAAATTGTTCTTTCTCATGACTGGGCCCTGCAGCTTCACGGTTTTTATCTTGAACTCAAAACAAAAATCCTCCGCTTTGATGTAGTTTTGAGCTTTGATATAAAACCTGCCGAAGCCTTACAAATCCTCTGCAAAGAAGTTCAGACTGCCTTCCCGGATTACACTCTGCAGATTACGCCGGATTTGGATTTGAGTGAATGAAACAGTAAATTTGTACCATGAAGACTTCTTCTATAAATAATATTTTTTTCCAGAATCTTTACACCCCGCAAGAATTGCCTTTGCTGAACGCTTTATGTCTTCAATAAGTTCCGGAGGATTAAGTGCCCTGGCGCCGCCACCAAAAGACATGATCCAAGCTGCTGCCTGCCCAAGCTGATTTGTTTCAAAAGTTGTTATAGGATCAGAAATACATTATTAATAAGATTTCCTCCCTATCTAATTTCCCCTTTCTGTAGTACTATAAATCCCAGGAGGCATTATGGCATACACAGATTTTATGGATCTTGCAAAAGCTCGATATTCAGTCAGGAAATTTATGGACAAGAAGGTGCCAAAAGATATTATTGAAAAAATTCTTGAAGCAGGCATGATTGCGCCGACGGGTTGTAATAATCAGCCGCAGAGGATTATTGTTGTTGAAAGCCAGGAAGGGCTTTCCAGAATAAAGGAATGTACGCGCTGCCATTTTGATGCGCCTCTTGTTTTTATTATCAGTTACAATAAAGATGAATGCTGGAAACGTCCTTACGACGGAAAGCTCAGCGGCGACATTGATGCAAGTATTGTTACAACTCATATGATGTTAGAAGCCGCAAACTTGGGTATAGGCTCCTGCTGGGTGATGCACTATCGCCCTGAAGTTTTGAAAGAGAAGTTTGCTTTGCCTGAGAACCTTGAATCAACAGCGCTTTTAGTTATGGGCTACCCTGCAGAAGACTCCGCTCCTGCTCCAGCCCACGAAAAGAGTCGCCCGGAAAGTGAGCTTGTAAGCTGGGTATAAAAAAGAATCAAATTTTTGTTATAATATAATTATGCCATTCAGAATCGAGCGAAATGACATTACGAAGGTTCACACAGATGCTATTGTAAACACGGCAAATCCTTTTCCGACTGTTGGAAGAGGAACGGATACTGCTGTATACAATGCGGCGGGTAGGGAAGAACTGCTGCGTGAACGACAAAAAATCGGAATGATTGAGCCGGGTCACTCGGTTGCAACAAAATCATTTGCGTTAAGGGAGAAGGGAATCAAATATATTATTCACACAGTTGGAACCCGCTATAATTCTGAAAAACATGAAACAGTGGAGAATCTTAGAAACTGTTATTCTTCTTCGCTGGAACTTGCCCGAAAGCTTAAGTGTAAAAGCCTTGCTATTCCTCTTCTGGCAACAGGGTTTTATGGTTTTCCAAAGGAGCTTGGGCTTAAAATTGCGGTCGAAGAAATCAGCAGCTTTTTATTTAAAAATGATATTGATATCACGCTTGTTGTTTATGATCAAAAATCTTATATGATTTCTGAAAAGCTTTTTGATGATATCCAGGACTTTCTTGATGAGAACTACGAAGGGGATGAGTTTGATAATTATGAGGTGAATAGAACTCTTGTCTGTGGAGAACCTCTTGAATTAAAAACATCCTCAATTAAAATATTAGAAGCACGCGAGATGCTTGTTCAACAAAAAGAAACTCTCATCACTCCAATTGATGTTGATTCTTTTATCCGCGATGCAAAGGAACCTCTTAATTTTCAAAATACATTACAGCAGCATATTGCAGACCGCAAGCTGGAAAATGCAACGGTTTATAAAAAGGCCTACATAGACAAAAAGTTTTTCTCCAAGATTATCAGTAATAAAGATTATGTTCCAAAAAAGCATGTTGTAATGGCTCTGGGCCTGGCTCTGGAACTTCCGCTTGATGAATATGAACATTTTCTTGCAAGTGCGGGTTATGCCTTTATGCCTTCCAGCAAGTTTGATCTGATTGTAAAATATTGTGTCATAAATAAAATCTATAATCTCGTAGAAGTTGATATCATTTTGGATTCTCATGGTCTTGAATGTTTTGCCCCTGCCTGATTTCTATATAAGCCATTTCTAAACATTCGCCAAAAAGGCGACCTCTTACACCCTTAAATATTTTATTATGTATCTATCATTAAACACTGCCCGCCATCGGGTTTACACAAGGAGGCATTATATGAAAAAGGGTTTAACAGAAATCGTATTTATTCTGGACAAAAGTGGTTCCATGAGCGGTCTGGAAGCAGACACAATCGGAGGCTACAATTCTTTTCTCGAAAAACAGAAGAAGGAAGAAGGGGAGGCTTATGTTTCTACGGTATTGTTTAGTGACACAAGCAGTGTTATTCATGACAGAGTTCCAATTAAAAAAATTGAACCGATGAATGATAAACAGTATTTTGTTGGTGGCTGCACGGCTTTACTTGATGCAATAGGAGGAGCAATCAAACACATTGGAAATGTTCATAAATATGCGCGTGAAGAAGACAGGCCTGAAAAAACAGTTTTTGTAATTACAACTGATGGTCAGGAAAATTCAAGTCATATCTATGATTATGAAAAAGTTAAAAAGCTTGTAAAAAAGCAGCAGGAAAAACATGGTTGGGAATTCATTTTTCTTGGAGCTAATATTGATGCCATTGGAGAAGCTGGAAAGCTTGGAATTGCCAGTAACAGGGCAGTGCGTTATGAATGTGATGGAAAAGGAACAATGCTCAATTTTAATTGTATTAGTGAATCAATTTCACTTCTTCGTACCTGCGATACAATGCCTGATAACTGGAAGGAAAAAATTGAAAAATATCACAGCAAGAAAAACAAGAAGGAGAGCGTATAAATGATAGGTGCAATTTTAGGCGACATAATTGGTCAGCCATATGAATTTGACAGAGGACACAAGACAAAAGATTTTCCTCTGTTTTGTAAACATCCTCGTTTTACAGACGACACTGTTATGACAGTTGCAATTTGTGACGGAATTTTAAAAGCCGGCCTTGATGCAGATGAAAACACAATGAAAACTTCAATGATTACAAGCATGCAGCTGTGGGGTCATAAATATCCTCATGCAGGTTATGGTGGAAAGTTTTATTTCTGGCTTGCAGGAGAAAGTACAAAACCTTATGGAAGCTATGGGAACGGATCTGCCATGCGGGTTTCTTCTGTAGGCTGGCTTTTTGAAACTCTGGAACGCACAAGAGAAGTTGCCCGCTGGAGTGCCGAAGTTACTCACAATCATCCCGAAGGAATAAAGGGAGCAGAATCAACAGCCAGTGTAATCTGGATGGCACGTAAGGGTTATACCAAGACACAGATAAAAGAATATATCATCAAAGAATTTGGTTATGACTTAAGCCGGACCTGCGACCAGATCCGCCCAAATTATCATCACGTAGAAAGCTGTCAGGAAACTGTGCCAGAAGCCATTACCGCCTTTTTAGAAGGTACAAGCTTTGAAGATGTAATACGAACTGCTGTAAGTCTTGGCGGCGACTGCGACACCCTTACCGACATTGCAACCGGCATGGCAGAAGCTTTTTATGGAATCCCGGAAGAGCTTAAAGCTAAATGCCTTGAGTATACAACACAGAATATGCACGAGGTTATAGAGAAGTTTAGAGATGCAGCAATTCCTGTTAAGAGAAGAGAAGGGTGATTGTGGCCATGGATAAGGGATAAATGGCTATTATTCACCCTTAATAGACTAAGCACCCTTATAATTTCTTAGGAGCTCCTGTTATCTTCATTGTACTTGCAAAAAAAGATGTTCCTAATTCTTGAAAATGTCAACAATTTCAAGAGACGTAAAAAAAAATTCAGGCTTGACCTGATTTTTTAATTCTAATATTACTATTTTTCATCGAGCTTGACTCGCATCAGGGTGACAAATAACAGCATTGTGATTTTCTGGAGTATATCAATCAAGGCAGTGAATAAAGCTGCATTTCGTGGTAAAATATTTTTATGGCAAATAATATCAAAACCTACACAGCCGAACTTTTTATAAAAGAAAAACACTCTCTCGGCGAGTCGCCTTTTTATGATGCCCGCACAAAGACTCTTTCCTGGGTTGATATTACGGAAGGAAAATTTTTTACTCTTGGGCCGGATGGCTCACGGCGAGTTTTTTCTTACGGGCAGGCAATTGGCTCTGCGGTTCCGGCTGAAAAACCAGGTACTTATTTGATTGCAGAAACTGATGGGCTATATCTTGAAAAAGCTGATGGCACCAGGCCTCTTCTTATCAAAAATCTTTCTGAATATTACAAGGCTTGGCAGCGTTCAAATGATGTGAAGGCTGACCCTAAAGGCCGGGTCTGGTTTGGCTCTTCTGTGGATGATGATATTCACGAAGCGAGCGGAAATCTCTTTTGCCTGGAAAATGGCCGGGTGACTGTAAAGCAGGCAGATACAAAAATTTCCAATGGACTTGCCTGGAGCTCGGACCGCAAAAAGTTTTATTTTTCAGATACTCTACAGTATGCGGTTTTTGAATATGATTATGATCTGGAAACCGGTGAAATCTCTAATCGTAAGGTTTTGTTCAAGCCGGAAGAAGGCCGTGGTATGACAGACGGAATGTGCATTGATTCCCAAGATAATCTCTGGGTAGCCTTCTGGGGCGGCAGCCGCATTGAACAGAGAAGCACAAAAGACGGCTCCCTTCTTGCAGTTGTAAATGTACCTGCCAAAAACGTAACTTCCTGCTGCTTTATGGGCGACAAACTTGATACTCTTTTTATCACAACCGCAGCAAGCGGCCAAAGCGGAGAACTCGACGGCTGTCTCTTTACCTGCAAGGTAGATGTAAAAGGGCTGGAGTGCGATTACTGTAAGGTATGAGGAAAAATCTCTAGTAACTAAACGACCTTTTGTTTTAGGAAGGTGAGGTAACGGATACATTGCATTCCGATTCGTTTTTAATGATTTTCTATTAAAAATATATTATACTGAAAAAGAAGGAGGTTCAAATGTCTTACGATACCGTACTTGAAAAGGTAAAAACATTGCCGGAAACTTGTCTGGAAGATGTTTCAAAATATCTCGATTTTATCCAGTATCAATATGCACAGACAATGATAGAGCCTCTTTCTGAATCTAAAGAAGAATTTAATGCAAAAATGCAGCAAGGCATAGATGATATGAAAGCCGGCCGTGTA
Organism: uncultured Treponema sp.; assembly: GCA_946535985.1. Taxonomy (GTDB): domain Bacteria; phylum Spirochaetota; class Spirochaetia; order Treponematales; family Treponemataceae; genus Treponema_D. The sequence goes on along the minus strand of CAMNDY010000005.1, from coordinate 1,379 downwards.
ACACCTCTAAAAGAAGCTTTCGCCGAAATTAAAGCTCAGTTCGCATCTGCTAAATCCTGCTTTGCAATTGGTAGATAACGTAAAGTATAATCCATTATCTTACCCTTATCTGATTACGAATAGATGAAAATACTTCTTCATGAGTATAACGAGTAGGATCTGTCTTAGCCTGTAAATCAGCTTCATCAAGTTTAGATTCAATGTTATCAGTAAGTTTGTCATACATATCAATACTTATTACAACCATTGAACCATATCCATTTTTAGTAAGGAATACAGGAGCCTGTCGTTCAGCTACTAAAGTTTCAATTTCAGAGAATTTATTTCTTAAATCTGATACCGGTCTAATCTCTGTCATAATTTCACCTCATCTATTAATGACTTATCAAAATTATATCATAATTTTATCATTACAGGCCAGATTTATTTCAATCCCATAATCTTCATAGACTAAACGACCTTCAGTTTTCGGAAGGTGATACAACGGATACATCTCTTTCTGATATATTTTTAATGATTTTCTTTTAAATTTATGCTATACTTACAAAAAGAAGGAGGTTCAAATGTCTTACGATACCGTACTTGAAAAGGTAAAAACATTGCCGGAAACTTGTCTGGAAGATGTTTCAAAATATCTCGATTTTATCCAGTATCAATATGCACAGACAATGATAGAGCCTCTTTCTGAATCTAAAGAAGAATTTAATGCAAAAATGCAGCAAGGCATAGATGATATGAAAGCCGGCCGTGTAACACCTCTAAAAGAAGCTTTCGCCGAAATTAAAGCTCAGTTCGCATAATGGAATACAAAGTAGTTTTATCAGATACCGCAAAAGCTGATCTTGCCAGAATATATAGTTATATCCTCAATAAATTACAATCCGTAATTAATGCTGATGCAGTATTAGCACGTCTTTATTCCAGCATGGATGATTTAAGTTTCATGGCAGATGGTTATCATTTTTATCCTGATGAACCATGGCATTCAATGGGAATCCGATATTATACAATCGGAAATCACTCAGTTATGTACGCTATCGACAAAGATACCGCCACCGTAATCCACGTTGCTCATGGAAGTCAGGATTTGAATAAGGTGATGTCGGATTATAAATAAAAAAAAGAAGCTTATACAAATCTATGCAAATTTCTTGAAACCGACGGATATATCAGATTACAGAATGAAGTATTTATGCGGATAGAGGACACTAAAAAAAGTTGCATCAAGCATCAGAATAGGATAAAATCATATTTACCACCTACAGGTGAAGAAAGAATGTTGATTCTGACCGAAAACCAATTCAAAGACTGTGTTTTATGCCATGAGTTTCCAGATTTACAAGAGAAACTCGTGGGTGCAAAAGACCTAGTGACACTAT
>CAMNDY010000004.1 GCA_946535985.1 uncultured Treponema sp. | reverse complement strand
TAAAGACGAGTACCTTTTCCTCCTCCCAGAATCAATGCCAATACTCTTGGTTCATCAGATTTAGCCATATATAAAAGTCTCCTGTGTTTTTCAGATGTAACTTTAATTATAAATCCAAAATTTAGATTTTGCAAACTTTTAATTTTAATTATGTCTATTGCACAAAAAAAATTGTCATATCTCCAAACCTGTGGTATTATTAATACTATATATATATATAGGTGTTTTATGCCTAAAAAAACAAAACAGGAGGAGTATATGAAAAATTATGACTTACCAAATTTGTTTAAAAAAGTTTTTGTAACAGCTGTTTGCTTGTGCACAGTTTTGATTGTAATAGGATGTAAACATGAAAATCCTGGAAGTGAAACAATTGCATACGCAAGAATTGATTCGTGGCCGGAAGGAATTGCAAGAATAACTGTTGTCCCTGTAGAAGACAAAAATTTGGGCTCTCCGGATTTTGAATTAACGAAGGATAAGTTGACTGCAAGTTTTAAAAGCAGCGGTTCATATAATAATATAGTAGTAACAACAGGCAGCAGAGTATGCCTTAGAATTGAACCAGAGGAAGTTCATGATACTGGTTATTACGGTTATTATGCCTGGCTTGCAGGCACAGATAAGCCAAAATTTACTGTAAACGGAACAGAACTTGGAGATACTTCAGAAGTTTATAAGGTTGACTTTAATACAAAATTTGGTAGTGGAGTTGGAGCCGGAGACCATGAATGGGCAGAAACAAATCTGATTTCTTATAATCTGAACAGTTATTACCAATGCTTTTATACAGATGAATTTGTTTTAGCAGATAATAATACAATATCTTTTTCTGGCCTTAAAAAAGTAAAACTTGATGATATAAAACTCATTAATGAAACAGGCTACTGCTATGTTTCTGCAAGTAATCTTTGCGAATTATATGATGCCGGTAGATGCGATAATGACTGGGAAAATAAGGTTCGTACATTAATGCTGCTGAAAGGATCAAATGATGGACCAGTTTCTATAGTCAGGAATGGAGAACCATTTTATTGGTTCTGCAAGACCAATACTTCATATTCGTTAACAATATTTGCTAATGATAATTACAAACTTGATATGAGCAAGGTTGATACTGCTTATACAATATCCAATTCATTTGGAAATTACGAATATACATTTGATTTTACAACAGGTTCTCAAGCCGGTGCAAAGATTAACCTTGTTGAAAAAGTTGAAGTAAAACCAATTGATGATATTCTTGCAACAGTAAAAACGCTTGAAAATACTGCAGAGAAAGTAAAAGTCACTTTTTCCGAAGGTAAAGCCTTTACAATCAATTTTGATAATGAAACTTATTCTGGCAAATATGTTTATAAAGACTATGGCGACGCATATGGAGCAGAACTTACTGCAAGTGGCGAGTCATATCAGGTATTTAAAGTTTATCAAAATGGCAATACCTGGGTTTGTAGATATAGTATTTCTAGTACTGTTAGCGATGACAAATATGTCTATTTTGGAAAAGCCATAAAAATCCGATATCCTTATGATAACGTTGCACCAGATGAATCGACAAACATGGAGCTGGATTTCGAAAACTATTCAGAATCAGAAATACCGTCTTCTGTTACTTTAAAAATTAAAGGAATGAATGATAAAACATATTCAAAAGAGACAACTGCTAATATTGAAAATGGCAGCATTCAAATTCCTCTTGATACAAAAGGCTACAAACTTTCACATGGTTCTTATTCCGTCACAGTATCAACTGGAACCGGAGATTCTCTTATAACAAGTAATACAGCATATTTATATGTAAAAGAATTAAAAATCCCAGAGGGAACTGTTATTAATGCTGTTCTTGGAGATATAGTAGAAGTTCCTGTAGAAATGATTAATTATGACACCTCTTCTTATAGAGACTCTGAATATCGAAATTATGGACTATATGCAATTCTTGAAGGAACAGCCATGACCGCAAAATCAAGAATTCCATTAGCCGTCAATAACGGAAAAGTTCAATTCCCAACATATGGCTTTGAACCAACAGTTTTAGATGGAGAAAATATTGGTGTTGATTTGTATTTAAAAGATAGCGATGAATATTCTTCTGGTGGTTCATATGGACATTATATTACCTCAAACAAAGTTACAATTCATCTATCTAAACCAGAAAATGCTTCTCTTGATTTAGCTATCATAAATGGACAGAATAACGCACACCCTGGTGATGAAGTAACCCTTCATTTTAACTTCTTGGGATTTACACCACAAACACCATGGGTATTCGTAATGATTCAGACTGGTGCACAACCAGATTATCATAATGATGATCCCGCAAGTCCTTGGGAAGATGAAGAATTCAGCAGGTTTGGCCTCAGTGACGCAAGAAGAGCTGACTATGAAGTAAAGAATGGAGAAATCACATTCACTATTCCAACCAACGCATTGCCAGAAGGCGTGGATTCAAAACAATTTACTATATATGTTTATTCATGCGGCATGTATTCGGGAATAGTTCCTGTAAATGTTACTGCACAATAAAAGGAATCTTTTCTTCCAAAGTTTATACCCTGCTGCTTAAAAAGTGGCAGGGTATTTTTTATGATAATAAATACTCTTTATAGAGAATTCTTTTTTTCCTAAACTTTCCTCCTGGAATTCCGAACATTGAAGTAAGGATTGAACAAAATCTACAGGAGGCATTTTTTATATGATTCGTGGATGGTATACCGGTGCTTCCGGTATGAACGCACAGCAGAACAGGCTGGATGCAATATCTAACAATCTGGCAAATGTTGATACTGCCGGATACAAACGCGATATTACAGTTTCAAAATCATTTCCAGAGCTGCTTCTTCGCCGAACAAATGCAGACGGTGTAACAAAAATCCCAAACGGAATGGGAAGCTTTGATGCTGCACCTGTTATTGGTAAATTAGGACTCGGCGTAGAAACAAACGAAAATTTCGTTGATTTTTCACAAGGTTCCTTCAAACTTACAAATACAAGAACTGACGTTGCTCTTGGCGGTAAGGGTTTTTATGTAATCGATACACCTGCCGGAGAACGTTATACACGCAACGGTGACTTTTTCATTGGTAAAGAAGGTGTTCTCGAAACTAAAGACGGTTATCCGGTTCTTGGTGAAAATGGAATTATCCGTGTAGAAAATGACCGCTTTATGGTAAATCAGGACGGTGTAATTGTTGATGAAGAAGGCCAGGAAATTGATCGCTTCAAAGTAGTACGCTTTAACAATGAACGCTATCTTAAAAAGATGGGCGAAAGTCTTTATTCAACAAACGACATTGCAGGTCCAGCCCACATTGCAGAGGGAAATGAACGTCCCCGCTTTGTTCAGAATTATACAGAAACAAGCAATGTAAATGTAGTAAATGAAATGGTTCAGATGATAGAAGTAAACCGCGCCTACGAAGCAAACCAGAAAACTATCACTTCTGAAGATTCTATGATGGGTACACTCTGGCAAAAGGTTGCCGTACTCCAGTAGTAAATAAGGAAGGTAAAAAATGGTAAGATCTTTATGGACAGCCGCAACAGGCATGAACGGTCAGCAGTCAAATATCGATGCAATTTCTAACAACCTTTCAAACGTAAATACAACAGGCTATAAACAGCAGCGTGTAGAGTTTGAAGATCTGCTTTATCAGAACCTCAAGCTTGCAGGAACCCCTGCTACAGAAGACACAGTAACTCCGGTTGGAATACAGCAGGGTACTGGTGTTAGAGTAGGTGCCACACAGCGCATTATGAATCAGGGAAGCCTTCAGAACACAGGCGTTGATACTGATGTTGCAATTGTAGGCGAAGGATTTTTCCGTGTTCAGCAGTATGACGGATCTTATGTTTACACACGCGATGGTACTTTCAAAGTTGATTCAAATGGTCAGCTAGTTACAAATAACGGACTTCGTGTAATGCCAGAAATCATCCTGCCGGAAGGATATGATGTAAGTACTCTTAATATCACTCAGACAGGTCTTGTTAGTGTAAAGGTAAACGGCGGAAATGATCCGATTGAAGTTGGACAGATTGAACTTTATAGATTCCCAAATCCTGTAGGTTTACAGGCTGAAGGTGATAATCTCTTTAAGGTAACAAATGCCTCTGGCGAAGCAATTGAAGGTCGCCCTGGTTATGACGGTTTTGGTGATGTCCGCCATAAGTTCCTTGAAATGAGCAATGTTTCTGTAGTAAACGAAATGGTACAGATGATTGTTGCCCAGCGAGCCTACGAGTTCAACTCAAAGGCAATTCAGACTTCGGATACAATGTTATCTACTGCAGTTAATTTGAAGAGATAGTAGCGTGGGGTCCCTGAGCCTGTCGAAGGGGCCCAAAAGGAATAACTTATGAATGTTGGATTAATTTCAAATACATATAGCGGAATTACTGGTGGAAATGGAGCTTTAAATACAGCCCGTACCAACAGTGAAAATGCAAAGTTTTCTGAACTTATCGCAAGACTTCAGAATCAGGATGATGGACGCGGAACTTTGTCTTCTGCCCAGATTGCTGATGAAGGCCGTCTTAACGGTGACTATACAAGTGGCTATGCTGGAACCTATACTTTAGATGCAGACAAAACTGCAAAGGTAACCGGTGCTGCCGCTAATCAGGCTAATCCTCACGTTCAGAATAAAACAATTGATAAAACAAGCCTGCTTTACGAAAAGGCTTTGGAATTAGAAGGATTTTTTGTAAAGCAGATGCTTAGCGAAATGAGAAAAACTATAATGAAGGCAAATGAAAGCGACTTTGCACAGAATATGTACGAAGATATGCTTTTTGATGAATATGCGGCTGCCATGACAAAAAATGCAGGCTTTGGACTGGCAGATCAGATTTATTTAAGCCTGGAGGCTTAGGAAAAAAGGATAACCTAAAAAAAGCTTTCGCTTTTTTTTTAACGGTTTCCGATTAAACAACGGCCGCCAGCGGCCGTACACAGGTGGGAAAATGAAACAGACAATCAGACTTACAATTTTAACAGCGCTTTCTGTACTTTCAATTCTTTCATGTATTATGCTTACAGGCTGCAATACAATAAAAGCAGTTCCTCTGGCTTATACTGAAAATGAAGAAGTTCCGGTCGCCTACGTTTATATCGATCTTTATAAAAAATCAGAAATCTGCGGAGCAACTTTTATTACTTATGATAATAAAGAAACTCCTAAACCAGAAAAGTTTACATACTGGTCTCCTGTAGAACTTCCTGCAGAAGTACCTTTAAAAGCTTATCTTCACATTTATTATAAAGAACCTCGCTCTGATTTTGGTGATAATAGTTGTCTTGCATCATGCTGTACAGTTGCTTTTAATACACTTGAAGCTTCACGCGATGTTAATAGAGATATAGTTTTTAATATTCCTCCACTTGAACCATTCGGAGAATATACAATCAGTTATAGAAAAGGTTCCGGCATACCCGGCTCTAGTTTTGTAACTCTAACCAAGACTGACACAAAAGAAGTCATTCGCGAGATAGAGTTCAACTGATGTGTAAGGCCGTCGGCGGCCGGTGTTCTATAGCAAACCGTTAAAAAAATTGCGATAGCAATTTTTAGGTTTACCAACTTTGTTATTTTTGGACTTGTTCCTGAAATTTTGTTTACATCCTTACCACCATTGTGCGTTGCATAATGGTGGTTCTTTTTTTATAATGTATATATGCAAAAAGAAAATCTTTCCTTGCCGCAGGACTTAAACGGTGTTCATATACATTTTGTAGGAATCAAGGGAACTGGTATGGCTGCCCTTGTAGAAATATTTTTTCATAATGGTGCAGTAATTACTGGCTCAGATGTTGCCGACCGCTTCTATACAGATGAGATTTTGGAAAAGCTTGGCATCAAACCATCCTTGTTTTCTAAAGACAATATCACAGATAAAATCCAATATGTTGTTTATTCCTCTGCCTATAATTTTGAAACAAATCCCGATTTACAACGTGCAAAGGAATTAGGTTTGCCATGCCTTTTATATACTCAGGCTCTTGGCTGGCATTCTTCACTTTCTTATTCCTGTGGAATTTGTGGTGTACACGGAAAAACAAGTACAACAGGTTTAACCGGAACCATCTTAAAAGAACTTGATGATATTCCGGCTCAGATACTTGCAGGTTCTGTAATTAATTCTTTTGGAAATACCTGTACTTATACTTCGCCGCTTATCCAGAAACTTGATGCAAATGAAAAGAAGAAAAAATCAATTTTTGTTGCCGAGACCTGCGAATACCAGCGTCATTTTATGGCTTTTCATCCGCAGAAGATTCTTTTGACCTCGGTAGAATCTGACCACGAAGATTATTACCCGACTTACGAAGATATCCGAGATGCGTTTGTAGATTATATATGCCGCCTTCCAATGTTTGGAGAACTTATTTATTGTGCCGATGACAAAGGTGCGGTAGAAACAGCTCTTCTTGCCTATAATAAAAGGCCTGATATTCATTTAGTCCCTTATGGAGAATGTGCAGGAGGGGATTACAAACTGACTTTTGGAAAAGTTGAAAACGAAAAGAACACTTTTACCTTAAAAGGCTTTGATAAAGAATTTGCTTTGCGTATGCCTGGCAGTCATGAAGTTCTGGATGCTGCCGGAGCTGTTGCCCTTGTATGCCAGATTCTAAGATACTTTGGAAAACATCCTGTTGATTATGTTGAAAAAATTGCAAAAGGTCTTGAGAATTTTACAGGTGGAAAACGCCGGTCAGAAATTGTCCGCACTTTTAAAACTCCTGGCGGGAACGATGTAATTGTAATTGATGATTATGGACATCATCCGACTGCTATTAAAACAACTGTTTCCGGTTACCGGGATTTTTACAAGGGACGCAAAATCATCCTGGACTTTATGAGTCATACTTATAGTCGTACCCAGGCTTTGTTAGATCTGTTTGCTGCCAGTATGGACGATGCCGATGTTATAATTTTACACAAGATTTATAGCTCGGCACGCGAAAAAGCTGAGGATTTTAAAATCACAGGGCGGACCCTTTACGAAAAAACAATTGAACATCAAAAAGCGGTCGGAACAAAAGCTGCTGCAACAGATTCAATTTTTTATTTCGAAGAAGTTCTCGATGCAAAAGAGCTCATAGAAAAAGAACTGGAAAAGCCTTTGCCTGCAAAATATCCCGATGGCTATCTTTTTATAACCATGGGTGCAGGAGACAACTGGCCGCTTGGTAAAGAAATATTCAAATAACACAGGAGTACAATTATGATATCAATGACTGGCTATGCATACGAGGAAGTAACCTTAGAAAATGCAGTTGTATCTGTAGAAATAAAATCTGTAAATTCACGCTTTTTGGATTTGACAATTAATCTTCCGTCTTATTTAAATCCTCTTGAAAGTGAATTCAGGAATTTGATTTCGCAGAAGGTTGCGCGTGGTAAAGTTGATGTATATATCCGCATTAAAGAAACTCACAATGAGGGTTCGGTAACTGTTGATACTCAGTTGGCTCGTACCTATATGGATGCCTACAAACAGATTGCAACAGCCGTAGGACTAGCATCCGTAGATCCAAGCGCTGCACTTTACGCTCTTATAAATCAAGACGGAGTTTTAAATTCAAACCGTGAATATGATGTAGATAAATATCGTTCAATGCTTATGCCTGTCTTTGATGCAGCTTTCAAAAGATTTTTGAGTGATAAAGAGAGGGAAGGTCAGAATATGCAAAAAGACCTTCTTGAAAAACTTTCTAAGCTTGAAGAGTGTGCCGCCTTCTTTAAAGAATGGCAGCCAAAAATGGAAGATATGTTCAAGGAACAGATTACATCCCGCTTCAATGAACTTCTTGGAGAAAACGCAGATCAGAACCGCATCATGACAGAAACTGCTGCAATGCTTGTAAAATATACAATCAACGAGGAAATTGTACGCCTGTGCAGTCACATAAGCGCAATGAAATCAGAAATAAACGATAATCCAATTCCCGGTAAACGTCTTGATTTTATCTGCCAGGAAATGAACCGCGAGATAAATACAATCGGCAGTAAAAATCAATTTGCAGAAGTAAGCGCTATGGTTATTAATGCCAAAGATGCACTTGAAAATATCCGCGAACAGAGTAAGAATGTAGAGTAATCGTGGTCCCTGAGCTTGTCGAAGGGACCTCAAGGAGGAATCATATGACTTTAACAAAAGAACTTCGTATTGCAATCAGTGGTAAATCTGGCTGTGGCAACACAACTGTAAGCGGTTTGCTTGCTCAAAAGCTTGGACTTAAGCTTATAAATTACACCTTCCGCCAGCTTGCCCAGGAAAAAGGCATGACTCTTAAAGAAGTAATCGAAGCCGCAAAAAATGATGACTCTTATGATAAATATGTTGATAAACATCAGGTAGAACTTGCCCTTGCTGAGCCATGCGTTTTGGGAAGCCGTCTTGCAATCTGGATGCTTAAAGAAGCAGATCTTAAAGTTTACTTATATGCAAGTGATGATACCCGGGCTGCCCGCATTTTTAATAGAGAAGGCGGCGACTTACAGGCAATAAAAGATTTTACTGCAATGCGCGATAGAGAAGATACCGGCCGCTATAAAGAGTTTTATGGAATAGATAATAATGATTATGACTTTGTAGATATCATAATTGATACTGCTAATTATACACCTGATCAGATTGTTGAATTAATAATAAAGAAGCTTGAAGAGAAGGGGCTTGTAAAGGAATAATAGATTGCCGGACCAAGCCCGGCAATGACATGTCATTATTGGGCTTGACCCGGCAATAATATGTCATTATCGGGCTTGACCCGATAATCTCTTTTTAATATTTGCTTTCTGCAAATCCAAGCCATCCGTCATTAGAAAGCAATGCTTTTTCTGCATCATCAAGATTGAAAGGATAGCTTTTTGAAAGTGAACCTGCAATCAGTTTTACCTTTGCAGTTCCATCATCATTTATAACAATTTTACATTCTGTATCTTTATTTGCAAAAGTTTTGAACATATCTGCAAGTGATTTTCTGTCAATTTCAATTCCCATAAGTGAATTAGAAAACATTTCCTGACGGAATGGTTTTGCAAATGTAGGGGCAACAACAGTAAAAATACCGCTTGTTTCCAAAGCCCATGAAGCATTTTCTTTTACAGCACCACATCCAAAGTTTTCTCTTGTAATAATAACTTTAGAACCTGCAACGTCTGTCTGTGGATTAAAACCTTCAATTTCAAGTTTTTCAAAAAGGTGGGCTTTTAATTCCTGCTTAGGAAGTTCTTTTAAATATTCATCAAGAATGATTTCGTCAGTGTTAATATCCGAACGGTCCAAAAAAAGTACCGCTCCGCCAAATGTTTTCAATTTTTTACCTCCCAAATGATAAAAAAATAATATATATAATAAGTATAACATTTAAAAATGAATAAGTTAAGCAAAAAGATAAATTGGCATTTAATCTAATTATGAAAAAATACTCACGCCGAGAACCGTATTTTGCTCCACTAAACGAAAAGGACGTTCCGCAAAATACGAACCTCGGCTACGTATTTTTCATAATATATATTAATAGTTTTATCGAATCATACAATTAAATTATAGTTTTAGAGTTTGATTTGTAAAAGTTTATCTTATATAATTAAGTTTTTAGGATGGTAAAGCTAAAAATTGCTTTCGCAATTTTTTTAACGCTTTGCTATGGAACACCGGCCACCAGTGGCCTTACACAGGAGAAAAACATGTTCTACGAAGCTAAAAATGCATTGGTTTTTAAGAAGGAAAATGAAACTTTATTGATTGAGCCTTGGGGAAAGGATTCTTTGAGGGTTCGGTCTACACTTGAAAGAGAGTTTATTGATCAGGACTGGGGGCTTACACAGAAGCTTGCTGCCTGTCAGGCAAAAATTGAAAAAAATGAACAGGGGGCTTCAATAACAAACGGACGCCTTACTGCAAAAATAAATAATAATGGCGTAATTGGATTTTATAAGGATGGAAAACGCTTTTTGCATGAATATTTCCGTTCTTATGATCCTGAAGCTACAAAGCATTCAAACTGTACAAAGGTAATTGCCCGCGAATATAAAGGAATAATCGGCGGAGATTATAAGCTTACAGTTCGTTTTGAACCAAATGATGATGAAAAAATCTTTGGTATGGGACAATATCCTGTACCATATCTTGATATGAAAGGCTGCAGCCTGGAACTTGCACAGCGCAACAGTCAGATTTCAATTCCATTTGCAGTATCTTCTTTAGGTTTCGGCTTTTTATGGAATAATCCTGCTGTAGGACGCGCAAACTTTGCAAAAAATCTTACCGAATGGACTGCAGAAAGCACAAAGCAGATGGATTACTGGATTACAGTTGCCGACACTCCTGCAAAAATCGTAGAAAACTTTACAGAAGCTGTAGGACGTGCTCCTGTTATGAAAGAAGATTATCTTGGATTCTGGCAGTGTAAACTCCGTTACCGTACACAGGAAGAAGTTCTTACAGTTGCAAGAAAATACAAAGAAATGGGTATTCATCTTGATGTAATGGTAATAGACTTCTTCCACTGGCCTCGTCAGGGAGACTGGTGCTTTGATAAAGAATACTGGCCTGATCCAAAAGCCATGTGCGATGAACTTCATGCTATGGGAACAAAAGTAATGGTCAGTGTATGGCCAAGCGTAGATAAAAAATGTTCACATTTCTATGAAATGAAAGACAAAGGATTTTTAGTTCGCACAGAGCATGGTAGTAATCAGACTTATGATTTTAATGGCGACTGTATTACTTTTGATGCTACAAATCCCGAAGCCCGCGAATATCTTTGGGAAATCTGTAAAAAGAATTATGCTGACTATGGAATTGATATGTTCTGGCTTGATAATGCAGAGCCTGATTACAATGTTTATGATTACGGAAACTACCGCTATCAGATGGGTTCGGCTTTATCATGTTCTAATATTTATCCTAAATTATACAGCCAGGCATTTTATGACGGAATGAAAAAAGCAGGCTATAAGGATTTTGTAAATCTTGAACGCTGTGCCTGGGTAGGAAGTCAGACTCTAAATCAGGTTTTATGGAATGGTGATGTTCAGTCCAGCTGGGAATGTCTTCAGGATTCAATTGTAGAAGGTTTGAATATTGGACTGGCAGGAATCCCTTGGTGGACAACAGATATCGGTGGCTTTATGTACGGAGATCCTTCGGACAAGGGCTTTGTTGAACTTTTACTCCGTTGGTTCCAGTTTGCAGTATTCAGCCCGATTTTAAGACTTCATGGAGACCGTGACCCTCACAATATTCCTCCTCTTGATAAAGATCCGGAGAGAGGCTATGGCGGAGGCTACCTTTACACAGGTCAGCCAAATGAAATCTGGTGTTATGGTGAAGAAGCTCAAAAGATTATGGAAGCACAGATTAAGCTTCGTGAATCTATTAAGCCATATGTTTCAAAACTTATGAAAGAGGCTAGTGTAAACGGCAGTCCTTTAATGCGTACAATGTTCTACGAGTTCCCTGAAGATGAACGCTGCTGGAAGCTTAAAGACCAGTACATGTTCGGTGACAAATATCTTGTAGCCCCTGTTCTTAATCCAAGTCAGGAAAAACGCACCGTATATCTTCCTCAAGGAAAATGGAAACATATCTTTACCGGTCAGGAATACGAAGGTGCCGCAACAATTACAGTTGATACACCAATTGAAAATATTCCTGTATTTGAAAAGCTTTAAGATACTACATTAACAGGAGAACCATCTAACCAGGCTTTGAGGTTTGCTTCGGCAATTCCTTGAAGCCTTTTTCTTGTCTCAAATGGGGCCCAGGCAATGTGTGGGGTAATTACGCAGTTTTTGGTTCCAAGCAATGGGTTATCCTTTGCCATTGGTTCTTTTAATAAAACATCAGCTGCAAAACCTGCAATTCCACCTGCATTAAGACAATCGGCTAAATCCTGCTCAACAATAAAACCACCGCGGGCAGTGTTTATAAGATAGGCTGTAGGCTTCATAAGAGAAAGGCTTTCTTTATTAATGATATTAGTTGTTTGTGGTGTTAAAGGTGCGTGAAGTGTTAAAAAATCTGAACAATTTAACAATTCTTCAAAACTTACCAGGGTTGGCATACCTGCTTTTGGAGTTCTTGTACAGCAGATAACCTTCATTCCAAAGGCTTTACCAATTTGTGCTACACGGCTTCCAATATGACCATAACCGAATATACCAAGAGTCTTTCCGGCAAGTTCGCTCAGGCTTCCATTCCAGTAACAAAAATCAGGACATTTTACCCAGTCTCCATTCATTACAGACTGACTGTGCTGGGCAACCTGATTTGTAAAATAAAGGATAAATGAAAAAACATGCTGGGCTACAGAATCAGTTGAATAGGCCGGGATATTAGTAACTGTAATATTATGACGGCGTGCAGCTTCCAGATCAATTACATTATAGCCTGTTGCTAAAACTCCAATATATTTGAGCTTAGGGCAGAGACTTAAAATTTCTTCTGTAATCTGGATTTTATTCAGGAATATTGCATCACTGTCTGCAATACGAGTTGCTACCTCTTCCTGAGGAGTTCGTTCATAAACAGTTATATCCGCATACTTTTTTAAAAAATCCCATGGAAGGTCACCCGGATTTACCGCATGACCATCTAAAATTGTGAGTTTAATCATTTTATTTTAGCCGATAACGTCTACGCCGCAAGAAGAGATTGCAGCATTGATTGCATCTTCCTGGCTTGCATCGCCATAATCAACAAGCACCTGTGACTTTTCGCAGTTAGCAACAACATTTGTTACACCAGCAACAGCACTTACAGCTGCCTGTACTTTAGATGCAGAATCATCATCAAACATTCCGACTACGTATATTTTCTTTTGCATACTAGAATTATAGTCTATTTTGATTCTTTTTTCAATTGAATATTATGCATGATTTATTGTATAAAAATATACTTACTGCTCTTGCTCTTTTTGTTTTCTATGCATGTCAATGTAATTGATGATTGCCATAGAAATAATGATTATGTAACCGGTAAGGCTCATCCAGTCTGGAATCTGAGCAAAAAATACAAAACCAAAAAGGGCACTGAATAAAACCTGTGAATATTCGTAAATAGAGATTTTATTGGCAGGTGCGTGATAGTAGGCTGCAGTAACAGAAAATTGTCCACCGGCTGCACAGCCTCCGGCACAACACAAAAAGAGAGTCTGCTGCCAGGTCATGGGATTAAAGCTTGTAATTAAATATGGAACCGAAAGCAGCATTGAAAAGGCCGAAAAGAAAAGAATTATGATTTTTCCGTTACAGCCCAGATAGCTTAATTTTCGAATGCTGGCATAGGCAAGACCTGCTCCAACTCCACCCATAAAAGCGGCAAGAGTAGGAAGCATTTTTGTAAAATTAAAGGTTGGTTTTACAATTAAAATTGATCCAAGAAAAGCTATGATAATACAAATAAGGGGCACGGGCTTTATTTTTTCTTTTAATATTATAAAACAGAATAAAATCGTAAAGAAAGGTCCCATTTTATTAAGTATGGTTGCGTCTGCAAGAACAATTCTGTCTATTGCGTAAAAGTTTCCAAATACACCAACAGAACCTGCAATTGCACGGATAAACAAAAAGAGAAGGGCCCCTTTGGGAATAATCAGAGTTTCTTTTCCATGAATGCGGATGTCTTTAATTGTTCCTCCGAGTGCAATCATAAAAGCAACTACGTTACGGAAAAAAGCCTTTTGAATAAAGTGAATGTCACCGGCAAGCTTAACAAAAACTGCCATGAGTGCAAAGAAAAAGGCAGAGGATATTATAAAAAAGACACCGCGTTTTACATCATTTCGTAGCGGTAGCTGGCTTTCATTTTCCATTTTGAACTTTCCCCAATTGCCCGCAGGCCCCACCAATTTTTCTGCCACGTCTTGTACGAAGTGTTACATTTAATCCGGCCTTTTCAAGCTGGTCTACAAAAAATCGGATTTCAGAAGATGTTGGTTCTTCAAAATCAAGCTTTGCAACAGGATTCCAAGGAATAAGATTTATATTTATATCAAGGCCTTTTGCAAAGTTAATCATGTTTTTTGCAGACTGAGCGGATGTGTTTTTGTCATGAAGAAGGGCTGCTTCCAGCGTAACTCGTTTACCTGTTTTAGAAGCATAATAATCAATTGCTTTGCGAAGCTCTTCAAGAGAGTTTTCACTTCCTTTTGCAACAGGCATGAGTTCTTTTCTAAGCTCTTCATCGGCACTTGTAAGAGAAACTGCAAGACGAATATTAGGGCCATTATCTGCAAGGTCATAAATGCCTTTTACAATTCCACAGGTAGAAAGGGTGATTCTTTTTGAAGAAAGAGCGCGACCATCTTTGCTGCATAAAATCTCTATTGTACGACGGATTGCCTGAAGATTTTGCATAGGTTCTCCCATGCCCATAAAAACAATGTTGTCTAAAGTTCCGGCCTGCTGCTCCATGTATAAAAACTGTTCAACAATTTCGGCAGCAGTAAGATTTCTGGCAAGTCCAAGGGTTCCTGTCATACAAAAAGCACATTTCATTGCACAGCCGGCCTGGCAGGAAACACAGGCAGTTTTACGTCCTTCTTTATCTGTAAGAAGAACTGTTTCTACAGAGTTCCCGTCTTCGAGGCCTGCAACAATTTTTATTGTACCGTCAGGATCTGTAAGTACTTCATTGATTTTTGTAGTTCGCAGGGTAGCTTTTTCTTTTAATTCATTTCGTAAATCAAGACTCAGATTTGTCATTGAATCAAAATTATCTACACCAGTGCTAATCCATTTAAAAATCTGTTTACCACGGAAGCTTTGAGTCAATTGTAATTTTTGAGTAATTTCCTCTGGACTACAACCTGTAAGGATTATCTTTTCCATCAAGAATACTGGGATTTATCTCCGCAATCTTTCCAAAAGATTTCTTATCTGGATGTTTTTTCCATCGTTGTGAAGATAATCTTCCAAAAGCTTGATTGCTTCGTCTTTGCGATTCATCAAAGAATAACACTCTGCAAGATCAACATAAAGACGTGAGTTGCGAGGATCATTGCGGATAAGATTTTTGAAGCGGTCTACTGCTTCATCAAGTTTTCCCTGTCCTTTGCAAATCAAAGCAAGACCAATTGCAGCATAAATATCAAAATCAATTTCAAGGGCCTTTGTATAATACTTTACAGCTTCATCATAATTTCCGATTGTTCTATAAGCATCACCGGCACGTGTAAGAATTACTTTATTCTTTGGATCAATTTCGAGAATTTTATTCCAGTATTCAATTGATTTTGGCTGCTGTCCCATACCTCGGTAACAGTCGGCAAGTCCAAACAAGGCATAGAAGTTTTTTGGATCACGCTGAAGAGCTTTGTCAAAGAAGTATGTTCCTTTTTCAAAAGTCTTAAGCTTGCGGTGACAGTTTCCAATTGCAGTAAGAACGCGGATGTCTACGTTATCAAGATTCAAATCATAAATGCGGGTCCAGTAACCAAGAGCGTCCTTGTATTCCTTAAAGTCATAGCTAAGGTGTCCAAGACCAATCAAGGCGTAAGGATTGTCTTTTTCCATTTCGAGAACTTTAAGATAAAGCTCTTTTGATTTTTTGAATTCGTGAATCTTTCGGTAAGCATCGGCAACGCGTGTAATGACAGTAATATTTTTATCATCATGAACTAAATACTGCTGCCAGATATCAATTGCTTTTGAATACTGATTGAGTGCCTTGTAACAATCGGCAAGTCCAAAAAGTGCGTAATTGTTAGAAGGGTAAAACGATAAACATTTGTTGTAAAATGAAATTGCGTCGTTGAATTTATTTTCTTTTCTTGCAGTATCACCAAGTCCTACGAGAGCATAGTTGTTATTGTCTTCTATGTCGAGAATCTGGAAGAATGCTTCACGTGCCTGGTCAAACTCACTCTCTTTTAAAAGCTGATAGCCTTTTTTTGAAAGCTCTGCAATTTTTTCATTACTTTCTTTAATTGCTTCTGCCGGCATTTCGAGACTTTCCGGCTCGAAAACGTCCTTAGTTGTAGAGTCCAAATTTTCCATGTTTTTTTTACTCCTTGTTTTTAAATTATTTTTAAATAATCAAAATAATTTATATGTCGTTTTTTAATAGAGTCGAAATTACGTTAGCAATCGATTCATAAATCGGTTCTGCATCACGTTTGTTATGTGCAAGATAATACGCTTTGAGGGCTTTGAGACCTTCGTTTTTGTCCATGTAGTAATTTCCCACTCGGGTGAGTCCGTCGGAATAACCTGTTGTAATATAGATTCTTCTGGCGTCTTCAATGTTTCCTGCATTGAACATGGCGTTTGCCTTACGGTTGAGTATAACTTTTTGTTCAGAAGTTAATCCGCCGACAGGATTATCAGTTACTTTGATAAATCCTTCAGGAATCTGTTTTTCCCTGATTGCAGCATCAAATTGTTCCTGTACTTTTTCTTTTCTACTCATTCTAATATTTTACCATAAAATGTTAAATAATAAAAGTTTTTTTTTAATTTGACGGATTTTCTTCTTTTGAGTCTGTTTTTGGCTCTGAATCAGAAAATTGATAAAAATCAACAATTGATCTTCCGTATTCACGCTGATCTGTTCTTTTGAGCGGGCCTATAATTTCCGGCATGAAATGTTCTTCCGGCCTGTGAACAAGAATTGTACCGCCTGCTTTTAGCATTCCATTTTGTGCAGCCTGAAGGACCAGCTGTTCGTGAAATTTATAAGGGAAGGGTGGATCAAAAAATATAAAGTCAAAGGATGTCTTACAGCGTTTTATAAAATATTCTACCGGCATAAAATGACATTTGATTTTTACACCGCATTCGGTTTCCGAAACTTTTACATTATTTAAAAGTGTTCCAACTTTAATTTTATCTTTTTCGCAAAGTTCAATTGGATTTGCACCACGCGAAGCAGCTTCAAGTGCAATAGTGCCTGAGCCCGAAAATAAATCGAGCCAGGATTTTCCGGTTAAATCTCCGAGTATAGAAAAAACTGATTCACGCATTCTGTCCATGGCGGGTCTGATTATTCCGTCCGGACATTGAATTATTCTGCCTTTTAATTTTCCGCCGGTTATTCTCATTTTCTATTTAACATCCAGTAAACATCATCATGAGGAAGAGTTGGATTTTCTTTTGCAAAATCAAAAGCTGTTTTTCCGTCGGCAGATCGGATTGAAGTTCCGGCTCCATAATCAAGAAGTTTTTTGATTACAATTGTAGAGCTGCAATATTGAGCGGCATACATTAAAGGAGTTTTTCCATTGTAGAAAGAATTGAGGGAAATTGATTTTTCTATAAAGGTATCTACTTTTGCAGCTTTAGAATAATCAGATGAATAATTGTCAGAAAGCATCAAAACAAAGGATTGAACAACTTCTTTTTCAGAAGGTGAATAGTAGCTTAAAAGCTTACGTAAAATTTCCGGATTTCCATTGTAAGTTGAAGCAAGCATGAGTGCAGAAACATTGTAAGAATTTTTTGTTTTTACTTGAGCGCCTGCACTGATTAATAAATCAATTATTGATGTATTTTCCTGATAGCGGACAGCGTACATTAAAGCAGTCCATCCGTCTGAATCTTTAAGATTTACATTTGCTCCGGAATTAAGAAGATTTTTTAATTCCCAGTTGTTGCCGGCTTTTGCAGCTTTCATAAGAAGAGTAACACCTTTTGAATCGGCCTGATCCGGCGAAGCAATTAACTGATAAGATGTAAAGTCTTCATCAGATGGAAGTGGTGGTGTCTTTTTAGGTGCGTAGTCCAAAAGATTTTCACGCTGATATCTGTTTACACTAGTAGAAGGAGTTGTGCTTATAGGAAGCTCAAAAGAATTTTCTGCAACAGTTTCTACTGCTGGTTCTTGTATAGGCTCAGGTGCTGGTTCTGGAACTGGTTCCGGTATTGGTTCTGGCTCCGGTGCAGGAACAGGAGTTTGAACTGGTTCTGGTATTGGTTGAGGAACTGATTGCGGTCTGCTTTCTGGCTGAGGAACATAATCAGTTTTTTCCTGATTTAATTTTGAGAAAAGAAGATTATCATATTCTGATTGTTCTTCTTTTTTTTGAGCCTGGGCAAGTGTTTCTGAAGCAGTCTCAAGTGGAGCTTCTATGATTGGTTCAAGATTTTGCTCTTCAACAATTTCTCTTGTAGTTTCTGGTATGAGCTCTTCTTCAATTATAGGAGCAGGTTCTTCTGGAATTTCTTCTTTTTTCTGTTCAACTACAATTTTTGGTTTTGTTTCTTTAACAGGTTCTGGTGCAGGAGCAGGCTCCTCTTTTGGTTCTGGTACTGGCTCTGGAAGAGGTTCTGGTGCTGGAGCTGGTTCTGGTTCTGGAGTGGCTTCTGCTTCTACAGTGTTTTTCTGTTCTTCTATTAATTCCCTTGTTAGTTTTGATCCTTCTTCTTGAGGAAGTTCTTCATCTTCTGGAGGAGTCTCTTCATTTGCTTTTTCGCCAAAAACCGTGCCGTCTACAGAAAGCTTAAGACTCCTTGTAAGGTAATTAGTAAAGAAATATTTTTCGTAAGTATCGGCAACACCAAATTCGTTTATATCATTTTTAATGTTTGTAAATTCATCTTTAAAAAAAACTTCTGGATTTTTAGAAATGTAAGTTTTATTTTTTGCAATACAATAATCCTTGTTTGGTTGGATTGAATTTGCAATCCATACAAGAAGGATAAGCTCTCTTTGTTCAACCGGTCCAATTATAACATTACCAGCTTTTGTTTTACCTTTTAATTCACAAATATACCATGACTTTGGAGATTCTTCTGTTTTATTGATTTTTTCCTGGACCTTTGTCGGAACAGTTATTCCCTTTTTTTTAGGCTTAGCAAAACCCGCAGAAAGAGTTATTAAAAATATAATTAAAGCTAAAGCAATTCTTCGATTAATCATTCTAATATTATAATACCAAACCCGAAAAAAATAAATATTTATAGTGAAAAAATACTCCCGCGTAAATTTGTGTTTTGCTCCACTAAACGAAAAGGACGTTCCGCAAAACCCAAATTTCCACTCCGTATTTTTTCACTATGCCTATTAAAATTTACATTCTTATTTTTTTCCACTCCGTAGCCTATATTTTTCAAAATGCCTATATATATATTCGTTTTCCCGTTTTTTAACTTATAAGAAAAAAAATATATATAATTTTAATAGAATTAGAAGGAATTCAATTCATAATAAATTCCAGTTTAAAAAATTGCGGAGCAGGATTTTGGGTTTTATGGAGCGTCCTCTTTCTTAGCGGAGTAAAACCCAAAATCAGGCGAAAGCAATTTTTTATACTAGAAGGCATCTATTAATTTCCTTATAAAATCCTTTGTAATTGACCTTATATGATATTTTTTATATAATATTTTTTATCCTTGGAAGCTTTCGTGGCTTTCCTTTGTCCATAAGGAGGAACAAAAATCCAGCCGGATTTTTGTTGTACATTTCTATAATCGTCGATTTGGACTTGTATTACTGTCCTCCGAAAAATTCTGTTTTTACAGAATAAAATTTTTCAGGAGATACTTATGAAAAAGTATGAACTTATGACTATTTTTCCTTTAGAGGATGAAAAGTCAAAAAAAGGTGCCGAAGATGTAAAAGGCACACTCACCAAATTTGGTGCCGAAATTGAAGAAGAAAAACCTTTCGGTGACCGTGATCTTACCTACGAAATCAAAAAGCAGAAAAGAGGTCGTTTCGTTCTCTTTACAATGAAACTCAATCCAAGCAAAATCGCTGAAATTGACAAAGAATTCAAAATCAACATGAATCTTTTGAAATATCAGTTTGTTCGCATTGACGAAAAATAATTTCTTTTAAACCATTAATCACAGTGGAGGAGCTTTTATGACAGATTTAAATCATGTTGTACTTATCGGACGTCTTACAAAGGATTTAGGAACAGATGAACGCAGTTTCGGTTATGTTTCTAGCGGACAAGCAAGGGCAAACGTAAGCATCGCTGTTAATAGAAGCAAGAAAACTGGGGATCAGTGGACAGATGAAGTAAATTATTTTGATGTTACTATCTGGGGAAAAACAGCTGAAAATCTTAAGCCTTATCTTTTGAAAGGTAAGCAGATTGCTGTAGACGGTTACCTTAAACAGGATCGTTGGGAAAAAGATGGTCAGAAAATGAGCAAGGTTACAATTGTAGCCAATAATGTTCAGCTTTTAGGTGGAAAGGGTGAAGGTGCTGCACCTGCAGTTCCAGGAGCTCCAAAGTTCCAGCCTAATAATGCTCAAGCCTCTGCAGGCTTTTCTGGCGGATATTCATCAGATTCTTATGGTGATACCGGAAGCGACTTCCCGGAAGATATTCCGTTCTAATAATTAAACAGGAGAATTTTATATGTCTGAAGAAAATCAGGAAATGGAAGAAAAACAGGATATGATGTCACAGGAAGCTCAGATGAACGAAGTGACAGCAGAAAATGAAGGTCGTGAAGATGACCGTGATGGACGCTCAAAGGCAAAAACATACTTCCGCAAGAAGGTTTGCCGTTTCTGCGCTAATAAAGCAAAAATCGATTACAAGGATGCAGATGCACTCCGCCGCTATATGACAGAACGTGGTAAGATTCTTCCACGCCGCATTACAGGTACATGTGCAAAGCACCAGCGTGAAGTTGCAAAGGCAATCAAGAGAGCTCGCTCAATCAGCCTTTTGCCATTCGTTGCAGACTAAGTCTAAAAATGTAACGCTTTATACTCCGAAACGTTACTTAAAAAATATAGGAGCTTGGAGAAACAAATGAAAGTAATTCTTAACGTAGACGTTAAATCATTGGGAGAAGAAGGCGACGTAAAAAACGTAGCTAACGGTTATGCCCGTAACTTCCTTCTTCCACGTAACCTTGCTGTACCTTACAACGAAGCAACAGTTGCTTATTTTGAATCACGCAAGGCAGAAATCGAAGCACGCAAGGAACAGAAGAGAAAGGATTCTGCTAGTCTTAAAGATAAGCTTGAAGCTCTTACACTCGAAGTTGTTATGCCAGCCGGAGCAAATGGTAAGCTCTATGGAGCAGTTTCTGCTCACGTTGTAGCTGAAGCACTTGCAAAGCAGGGCTTTGAAATTGAACGCAAACGCATCGAACTTCCAGGTGCCGCAATCAAATCTGTTGGAACATTCAAAGTTACCATTAAGCTTTATGAATCACAGACTGCAGAAGTTCATGTTGCTGTAAAAGCACAGAACATTGAAGGTTCAGAAGAAAAAGCAGCTAAACCAGCAAAGAATAAGGCTCCAAAAGCCGAAGCCGAAGCCGCTCCTGCTGCAGAACCTGCACCAGAAGCAGCACCTGCTGAAACACCAGCTGCTGAATAAAAACATTTTTATTCAATGAAAAAAAGATAATCATTATAGATTTATCTTGAAAAAGCGGTATATTAAAAATACCGCTTTTTTTATCTAAAAAATTTAATTGGAGATGTAATAATGGAATTATCACGAAGCGATCTTGAAGCAAAAACACCCCCACACAATATTGAGGCAGAACAAGCTGTATTAGGTGCAATCCTTGTTGACTGGAATGCCATGGCAGAAATTGTTTCAAAATTAAGCCCCGATAGATTCTATTCTTTACAAAATCAGATTGTTTACAGTGCCCTTTTAAAGCTTTATACAAACAGTGTACGCGGAGATACTCTTTCGCTTGTAGACGAGCTTACTAAAGAAGGAAAACTCGAGCAGGCTGGTGGTGCCGGATATATTGCCTCATTAACAGAACTTGTGCCTTCTGCCTTAAATGTTGAACACTATACCGATATCGTTCTTGATTGTTCTACAAGACGTGAATTAATAAAGATTGCAACTGAACTGCGCACAATGGCCTTTGAAAGAGGCGAGGAAGACAGTAAGCATCTTCTTGATGAAGCCGAGAAAAAAATCTTTGCACTTTCTCAACGAAATGAAACAACAAAGATTTACAATATGCAGGAAATTGTAAAAGCAGATATTACAATTATCGATAACCGATTTAAACAGAAGACTTCATTTACAGGTGTACCTTCCGGTTTTGGTAAACTTGATATGATGACTTCGGGCTTCCAGAATTCAGAACTTATAATTATTGGTGCTCGTCCTTCAATTGGTAAGACAGCACTTGCACTTTCAATGATGAGTCATATTGCTCTTGAAAAGAATATTCCTTGCGGATTTTTCTCACTTGAAATGCCTTATGAATCAATTGGTATGCGTCTTCTTTCTATGACATCACACGTAGATATGGGAAGAATGAGATCCGGTATGCTTCAGAAATCTGACTTTATGAAAATACAGGATGCGGCCAGCAACTGGTTTAAAGCTCCTTTATATACAGTAGATACTCCTAACATGCGTCTTCTTGATTTACGTGCAATGGCCAGACGTATGGTGAAAAATCACGATGTAAAAATTATCTTTATTGATTATATTGGACTTATTACTACCGAAAATCCGAATGCCCAGGTTTTTGAGCAGGTATCGGAAATTTCAAAATCCCTAAAAGCTCTTGCCCGAGAACTTGCAATTCCTGTTGTTGCCCTTTGTCAGGTTTCGCGCGATGCCGAAGGTCATGAACCAAACCTGGCTCAGCTTCGAGGTTCCGGTTCTGTTGAACAGGATGCCGATGTTGTTATGTTTATTGATAGGGAAAGAAAGAGAGATGAAAATGTGCCTGTTCAGGATGCTAAGATTATTCTGGCAAAACAGCGTAACGGTCCTACAGGCGACATAGAAATTGCATTCCTTCCGTCTTGTTCAACCTTTGCAAACAAGCAGAAGGATTAACAATTATTGTCATTTCCGTGCTTGACACGGGAATCTATATTATCTGAAGATAATAATAAGAACTTGCGAAACAATTACTACTGCTACAAGAGCAATAGGGTATGTTGATGCATAAGCACCGGCTACCTTTTCTGTTTTTGCAGTTCCAATCAAAGTTCCAAGAGCTGGAGTAGAAGTCATACCACCACAGATAGAACCAAGGTTGTTCAAAAGGTTGAGCTTGAGAACATACTTTGCAAAGATGAATCCAATAATCATTGGAAGCATTGTCATTATGATTCCGTAGATGAAGTATACCCATTCAAAGTATTTAACAAAGCTTGCACCACCTGCAACACCGGCACCAATCAGGAACAACATAAGACCAAGTTCTCGGAAAACCTGAAGTGTTCCAGCCTGTGGAAGAATGCGAACTTTACCGATTTTCTGGAAGTGTCCGAATATAAGGGCAAGAATGAGACAGCCTCCGGTTGTTGTAAGAGAGAAGTTTCCAAACTTAAAGGAACCAACTAAAATACCAAGAATTGCTACTACAGAGAAGGTACAGAATCCAAGTGGATCAAGTTCCATTTCTGAACCATCAAGTTTAGAAGGAGCTTCTGGTGCAGATTCAGAAAGCTTCTGACGTTCCAGATCCATATCTGCTTTTTCGAACTTTGGTACAAGCTGTACAAAAAGTACTACACCAATTACTCCAAAAAGATATGCAATTCCGTGTCCTACAGCAACAATGTCTTCGAGCTGATCTGCAGTAAAGCGGGCTGAATCAATTACTGTTGCTTTTGCAGCAGAGAAGGCAGGAGTTGATGTAAGGGAACCCGAAAGAAGTCCTACAAGCATTGCAGATACTTCTTCGAGCGGTCTGTTGTAAACCTTGTAATCAAACCAGATACAGACAGCACAGGCAAGACCGCCAATTACAATAATCATTAAACCAAGAAGAATGTAAGATTTAAAGTTTTTCTTTAAGTCTCCAAAGAAGCTTGGACCTGCAATAAATCCAACAGATGTTACAAATAAAATCAAACCAAGTGTTTCGATGATTTTAAGAGCATTTGAAATATATGATTTTCCACCAACTATAAGCTGTTTAGCAAGGCCACCAACTATATTTCCATCTTTGTCTAAACCATAAAAGAAAGCACCAAAAAGCAGGGCTACAATAAATACACCTGCAGTTCCCAAAGAAACACCTTTAATAGTGATTCTACCAAGCAAGTATCCTAATCCAGCGATTAAGAAAACACAAAATACCAGAAAACTGATTGTTTTGACTGATAAGATTCCACCAAAAAGAACCATTTTATTTTATACCTCTAAAAAATTATTATAGCGAAAATTATTGTTTATGAGTAGTAGGGTCATTTTTTAAGACTGACTTGAAGATTCCCGGGCAGAAGTTTCCGAAGCCCCTTGAGCCTGTCCTTTATTTCTGTTTTCCTTTAACTCAACTATATCTCGTGTTCTGTGAAGGCGAGGAAGGTTGTAACGCAAAATCATAAAAGGAAGCATGCCTAGTACAAAATTTATGATACAAGCAGGAAGCATTACAGGAAGCCAGAAAGCCTTAGGATATACAAAAATCAAGGCAAAACCTAAAACTGCATTCCATAAATGAATTGACCAGCCGTAGTTGCATTCAAGAATAAACTGTTCAAGATATTCCCTGCTGCGGGGATTTTCGATTTTCTTTTTACTGAAGGCTGTAAAAACTCCAAGCTCCAGAACCTTGTCTTTCCAGGCTTTAATATGGAGAGCATCATAAAACTTACATTCCTTTTGAGAAACCTTTCTCCATTCAACCTTATAATCATACCATTTGTTTGGTAGGGCACGGCGGATAAAAGTTGCAATAATTCCATCCCAGGCAATGAGGGCAATTGGGGCTACAGCTGTTCCAATAATAAGCGGAACTAAGGCAATGTTAGGATTAAAAAAGTAATTTAAAATAAAAATTAAAAGGTCTCCACCGATTATTGAAATTAAATATAGTGCCATAAATGCTCCTAAGATTCCTGTTGGGATGCTTCTGATTTTACGGAAAGAGTGGTGTAATCAAAATTTTGAGTTGTATAGGTTAGAGGAATTTTGTAAAAATCTTCATAGCATTTTTTCCATGCCTGATAGTTTTTCATTCTCATTTCCTCAATGTTTTCTTTTTTGGATTTTGCAGGGTCAGGATAGATGGCTGGCATAAAGTTGATGGTATATTCCTGAATTGGAAATCCGTCTGGGCCGATTTTATCTGAATCATTCATTGTAATTAAAATTGGAAGAACCGGTACATTTGAATCTACTGCAAATCTAAAAGATCCTGCTGTAAGTGGACGAGGCTTTCTGTAATTCCACCACATTCCCTGTTCTGCATAAACCAAGATTTTATTTCCTTTTGCAAGAAGGACTTTTACAGCCTGTAAGAAATTTTTCATTGTAGAAAAATTTGCACTTAAAGGAAGTGTGTCGCAGTGGCGGAAGAAAAAGCCGTAAAGACCTGGGAAGTTTGTAAAGTTACCTTCGCGGATTACCTTATACAAACGTTTTCCTCCAAGCTTATACAGGTAAGGAAAAAGCGCATAATGAATTGCAAAATTATCAAAGGCATTAAAATGGTTGCATGTAAGGATAACACCCTTATCTTTAACGGCTTCGTAATTTTCTATGCCTTTAATTTCTTTAATAATCATCTGCTGGTTTTTTACAAGCTTTTTAATAAAGCGGACAGCGATGATATTTACAAAGAAGGTTGCGATTTTGTTTTTGAGTTTTTTATTAAGGTAATCAACCTTATCGGGGGTTAGAGGAATAGTAGGCGGGTCATCCTCAACATCTTTGGAGAACCAGCCTTTCTTTTCGTATTCTTCAATTCTTTTTAGAACTTCAAGTCTACTCTTGTCTTTCTCTATCTCTTGTGTACTCATAAAGCAGTTTGTGTCCTTGTGATCCTATAAATCTGTAGATTCCTTTTATATAAGGAAGCTTTGCAAAAGAAGTTAGACCTCTTGTTATATAATTCTTGCTGCGGTACATGCTGTTTCTGTAATTACATGGATCATTTATGTCTTCAATTGCAATCATTTTAAGATTTTCAAATCCATCTTTGTCTTTCTGGCGCTGCTCGTCTGTGTAGCTCTTTAAGCCATGATAGATTTGTTCATAGAATTCTGTCTGTTGTGCATACTGCCAGAAGTATTCTTCGTAAAGAACATTTTCATAATGCCATGGTTTCCATCCGAGAGTGTAATGAATAAGCTGAAGATCAATATCATCAAAGCCTGTTTCTTCGAATGGCATTTTGTTCCAGCCAAGGCTCAACTTTTTAACTTTATCTTTACAAATTACATTAAGGTAATCTTCGTCTTGAGTAACACGGAATTTAAATTCGTTCATGAGTTTGAAGAATTTTCTTTGAATCTGATAGGCTCTGAAAAGCTTGGTGTTCATAAGAAGAACACCTGCATTAAAATAATTTTTTACTTTAACATCGAGAGCTCTTTCTACGTAGTCTCCAAATACTTTGTAGTGAGCCATTACCTGTTCCTGTACTGCACCCAAAAGGAAGTTTGAGATGTTTGTAAGGTAAAGGTTTGAAATATCTCCAAGTACAATAATATCACAGTCAAGATAAAGAACCTTGTCATACTGTGGGAACATATCGGCAATAAAGAATCTGTAGTAAGTTTCAATTGAATAATAGTCACGAAGCTGAAAGCGATGTTTTATGTGTTCAATTTCATCTTTAAGACTGATAATTTGAATTGAAGAATTTGTTGTAGCAAGGCGTGTAAGCTTGTCGCAGATGTCTTTGTCAAGATTTGTTGTAAGGATATGTATTTTATAAAAATAATCAGTAGAAGCATTAGAAAGCAGTGACTTTATAGCAACTGCGAGGTAGGGCGCATAATTATTATCCGAAGCAAAAAAGATAGGGATTGTTTCAATCCGTTTATTAAAAAAAATCATTTATCACCACCTGATAAAATTATAATGGTTATTGTTTAAATATGCAATTACATGAGAAAAAAATTGCTTCCGCCGAATTACGCCTTGCAAAAACCAGCGGCTAGCCGCTTAAACGCTAAACTGCCTTGGAATTATTTACGTAGCCGCTCACGCGGCAGCAGTTTAGAGTTTTTTTTGCAATTCGTAATTCGGCTCGCGCAATTTTTTTTTAATGGAATCAATAAATTGATAACGAGAAATAATTTATAAAGACAGAATAAAAAATAAATAATATAATAAACTCATGGCCGAATTTGTTTCAAGTTTTACTACGGGATTTCAAGAGGTTGTGAAGGATGACCTGGAGAAAAGAAATCCGAAAATTAAAATACTTAATCTTTTTGACGGGTTGGTGCATTATAAATTTGATGGGGATTCAAGGGAGCTTGAAAAGATTATTTATTTTAATAATACCTTTTTTGTTTTGAAGACTATGAAGGGGAAGGGGCTTAATTTTCCTTCTTTGATTGGGGCGGTGTGTTCGGCAAAAAATTATTTTCTTGTAAATAAGGGAAGTTTTAGGGTTAGGTTTCAAAACGAAAATCAATTTGCTAAGGTTGATAAAAATCTTACAAAAAGGGTAGAAGAATATGTGCTAAGGAATTCAAAACTTCAGCTGGACAGGCTTTCGCCTACAAATGAAATTTGGTTTTCTATAAGACGTGAAGGTTTTGCTTTTTGCGGGGAGCTTATTTCTAAAAGAGACTTTACAGAAAAAAATCTGAACAAAGGAGAACTAAGGCCTGAGCTTGCATATCTTATCTGCTCTTTTGCCCAGGTAAAGCCGGATGACGTAATTCTTGAACCCTTCTGCGGTTATGGTTCTATACCTATTCAGCTTGATAAACGTTTTGAATGTAAAAAAATCTATGTTTCCGATATTGATGATGAAAAAATCAAGCTGCTGCAGACTAAAAAAATTGCAGGCTCTGCAAAGGTGAGTATTTCAAAGGCTGATGCTTTTGAGCTTGCGCAGATAAGTGATAATTCAATTGATTCTATAATAACAGATCCGCCCTGGGGCTTATGGGAAAATATAGAAGATATTGAAGGTTTTTATAAAAAGATGTTTGTATCTTTTAAGAGGGTTTTAAAAGCACAGGGAAAGATGACAATACTTACAGCGCGTACAGCAGAATTTGAAAATGCTGTAAGAGAAAGTAATCTTACAATTCAAAAATCACTGCACACGCTTGTAAACGGTAAAAAGGCAACCTTATATTATTTATAAAGATAAGCCGGATATGAATTAAATTTTTCCATATCATTCAAAACAGAAAGAGGAATGCCAAGCTTTGCGGCAATTGACTTCTCCTGCATTTGAGAAATTATACCAAACATAGATTCTCTAAAGGTTTGCCTGTGCTCGTAGCGGTAAGCAATTACCTTGCAGTCTGGTATTTTTAATTCTTTATTTCTTAGTGTATTTATCATGTTATCCCAGGTGTCTATCTGGTCAATTAAATGGTATTGAACTGCCTGAGCTGCAGTGTAAATGCGACCATCTGCAAGCTCACGCACTTTTTTAGCATTCATTCCACGGTTTTGTACAACAATAGAAACAAATTGATCATAACATTCATCAGAAATTGACTGCATGATTTCTTCCTGTTCTTCGGTAATTTCGCTGTAAAAGTTTCCCATAACTTTATTGCGGCCAGAATGAACAGCTTCTATAGTTATTCCAATATCATCTAAAAGCTCTGTTGCATCAATAAGCTGGCCTGCTATAACACCAATGGAACCTGTAAGGGTATTTCTGTTTGCATAAATCATATCGGCAGGGCAGGAAATATAATATCCGCCGGAAGCTGCTAAAGGTCCCATATAAACATAAATCTTTTTGCCTGCTTTTTTATAATCCTTGAGTGCAAAATAAACTTCATCGGCCTGGTAAACAGCCCCTCCCGGTGAGTTTACATACATTGCAATTGCAACATTATTAGGATCGTTTTTAAGATTATTTATTGTAGAAAGCAGCCATTTTTGATTGTAAGAAGAATTAGCAGCTTCGATTACACCTTCTACATAAAGGGCAGCAATATATTCTTTTCCGCTGTTTTTGTAATCGATAGAATCGGAAGAATAGCCGCTTGGATTTCCGGTTGGATTAGCTTTTGAAAAGCGTGCTGTATCCTGATTTTGATGTGACCTGGTATACCAGAAGCACACTCCTGCGACTAGAAGAAGTATTATAAAAACAATTATTCCAGATTTACTTTCTTTTTTCATGAGTTCAATTCCTCCGGTTTGATTTTTCCTGTTTCAAGAGCATCCTGCAAAAGTGCATGATATGCGTTTGTTAATGTCATATAATAATATGGTAAAGTCCATAAGAATCCTATACAGAATGTAAGAATACTCAAAAGAACCCAGCCTATAAAACTGATATTTAATACAAATATTTCCCATCTGTGACCTTTTGCGATTGTAATACTTAATCTAAGCGATTTTCGTATTCCAATTTCAGGGAATTCAGATGCGAAAAAGAAGGCAAAAGAATATTCGATTGTTTTTATAAACATTGGAATAAAGCCTATAAAGAGTAAAATCATACAGATTGTGTAATTTAAAGAATCTGGGCCGTCAAAATTGGAAAAGCATGAAATTATAATTACAAAAATAACAACTAAAGGAATAGCCAGTAATCCCCAGAGGAATGTCCATAATAACTTCCATAATCCGCAGAGAATAGCGCGGGCCCATTTATTATAGCCTTCAAAATAATCCTTTAATGAAACCGGATCCGGAGAACGCGAAAAGATAAGGAAGAAAGTAACAAGTACCATTTCAACTATAAAATCTACAATTGTATTAAGTAGCTCAAGAATAAAACCTACTCCGGAACCACTTGCAGACTCCTGAAGAGCAGTAAATAATTGTTCAGAAGGTACAGTCATTAATTCTGAATAATTGATTGAAGGTGCTTTGCTTTGAAAAAAAGAAAAAATAAATAAAAGAAGGATAGAAATAAGTGTTCCTAGAATTGCAGGCTTCCATCTGCCTTGTAACTGCATAAATGCAAACTTTTTGTATTTTGGTATATCTAATGTCATTTTTTTACTCCATTCAAAATATTATATCATACAATCAGGCTAAATTGAAGTAAAAAAAAAGATGAAAGACCTCACACGCCTTTCATCTTAATAAAAGTAAACAAAACTAGGGGCATCTAACACAGGTGCCTGGATGTCGAAAATCACCCGTTCAAGTGCCGCATACTTTATTATCGGTCCCTAGGCCGATGGGTTTAGCAAAAAATTAATATAAAAGGAAAAATATATGCTACTCCCGTGACATATTTATAATGAAAAAATACTCCCGCGAAGAACCGTATTTTGCTCCACTAAAAGAAAAGGACGTTCCGCAAAACACGAACCTTCGCTCCGTATTTTTTCATAATTTATATTAAAAGTAATATTTATATTTTCCCACTCCGTAGCATATATTTTTCAGATTTATATTCATTTAATTAATTCCTTCTTATAACCGTAGATCAGTATCTTGACTTAAACCGTTTTTTTTTAGATTATATTGTGCTATGGATGAAGAGAAGATAACCCGCGCGTATCTGGAAACACTTTCTTTTTCGGATTTGAAAAAACTTGCAGATGAATATGGTGTAGATGTTCCAGAAGATTTAGACAGTCGATTTCTTTTGAGTGAAATTCTTGAAATTGTAGAAGAATCACGACATGACAAAGACGCGGCTATGATAATTTCCTTTGATAAAGATGTAAATCAAAGTACAAATCTTCCTGATGGATATAATGAAACAAATATTTCCTGCGTTTTAAGAAATCCTGTATGGATTTTTGCCTTCTGGGATATAAGCGATACAGATATGAATATGCTAAAAGCGCTTCCTGATTATTCACTTGGGCTTAGAGTTTGCATTCTTTCTTCTGAAACTGATCTTACACCTGAAGAAGTTCTTGAAATTGAGCTTCCTAACGGCGTAAATGAACAGTATGTACTTATTCCTGCAGGAAAAAGCTTCTTAAGAATTGAACTTGTTTATACAAGCGGTTCTACAAGAGAAGTTCTGGCCTTTTCGCAGGTTTTATCAATTCCAAAAAGTTCTGAATATATAGAAAATTATCAGCCTGGTGTTCAGAATGATTTCCCTGAAATTATGAAGCTTTCGGGAATAGAAAAAGTTCTTTCTGACCAATATACAAATTATCGTCATTCATTTTTGTAATAGGGTAAATCAGGACTTAAAATTGGAGAAAATAGGATGTTAAAAAATCTGACATTTATTATAAAGTTATATCATGATTTTATAAGAACAAACGACGAGAATATCCCTGCATGCGATAGCTTAAAATTAAATTCCTTATTTGAGTCTGTTTCAGATTCTATGATTCCGCTTTTACAGATGTTTGAGCGACTTAGTGAAAAGCAGATTTCTTTTAAGCTTGGACTTGTTCTTCCTCCATTATTATGTTCTATGCTCGAAGATGAGAAAGTTCAGTCACTTTATATTGAATTTCTTGACAAGCGTATTGCCCTTGGTAAAAAAGAGCTAAACCGATATAAAGATAATCAGCAGGCTTTGGAATTAATCCGCAGTACAGTGGAAAGAAATAAGGAATTAAAAAAGAAATTTACTGATGATTATGAAAAAAATCTTATAAAACAATTTGCATTATGGCAGAAAAAAGGATTTATTGAAATTCTTGGTACCTGTGCAACAGATATTTTTATGCCTTATTATGCCGATTTACCGGAAGCTCTTTCTGCCCAGGTAGAAATGGGGCAGCAGTCCTATAAAAAAAGCTTTGGAGAGTTGCCGGAAGGTTTTTTCCTTCCGGAATTTGGTTATACTCCAGGAATTGAAAAAATAATTCGTGCCTACGGCTATACTTATACAATCTTAAACAGCCGAAGCATTCTTCTGTCTGATACTCCACCTGTAAATGGAATCTTTTATCCTGTAAGAACAGAAAATTCCCTTGGAATATTTACAGCCGATCCTTTTACTTCAGATTTACTCTTTGGAGAAGAAGGTTATAGTACAAACAGTGTTTATCGTAACGAAAATCGAGATATCGGTTTCGAGCTTGAACTTAAAAAACTTACACCAATCATGGAAGAAAATTCTGCCCGATGTTCAACAGGCTACAAATATTGGAAAAAAGACTTTAGCGATGACCTTTCTGTATCATATAATTTTGAAGAAGCAGAGGCTCAGACTAAAGAAGATGCCTTAGATTTTGTAGAAAAGAGGGCAGGCTTGCTTTCTAAAGCGGCAGAAAATGTTGAGTCTGCAGATTATGTTGCTTCTATCTGCTGTATTAATGAAGATCAGGCAAGAAAACAGTGGTCTGAATACTTAATCTGGCTTGAAAATGTAATTGAAGAAGCTCCGAAAAAAGATTTGAATATTACCTTGTGTAAAGAAATTATTTCAAAACAATTTACACTTGAAAAAATCCTGCCATATTATTCTGCTGGAACAAGCGGAGGCTATGGTGAAAATCTTCTTTCTAGCCGCAACTGCTGGATGATGCGCTATGTTCGTAAAGCAACAGAAAGAATGATTGACCTTGCAGAGCGTTTCCCAAGCGATACCGGCTTAAAAACAAGACTTTTGAATATTGGTGCTCTTGAACTTCTTTTAGCACAATCAAGCTCTCTTGCAAAAATGATTGATGAGGGAATTGATTCAGAATACGCAGACAGA
The DNA here is from genome assembly GCA_946535985.1 of uncultured Treponema sp. Classification (GTDB taxonomy): domain Bacteria; phylum Spirochaetota; class Spirochaetia; order Treponematales; family Treponemataceae; genus Treponema_D. The sequence continues at coordinate 45,031 of CAMNDY010000004.1, read as the reverse complement.
CGCTTCCGTCTTTCTATAAATGCCTTTACAGTAGTTTTTGATGCTCTTGGTTCAAATACAGTAAGTACAGAATGGCTGACCAAGCTCGAACTGTTAGACAACCTCTTCCCATGGATTAACTACAAGATTTTCTCTATTAAAAAATAGTGGATTCTTATCAGAAAAGACCAGTAGGTAGAGTTTTTACGGTTTTTGCAAGGCAAAAATGCGAGCCTTCGCGAGCAAGTAAAAACTCTCGGGTGCGCAGCATGAATTTATTCCTCAAAGAACATAGATTCGCGCACCCGCTGGTACATTTCAATCTGGGACCTCGCACTTTCAATACCCAAAATTGCAGGATCATATCTTTTATTTAAAATAAGAATTGCCTGCCATTCTTCTATAGCTTTTTCCCATTCGGAATTTGCGTAATATTCAAGACCTTTTGAATAAAGTTTATCAATCATTGCCTGGCGTTCTGCACGACCTCTGTCTCCCAAAAGGATTTTTGCAGAAACACTTATACGGTTTATAGGATTGAATGAAGAAGTTAAATCAAGTGTATAATTAAAGTTTAATCTGGCATTTGTAAACTGAAGTTCTGAACCAACAGAGAATCTTGGGTTTCCTCCTTTGATTTCTGCGCCCATTAAAAGGTTAAACTGCTTTGTAAAGGCAAGAATCACCCCTGCGCTAAAGGAAAACATCTGATATTCAGTCATATTAAAGAGATTCACGGGTTGTTTTATATCAAAAGTAGCAGTTATAATCGGCAAAAATTGGCAGGACATACCTGCAGCAAAGAAAGTTGGCAGAGGATCATCCAGTTTAATACCTGATTTACCTCCAAAACCTGTTAAAGCAACTCCAAGATTCTGGGCAGAAAGGCCGATTCTAACATTTGGAGTGCGGGATGCAAAGAATTTTAAGAAATTAAACTGCATCATCATTCCAAGATCTGCCATAATTGCAAATCCTGACTGTTCTAAACCGGAAAGTCTGATAATTGCATCTGTATCATTATCTGTATAATCAGGGACAGAACGAAATGCCGATTTTATTGTAGCTCCAAGGGCAAGTCCTTTAAAATCATATCCTGCCAGAAAGTTATATGAAATATTGGCCGCAACATTAGTTTCTGAATAATAACTTGCATTTACACGCTCTCCAAAAATATTATATTCCGAGAAGGGTAAATATAAACATCCTGCCTGAAATCCAATTCCAACATTATCGATTCGGGTTGTATAAACAAGGGTATCCATCTTTGAATCGGCAATCCAGGAATTATGAAAAGCGCAGGCTTGAGTATCGTTAATAATACAACTTGCAGCAGAATTAAAATTTATATAACCCGCATCATCGCAAAGTCCTGTATATGCAGAACCAAGACTTTCAGGGCGACCTCCAACCGGGATTAAAAGGGAACGAAAGGAAGTAGCACCTTCATCTTTATTGCCGCTAAAATATCCAAGGTCTGTAAGTGTGTCTGTAAGATCTTCATAATCAAGTGCAAATAATGAAAAAGAATTAATAAAAAAGAGAAATGCTATACTTGTAAAAACTGTTTTTGAGAAGTTTTTCATTCTGCACAAATCCCAAAAAATTATACTATATTATCGGTTTTTTTTCTCCTAGATATAGGGTTAAATACCGAAAATATAGTATAATAAAATAGAAAAATAAGATGAAAAGGAAGAGTCTGCTTTTTCAAATTTTAGTAATTTTTCTCATGATGCTGTACGCTGTTATGCCTCTTTTTGCTCAAACTGTTGAAGAAATTGAGCATGATGATGATAACGGGCAGGTAATGTCATTGTTTGAAATTGAAAGACTTATCCGCCGAACTGATTATACAGAAGCTTTAAAACAGCTTAACATTTACATTGAAAAAAGGCCTGATTATTTTGATAATGCTCAGCGTCTTATAAAAATCATTATGAATCGCCGTAAGCAGTATTCTATCCTGGCAGAAAAAGCAATAAAGTCGAGTACCGAAGATCCCGAAGACCACGAGACTCCGGCTAAAATTATTCTTCAGATGCGCAGTATTGAAAAAAATCCGCCTGCAGAAATTAAGAGAATGATTGATATGCTTGAAGAGATGCACCTTTTTAAGTATTATGCCTTTCTTTTTGATAAAATTCTTAATGAGTCTGCAGAACTTTCTGAAAAGGGAGAATACTTTACTGCAATTTCACAGGTAATAAGCGAAGGCTTTGATATTTATAAGGACGAATATTACGATTCCTTTGAAAACGAAAATACTCAGATGATTCAAAATGCAGAAGAAATTATAAGTGCTTTAAATGCGGCTGTTGCTCGTTTTGAAGATCCTGTTTTACAAAGAGATTTTGATAATATTTCTGCTCAGTATCTGCGGGCTATAAACAATGACAATTATGTAGAAGCGGCAGCTCTGTATCCTCAGTTTGAAAGTGTCTGCAAAAGATATATTGAAATTAGAAATGAAGTTTATGGCTGTGGTGAGAAAATAAAGGATTTATATGAAATTCAAAAAGACTTAGATAATGAAATTACAGACGCTTCTTATCTGCCTTTTATCCAGCGTTTTATTCTGGGAGTGCAGTCTCCAAAATATTCCGGTATTCTTGGTGCCATAGACTGTAAGTTTACAAAGAATATAGAGACTATAAAAACTGCAATTCTGGATATTGAAAAGCAGCATGAAAATCAATACTTGTCTTTGCTGCCGGCCGAAATTCTTGAAGCTTCGATTGATTATGTTAGTCTGACTAACAAGTCTGCTTTTGTTCTGCCTCTTGAAGAATTTACAAAGCTTGGACAAAACACAAACGGACTTTATTCTCTTTTACAGGGTGATATTTCGAATCTTATTACAAATACCGAAAGTTCAAAATATGATATTCTTCTTAATTATGAACCTGCTCTTTGTGACCTTACAATTGAACTTCTTAATAAAAGTCAGGATTTCCAGAAAGAACAAGATATTCAGAAAACTTTGTTAGCCCAGACTAATACAGATATCAGGCCTTTGTTCGATTCTGTATTCCGAATGACAACAATCCTGGGTTCAAAATCAAGTCTTATGCCTTCATCATTTGAATGGGGAAGTGCTTATCTTTCTTTGCCTGATAAATCTCAATGGGCTGTTCATACAGAGCTTTATAATAAATATCTTGATAAACTTTTTGAAAGATCTGCAGCTTCGATGACAGATTCATGGACAATTATTACAGACAGTTACCGCGCAGATTCTGACCGATATGTTTCTGATTCAAACGACTATAAATATTTTGCTGCTGCATATAGTTCCGGTTTTGATGAACCGATTGATTCTGCAAAGTACAAATCGATTACTCAAGCTAAAGACGGCAGCGGCTTATTGGATTATGCAAAAAATGCCGGCTCTCAAAAAAATCCTGTTTACAGATATCCTGAGCTTTCTGTAAAAATGTATGAATACTCTAGAAACAAATCGACAGTTTACATTGAAGATATTGAAGAAAAACAAAAATCTCTTAATGATAACTTAAATGCCCATGAGGACTGGCTGCAAAATGAAGATCTGGTTGAAGTTGTAAAGTCAAGTATTGATTATATGCAGGCAAGAAAGTCAGAACTTGAATTAAACCGAATGCAGTCTTCTCAACTTTTGGCAGAAGAAAATGTAAAGCTTGATGAGGCTGCTTATTCTAAAAACTATGCTGCTTCGATTATTGAAGAATCCCGCGACGCTCTTGCCCGTGGAAATCTTAACAATGCAGAAAAGCTTCTTCTTGAAGCCAGTGAAAAATATTCAGAATCTCTTGCTGTTGCAGATAATGAAGAGCTTAGAAATGAAGTTGACAGGATTGTAGCAGCTTTAAGTACTCAGATTATGGATGCCAAGAACGAGCTTGTTGTAAAAGAATCGCGTCAGCTTTATACACAGGCTCGTGATGCTTTGAACTACGACCGCTATGAAGATTCTGAAGCTTTGATAAATGCAGCTATAAATAAATGGGCCGAAACCCATACAGAAAAGAACCCCGAATTTGAAAGTTTCCTTGAGCTTGTTAATACAGCCGTCTCTATGAAAACCGGTAGAATCCTTATTCCTTCTGATCCTTTGTATTCCGAAATGTCTCAGCTTTTGAGTATTGCTTATCAGTATTACGACGAAGGAGAAGCTCTTCTTAAAAAAGGTGATTCTAACGGCGCTGATGAAGCACTTTCTAATGCAGAAGAAAATCTGAACAAAATTAAAGCAGTTTATCCTCTTAATAACGAGGCATCTCTGCTTCTTCTTAAAATTGACCGCCTTCATGATCCTGTAAAGTTTGAAGAAGAATTTGCCCAAAAGGTAAAATCTGCAATTGCTCAAAGTAAAAAGAAAGATACAATGGCCCAGGTTTATAACACACTTACAGATTATTACAACCTGGAACCGGATTACAAGGGATTAAAAGAAGCAATCTACAATCTTGAAATTGAAATTGGAATGAGACAGCGTCCTGTAGATAATAGTGCCCAGGCACGTTCAACAAGACTTACTACTCAGGCTCAAAATCAGTTTAATAGTGCGGGTTCAAATACTGCAAAACTTAATCAGGCACTTGAAACTGTAAACGAGGCTCTTAGAATTAATCCAAATAATAGAAGTGCAGAAGCCTTGAAGGACCGCATTTCTCTTAAGATTGGTAGCAGTACAATTATTGTTCTTTCAAGCAGCGACCAGAATCTTTTAACCCAGGCTAAAAAGGCATACCAGACTGGTAACATTGATGATGCCAATACCTACATGCTCAGACTTTTGAATAATAATCCTAATAATATAAAAATCAAAGAAGTGGAGGACTTAAACAACAAGATTAAATCTCAGTTGTAGTGTATAATTCTTGTGTGGGTGGTCCCTGAGCTAGTCGAAGGGCAATAAAAAAGATGTTTAATTTTTTAAGAAAATCGACATTAAAAAAATCCTCTTTACTTTTGCTTTGCTTTATTGCTTTTACCTTTTCAATTTTTTCTGCAGAAAAATATTATTGGGAAAATCCAAAGGTAATAACTTCCGGCGATTCCCGATTTCCTCTTGTAATTAACAAAGAAGACGCATCTTATGTTTTCTGGCAGGAAATTGATTCTTCAAAAAATCAAATCTGGCTTTCATGCCGTGTTTACACAAATAATACTTCTTATTTTGATAATCTTAGGTTTGCAGGTCCTTTTAGATTTTCTGGCGAAGTTCCGGATATCTTTTCGGTAACAGCTGGTAAGAGCGGTACTGCAACAAATGATTCTGTACTTGTAACAGTGCTTTCTGACAAAAAAAGTGTATCTGCATATCTTTCTACCAATAATTGTCGTTCCTTTATAAAAACTGAAATTTCAAGTGATCAGTATTTTATTGCACCTCGTGTATATTCTTGTGCAGACGGTTCCTTCAGACTTTTTGCTTCTGTTGCAATAAACGATGCTTTTTATATTTATACAGCAGAATCAAAAGACGGCAAAAAGTGGAGTGACTTTAAACAGTTTGAACCATGTCTGCAAATGAGAAATCCTTTTGTCCCTTATCAGATTTCTCTTGCAGATGGAGACCTTGTTGTATTCCAGGCATATTATTCTTCAACTGTAACTAACAGACTTTCTTATCAATTGTTCAGCACTTTTACAAGCGATGGACAAACATGGACAGAACCAACTCTTCTTACAGATCAAAGCTCGCTTCCTTCTAATGAAAAAAGAAATTTTGCAAATTTCCAAAATCAACGGCCATATTTATATACTTATGATGGCAATACTTACTTAGTATGGGAAAGAATGGAATCTGTATCTGCCGCAATCTGGTCTGCAGAAATAAATAAATATGGTCTTGTTTTAAGATCTGCAATAAAGATTTCTGACAGGGGAAACTCAAACCGCGCAATGCTATTTGATTACAACAGAAAACTTTACGCTCTTTGGTTTGATACACGTACCGGTTCTGAACAGATCTACATGGCCGAAAAAGAGGGAAACGATTGGGAGCAGATTACTCTTCTGGAAAATTCTTATTCAAATATGTTTGTTTCTCCTCTCATTGTAAAAAAGAACGCTGCTCAAAAACAACTCAGCTTTATCTGGCAGCAAAGTTCTAAATCTGCAAATAATCTTTCCATACTTTTACCTGATACCACAGTTTCTCCGCCAAGACTTTCACCAACTTCATTCCGCGAAGGAAAAGCAAGCCGCGATAAAAACGTATATATTCAAATTGGATTTCCAGATGATTCTTCTGGTATAAACGGTTATTCCTATTCCTGGGGTAAAGATAATGCCGCCGAACCTCCTGCAAGAATCCAATATTTTTCAAATATTAAAACTATAAATGTTCAGGCACCGGAAGATGGTTTTTATAATCTTTTGGTTCGTGTTCAGGATAAAGCCGGTAACTGGTCGCAGAGTGCAAAGATTACTTATCACAGAGACTTGACTCCACCAATGCCTCCCGAGCCCCTTGCACCGAATTTAGATAAATATGGATTTGCATATTCCAATACACTTTCATTTGACTGGAAGCCTTCAGTTGATTCTGATACATCAGGTTATAATTATGAGCTTGTATATCTTGGCTCAATTCCAAAAACACTGGTAGAAAATAAAACCCACAGAATTTCTTACAGCACAGAAAGAGTTGCAAAAGAGATTGATGCCCTTACTCAAAAATATAATCCAATGCTTGAAAAAGAAAATGCCCTTAAGGGTAACATAAAAACCTCTTCAACAAAATCAAAGAATTATAACAATCAATCTAACGGTGTTTACCGCTTTACTGTAAATGCAATTGACGAAGTTGGAAATATAGGATCTTCAAGATCAATTCTTGTTTTCTTAAATAAATATCGTCCTTCAACCTTTATAACTTCGGCTAAACAAAAAATAAATGATTTTGGTGAGCCGGAGCTTGAAATTACAGGTGGAGGCTTTACTTATGAAGGAAGTATTTCGCGTATCTATATTGATAGAGATGGTCTTGCTCCTTATGATATGACCCTTACTGCAGCAGACGGTCAATTTAAGGTTAATTCAGATTCCCGTATTTCGCAGGTAAAAATTGGAACAGATCTTGATGAAGGAAAATACAGGGTAGGGCTTGTTCATACAGATCGTGGTCTTTACATGAGCAGTCAGATTCTTTCAATTCTTCAAAACGGTACTGTAAAAATTGAACCGGAATACATTCATAAAAATAAATATCAGGCTGTAACAAGCTCTGTAAGATTCTCATTAACAATTGCAATGATAATTTCTGTGCTGATTGGAATCTTTATAATAATCAGTTTGCAGTCTCTGATTATTTATGCAGTTCAGCGTCACAATGAACAAAAAATAATATCAATGGAAATAAAAGCACTTATTTCGGGAGAAGCTATGCCAACATCAAAAATCAAAACTAAAAAAGAAAAACAGCGTTCGCTGCGAGGAAAACTCGTTGGCTTTACAATTGTCCTGGTTGCAATTGTTGTTCTTTTTGTAACGCTGCAAAACGGAAACAACATGATTTCTACTCAGGAAGAAACTCTTGTTACGGCACTTTATAATCGAATTGATGTTCTTATGGAAAGTCTTTCTTCTGGCGTTCGAAACTTTCTCCCAACCGAAAACGACCTGGAAATTGGTGCTCTTCCAACTCAAAAGGATGCAATGTCCGAAGTAAAATATATAACAATTCTTGGAACAAAAAGTTCATCTGCTGCAGAAGAAGAAGGTTTTGTATCTTTAAATGGTGCGGCCGACTCTATTAGTTATGTATGGGCTTCGAACGATCCTGCAATAAGCCAGAAGGTTGTAAATTATGGAGAGTACGGAATTGTTGCCGGAGAAACCCGCATGATAGACGAAGATGTACTTACAATTCTAAAACGCTTTAATGGTCTTAATGATAAGGTTATTGCAAAGGCAAATGATATTTCAAAACAGATTACCTTGTTCTCTCAGGAAAATACCGAGCTTGCACTTAAAACCGATGAAGAAAGCAATTTACGCCGACAGGTTGTTTCTGATACTACAACAAAGCTTCGTAACGAATTGAATAGTCTTCTTACATCTATTGCAACAGAAAACTCATCTTCATATCCGGGTTTTGCTTCTGACATGCTCGAAAGTGATATTACAGATTATCTTTTCTACAGACCGGTTCTTTATCGTTCAGGAAATTCTGATAATTATGTTCACGGTGCAATTCTTATGGAAGTAACTGTACAGGAACTTGTAGATCAGCTTAGGGCAGAAGTTAGAAAGATTTATATTACCGGTGCAATTTCGGCTTTGGCTGCAGTTATTCTTGGTGCAATTGGTGCCTGGCTGCTTGCAAGTCTTATTGTAAAACCAATTAAAAAACTCGAAAGTCATCTTGTAGAAGTTGGTTCTCTTATGACAAAATCTGTCCGCGAAAGACAGAAGCTTGAGAAAAAGCATATTGATATTAAGTCTAAGGATGAAATTGGTCACCTTGGGGATGTTGTAAATAAGATGACCCTTTCTGCAGGTCTTGCGGCTTATGAAGAATTCCTGCAGCTGGACGGTAAGGCTGTACAGGAACGCTTTATTCCTTTAATGGATGGTCAGGGTGGACGTAAGCTTCCGGTTGTTAAATTGAATGAAGAAAAACTTGATTTGTATGCCTTCTACAAGGGAGACTCAGCTGTTAGTGGTGACTACTTCGATTACAAAAAACTTGACGACCAGTGGTATGTATTTATTAAGTGCGATATTTCCGGTCATGGTGTACCGGCAGCTCTTCTTGTTTCTGTAGTTGCAACTAAGTTCAAGGATTTTTATTATTTCTCTGACTGGAAATTTAATAAGCAGGGAATTAACCTTAAAAAGTTTGTTTCTGCTGTAAATGATTTTATTTTTGATCTTGGTACCCGCGGAAAGTTCAGTACAATAAATATAAGCCTTTACAATAAAATTACAGGTGAGCTTTATGTTTGTAATGCAGGAGATAATAAGATTCACATACTTGACGGTGTTACAAAGAAGCTTAAAGAAATCACTTTGTCTAATACTCCTACAGCCGGTGGTGTTTCAACAGACCTTGTAGAAATGACAGCAGGTGGCTACAAAGTTGAAAAACTCAATTTAAATCATGGAGATGTTTTGTATCTCTACACTGACGGTATTGATGAAGCTGAGCGTCTTGTTCGTGATGAAAACTGGGCTGTAAAACAGACAGTACAGGAAGATGTTAGAACAGATCCACGAACAGGAAAAGAAACTAAGAATGTTCAGATTCTTGATGAAAAAGAACAGTTCGGAACAGAAAGAATTGCTCAGATCATAGAAGCCGTAACAATGCGCAAAAAGTTTATTCTGGAAAAGTTAGACAATCCTAACAAAACCGAAGTTCTTGAATTTGATTTTTCAACCTGTAAAGGAACTATAGATGAAACAATCATAGCACTTGCAGCAGTAGAAAGAGTTTTCAGAATGGTTAAGGCCCCTACAGTCAGAGCAGATGATGAAATTGAAATTGAAAAGTTCATCGATGAATTCCTTAAGGAGCATTTCACTTTGTATAACCGATACTGTTTACCGGTTCAAGGTGCGGGCAACGAAGGTGGTGAACAATCAATGGCAGAACTTGAAAAACAGCGTGCTCTTGAAGATCCAAACCTTACACGCTATGGCTGGATTACAGAAGATAAACAGGCAGATGATATTACGTTAATTGCAATAAAGAGGATTTAAAATGGATATTTTACATTTAAATAATATTCAAAATGTTTTGGATGAATATGTTTCTAAGAACGCTGTTGCGGGTGTAAACGTTCTTATTTATAAAGACAATAAAGAAATCGGATACTGGCAGTCAGGCTTTTCTGATATTGCAGCGAAGAAAACTTATTCACGGGATACAATCTGCAGAATGTATTCGATGAGTAAAACAATTACAAGTGCCGCAGCCTTTAAATTAATAGAGCAGGGTAAACTTGATTTAGGACAGGCATTAAAAGATATTCTTCCACAATTTGCAAATGTTACTGTCGCTTACGAAAAAGGAAAAGTTGGAAATCCAGTGCCTGCTCAAAGGCCAATTCTTATCCAGGATTTATTAAACATGACAAGCGGTTATGGTTACGGAGCCTGGTGGGAAGGAAGTACTTACGGTGAACATAAAACTTCCGAATTAATTGATGCCTTGAATGAAGATGTTGCCGGTAAGAATGAAATTACAACCCAGGATTTTGCCCAACGCATTTCAAAAATCCCTTTAAACTTTGAACCTGGGTCAGATTACAACTACGGATATTCAGCCGATATTCTTGGAGCAGTTATAGAAAAAGTTTCCGGTAAAAAGTTCAGCGAGTTTTTAAATGAAAATATTTTTAAACCGCTGAAGATGGAAGATACAGCATTTTATGTGCCTGCAGAAAAACAGAACAGACTTTCAAAAATCTACCGCTCTTTGCCTGATGAAAAGCTTGAAGAATTTACAGGCTGCAATTTAGGAATAGGTTATAAAATGGACAGACCTCCAGCCTTTGAAAGTGGAGGCGCCGGAATATGTTCTACTGCCGATGATTTTATGAAATTCGGATTAATGCTTATGAACAAAGGTTCATACGACAATGGAAAAATCCTTGAAAGTGCCACAGTAGATTTTATGAGCAGCGCAACTTTACGTGAAGATATTCAAAAGAAATTTGACATCAAAATGGAACATTTAAGCGGCTACACCTATTGCAATCTTTTAAGAATAGCAACTGACCCATCAAAATGCAAAATGCTCACAACTAAAGGTGAGTTCGGCTGGGACGGCTGGCTTGGCCCATACCTTAGCGTAGACATCCCAAATCAACTCGTTGTAGTAATGACCATGCAAAAAGTCGATGCAGGCACCTGGGATCTTACCCGCAGAGTGAAGAATATAATATATAGTTCACTGTAATATATATACCTTGAAAAAAATATGCCACGGGAGTAGTATATTTTTTTCACTATAGGATACATATTGACCTAAATACTATATATTGTTAAACTATTATATTATTTTAAGAGGTAGTGTAATGATTTTTCCTTTGGAACAGCTTGTTCAATTTAATGGTAATATTTATGAAATTACCGTTGCTGCTAGCCGCCGTGCTTATCAGCTTGCAAAAGTAAATGATCCAGAAATTGCTGCTAACTCAGACAAAGTCGTTTGTGTTGCCGCAAGACAGCTTTTTAATCACGTAGTAAATTACAGAATCGAAGAAAAACAGTAAGTTATGGAAGTAAAACAGGAAAGCAAAATACCTGTTATTGTAATTTTTGCTCCTACAGCTTCTGGAAAGACTGCCCTTACAAAAGAGTTATTCTCTAAAGAGGGCAGTCATTTTATTTTAAATGCCGAAGTTATCAGCGCTGACAGTCAGGCTGTTTATAAAGGAATGGATATTGGAACCGCAAAGCCCGAGCCTGAGCTTCAAAAAATAATCCCTCATCATTTAATTGATATTCTAAATCCTGATGAGCAATATAACGTTTCCGACTTTATAGATCAGGCCGATGATTTATGCCGGGACATTTACTCAAGAGAGAAAATTCCTGTAGTTTGTGGTGGCACAGGTTTTTATATAAGAAGCTTTCTTTATGACATTCCCAAAACTCCTCAAAGTGATGAAAACCTGCGAAATCAATTAAAAGAAAGAATTCAAAAAGAAGGAAACCTGGTTCTTTACGAAGAACTAAAAAAAATAGATTCCCAAAGCGCAAAAAAAATCCACCCGAATGATTCTTACAGAATCTGCCGAGCCCTGGAAGTTTATTACCTTACTGGCAAACCTCGAACTGATTTTGCAATTTCCCCTGCATTACGAGCGGAATACAATTATACATTTATAGTTTTAGACCCTCCACGTGAACTTTTATACGATCGCATAAATAAAAGAGTAGATCAGATGATAAGTCAAGGCCTGGAAAAAGAAGTAAAATCTCTGCTAGAGCAAGGTTACACCCAAAACTCCCCCGGATTAAAAGCCATAGGCTACCAGGAATGGTTTCAATACCCAACCAAAGAAGAAATAATAACCCAAATAAAACACCACACCCGAAAATACGCCAAAAAACAATACACCTACATAAGAGACATCTCCAACAGTATCATTATCCCTTTTAAAACTCCGTCCGACGACCTTGATAAAGTTTGTACTATTATAAAAGAAAGATTTCATTAGTCACCCTTCGACAGGCTCAGGGAGCACCGGTATTCATATAAAAAAATCATGAAAAACTGTTCTTAAACATGAAAAAATTGAAAACAAACATACGCGAGCGAGTCGGTACGGCAAACTACATCTGAGCTTGCCGAGCTTCGCGAGGAAAATCTTCCTTACAAGCTCAGCAGTAGTTTGCCGGAACGACGCAGCGGGAGTATGTTTGTTTTCCATCTGATCCAATTTTAAGAGTAGTTTTACATAACAAGATTCAATTTTTATGTAAACTCTTGACTAATGACTCAATTTTTGCCATAATATACAAACTTTATAAAGTAGGAGTGCCATCGTGCCTTGTGGTAAGAAAAGAAAGCGCCAGAAGATGGCGACACATAAGCGTAAGAAGATGCTTAGAAGAAATCGACATAAGAGCAAGTAGTTTCTTTGTCGACAGCTTGTGTTTCAGATAAGGGGTTTTGTCGTTTTTGACATCCCCTTTTTTTTTAACCTTCAACAAGCTTAAGGATCACGCTATGTTAGAAAGCATTAATTCGCCCGCAGATATTAAGAACTTTTCTCAAAAAGAGCTTAAAGAACTAGCTCAAGAAATCCGTAACACAATAATACAAACCGTAGGTAAAAACGGTGGACATCTTGCAAGCAATCTTGGAGTAGTAGAGCTTACCATAGCGCTGCACCGTGTTTTTTCTTCGCCGGAAGATGCAATTATTTTTGACGTAAGCCATCAGTGTTATGCACATAAACTTTTGACAGGCAGATACAAGGACTTTTCGACCCTCCGCCAGAAAGACGGAATTTCGGGCTTTACAAATACACAGGAAAGTCCCCACGACTTTTTTATAAACGGACATTCTTCAACTTCAATTTCATCAGCCTTGGGCTTACTTACTTCCTGGAACCTGCAGAAAAAAGATGGTAAGGTAATTGCTGTTTTAGGTGACGGAGCTCTTACAGGCGGCATGGCTTTTGAAGGACTTTCAAATGCCGGCCAGATGCGAAAAAATCTTATAGTTATCTTAAATGATAATCAGATGTCAATCGACCAGAACACAGGTGCTGTTTCTCGCTATCTTAGCCGCCTTACAATGACAAAAGGATATCAGTCTTTCCGTTACAGAGTAGATAAAGTGGTGGAACGCCTTGTTGTGAAAATCCCAAGTCTTGGCCGACCAATGGATAAATTTATCTTCCGTTTTAAGCGATCCTTAAAAGGACTTTTACTAGCAAATAATCTTTTTACAGATTTGGGTTTTGAATATGTTGGACCTTTAAATGGACACAATGAAGCTGTATTGGAAAACGTTCTTAAAAAAGTAAGAAATCTTTCACGCCCGGTTGTAGTTCATGTAATCACAAAAAAAGGAAAGGGCTACACACCAGCAGAAACGAATCCCGAAAATTATCATGGAGTAGGACCTTTTAATATCGAAGACGGTTCTGTAACAAAAGATGAACACCTTACTTTTACCCAGGCTTTCAGCAATGTAATATTAGAGCAGGCAGAAAAAAATCCAAAAATCACAGCAATTACTGCGGCTATGGCTCAGGGAACAGGTCTTACAGAATTCAGTAAAAAATACCGCGATAGATTTTTTGATGTAGGAATTGCAGAAGAACATGCAGTAACCTTTGCAGGGGGGCAGGCTCGTGGGGGGATGCTTCCTGTTGTATGCATTTATTCTACCTTCATTCAGCGTGCGGTAGACCAGATGATTCATGATATTTCCCTTCAAAAATCACATGCTATTTTTGTTCTTGACCGTGCAGGCGTTGTACCAAATGATGGAGTTACACATCAGGGCTTGTTTGATATTGCCTTATTCAGACCAATTCCTGGGCTTGAAATTTTGAGTCCTGTTAGTGCCCAGGATTTAAAGCTTTGTTTTGAATATGCAGTTTCTGCAAAAGGCCCGGTTGTAATAAGATATCCAAAAGCAAATTGCCCGGAGGAGCGTCCTGAGTTTTCTCAAAAGGTAAAAAGTGGAAAAGGCATTTTAATTGAATCAGAAGGAAAGGCTGTAAAAAATAAATATCTTATTGTTACTACCGGCAGCATGTATCAGGAAGTTCAGGCCGCATTAAATGAAGAAGCTGCAAAAAAAATAAAAGCAGACATTTATATAATGCGTTTTATAAAACCATTTAATGAAGAATATTTTGTATCACTTGCAACTCAATACAAAGGTCTTCTTTTTGTAGAAGACGGTGTAGAAGCCGGAGGAATAAGCGAACACCTTTGTGGACTTCTTTCAAAACAAAAATATCTTAAAACAAAAATTCTTGCCTTCGGTGATAAATACTACGCCCATGGAAACCGTGCACAGATTCTCGAAGATGCAGGACTTTCTCCAAAACAAATTGCCTTGACCTTAAAAGGACTTTCAAATGCTTGAGATGATTTTTGGAAATAAGAAAATCAGCACAGAGCTTCCTGCCTTTGTTATGGGAATTGTAAATGCAACTCCCGATTCCTTTTATGATAAGAGTCGCGGCGGACTTGAACAGGCACTTAAACTGGTAGAAGAGGGCGCTCACATTATAGATATTGGCGGAGAATCAACAAGGCCTGGCTTTACACCGGTAAGTGAAGATGAAGAAATTGAACGAGTAATTCCTTTACTTATTGAATTAAAAAAACGTACAGATGCTGTTATTTCTATAGATACAAGAAAAACTTCAGTTATCAAAGAGGCACTTAAAAATGGAGCTGATATTATTAATAATGTCAGCGAGTTTACAGACCAGGAACTTTCTTTATGTAAAGAAGCCGGAGTTTCTATAGTTCTTATGCATCATACTAAAGGTTTTTCAGACGACATACTTGAGTACTTAAAAAATCAGGCAGACAGATGTCTTAAAGCCGGAATTCAAAAAGAAAAAATCATTATTGACCCGGGAATTGGCTTTGGAAAAAGCTTTGAAGAGAATATTGATGCTATAAAAAACACTGGTAAACTTTGTGCAACAGGCTTTGCAGTTCTAATGGCTCTTTCAAGAAAATCCAGCATAGGCCAGATGACAGGAAGAGAAGTTTGCGAAAGACTTGCCGGAACTCTTGCCGCAGACCTCATTTCTGTTCAAAAAGGTGCAAAAATTATAAGGGTTCACGATGTTTCTCAAGCAATTGATACTTTAAAAGTGATGAAATTTATTCAATAGTATGATATAATTATTTTCATAAAAATGGAAATATTTAACAAACTTTTATACATATACGATTTCATCCGCCCAATTCTAGATATTGCAGTCCTCACATTTATTTTATACAAAGCCTATGATTTTATTACAAAATCAAACAGTTTGCAGTTATTAAAATCAGCCATCATTATTTTTCTGGCTTATGGCGTTGCTGAACTTCTTAAATTAAATACAATTCTTTGGATTTTACGAATTCTTGCTCCAGGACTTGTAATTGCTTTTGCAGTTATTTTCCAGCCGGAAATCCGAAAAATCTTTTTAAAAATCGGTCAAAGCCGCTGGTTTGCCTTTGGTAACCGTTCAAAACATACTTATGTAGATGCTGTTCTTACCGCTGCCGAAATGCTTTCAAAAGAAAGACGTGGAATGCTGGCAGTTTTTCTTCGACATACAAAGCTTGATAATTACATGCAGTCCGGTACAAAACTTAATGCCGATTTGTCCTCAAGCTTGCTTGTAACAATTTTTGGTAAAGACACTCCACTTCATGATGGAGCCTGTTTTATTCAGGGAGGAAAACTTCTTGCTGCAGGCTGCTTCCTTCCGCTCAGCGAAGATTACAATATTAAAAAGACTTTCGGTACAAGACACAGAGCTGCTCTTGGACTTTCAGAAGTTTCTGATGCAGTAGTTCTTGTTGTATCAGAAGAGACAGGAGCAATAAGTCTGGCTTTTGATTCTAAACTTAACTATGATTTAAATATGAGTGAACTTACAAAGATTCTTGAAAAACTTCTTGAATTACCACCTGAAGCAAAAAATATAGAGGATACAATAGATGAAAGCAAACCGGTTCTTTGAAAAAATCCTCGACAAATGGCCTGTAAAAGTATGCTGCCTCATTGTTGCAATATGCATTTATTTATTTCATCAGGCTTCTTTAACAGATAAACGTTCTTTTGTTATTCCGCTTACTCTAATAGAAGAAGGCGGGGTAATGCATACAGGAGATTATACATCAAACGTAACTGTAGTAGTGCGCGCAAATATGGAAGAACTGAGTGCCCTTCATTCTAATCAGCTCCATGCTTTTGTAAACTTAAATGGAATAGCAAAAAGTGGGGAATATAATCTTCCTGTAAAAGTAAATGTTGCAGATGAGATTATGGCATTTGATCCTTTTGAAATAAAAGTTAAGCCTGAGTATATAAAAATAAAAGTTGAAAATAAAGATTTTAAATATATTCCAATTGAGCCTACAATTATAGGCGAGCCTGCTCATGGTTATGAAATTACAGAGCTTCATGTAGAGCCAAACTTTGTAGAAATTGATGGCCCTCAAACTATTGTTGAAAATACACAGAAGTTATTTCTTGAAAAAATAGATGTTTCTAATCTTACTGCAAATCAGGATTTTTCAGTTCAATATAAATCTTTAAACAAACTGCTTAGTGTTAAAGAAAATGGACCTTTCAAGGTATCGGTAATTATTGAAGCTCAGGAAATGGAACGTACAATTGATAATGTAAATGTTTCGGTCGTAGGCTTGAGCGAAAGATTCTATCTTAAAGATGATGTATTACCTGTTTCCATTACTCTTGAAGGAAACGTTGTAGATCTAGAAAATTATAGTCCTGGCAGAAGACTTGTTACACTTGAACTTCAAAGAATCCTTGAGCCTGGTGAATATGATTTACCTTTAACCTTTAATGTTCCTTCTTATTTATATTTTATTGATTCATCAGAAAAAACTGTTCACATAACTGTATTAAATAAAGAAGAAGAAAGTTCAGAAGAAAATGTAACAGAGGGGATAACAGAATGATTTGTGGAATTGGCATTGATATGACTACTGTAGAAAGATTTCTCAAATGGATTGAAAAACCGGAAATGATTGAAAGGTTTTTTAATAAAGAAGAAATGACCACAAATCCAAATATAGTTTTTCAAAAAGAACATTATGCTGCCCGATTTGCTGCAAAAGAAGCTTTTGGTAAAGCCCTGGGAACAGGTATTACAGGATTTAATCTTGTTGATGTTTATATAAAAAGTGAAGCAAACGGTAAACCTGTTTTAAAAGTAACAGGCTCTGCAGAAAAAATGCTGAAAAAAATATATGGGGATTGCACTCTTCATGTATCACTTAGTCACGAAAGAAATAACGCAATTGCTATTGTTATTATAGAAAAAAAATAAAAATAGTGTAAAATAAAAGTAGAGGTGTTTATGGCGTATTCGTCATCAAAAAATAAGTCTGCTGCTCCAGAAAAAAAAGCTTCAATTTCCTATTGGTCTAAAGATAAGTGTAATTGCCCTGTTTGCAAAAAGCCCTTTGATCGTGAAATAATGCGTAGTGGTAATGGTCGTATGAATGCAGGTAATCTTAGTGATGAACTGCACCGCGATTATATTCCTTCTGCAAAATACGGAAAAGTTTATCCTCTGATTTACGAAGTAGGATGCTGTCCAAACTGTTATACTGCTTTTTTATGGAATGATTTTGGACCTATTAAAAATCCCGATGTTGCAGACCGGATTTACGACAATTATGAAAAACGCAAAAAACAAACCGAAACAATTTTTCCTTATTTTAATTTGAAAAAAGAACGCACATTATATGATGGAGCCGCAATGTATTACATGGCTCTGCAGACTTATGACGTTTGCGATGTAGATATGCTTCCAACTTTGAAGAAGGCAATTATTTCTCTTCGTCTAGCCTGGCTTACAAAAGAAATTGATGACGCCTGTACAGATCATAATTATGATTATGTTTCGCAGGTTTTTTATAGAAAGGCTTTGTTCTTTTACCAGCAGGCACTTGTTAATGAACAGGAACGCACCGAAAAATGTTCTACCTTAAATAACTTTGGTCCCGATATGGATAAAAACTATGGTTGGGATGGCGTTGTTTATTTGAGTGGACTTCTGGAATATAAATACGGACAGCTTGATGATATTCAGCTTCGTCTTAAAAAGCTTAGCGAATCAAAGACTGCTATTGCACGTATTTTTGGTCTTGGTAAATCTTCAAAAAATAAACCGGGACCTTTGCTTGAGCATGCAAGGACTCTTTACGATAACCTTACAAAAGAGCTCAAAGATGATGATTTGTAATGCGTAATATTCTTCTTACAATTTCTTATGACGGAACAGATTTTTGCGGATGGCAGCGTCAGGATGATAAAGACGGTGGTGAAGCAAACAGAACTGTTCAGGGCGAATTAGAAAAAGCGCTTGAAAAATTACACAAAGAAAAAATAACCCTTTATGGTTCAGGCCGTACAGACAGCGGAGTTCATGCTCTGGCTCAGGCTGCAAATTTTTATACACCAATATCTTCTATTCCTGCCCAAAATTTTGTTCGAGCTTTAAATGCCTTTTTACCGGAAGACGTAAGAATCCTTGAAGCCTGCCAGGTTGACGAAGATTTTAATGCTAGAAAAACTGCAACAAGCAGAACCTACCGATATTTTATAAGTCTTGGAGATGCGGTTCCTGCAAACAATGCAAGATTTTCCTGGCATGTAGCAAATTATAAACCAAATCTTGAAAGACTTAATAAATACTGCCAGTGTCTTAAAGGTGAAATCGATTGTGCTTCATTTGCAGCAAGCGGAGATGACAGTATATCTACAAATCGTTATATAGACGGAGCAAGATTTTTTATTCAAAAAGATATTTGGGGTCAGGACCTTCTTGTTTTTGAAATTGAAGCAAATGCTTTTTTGTGGAAGATGGTCCGTACGCTGACAGGCACTCTTGTGAATCTGGATAAAACAAATGCAGCCGAAGATGCAATGGAAAAAATATTAAATGCACATGACCGCACAAAAGCAGGAGTTACGGCTCCTCCCACAGGATTGTTCTTATACAAAATAAAGTTTGATGGAATCCGCCGTCATGTATAGGCTACAACAAACTCACAGGATCAACATCATATTCAATATAAACGTTCTGGCTGTGAGTATAGTCCTGTAACAGACTTCTTGCCATTGCCTGCAGAGGGACAACGGAAGTTGATTTTAATAAAATCTGATATCTCCAGGAAGAATTAATTTTTTCTATTGGACATTCGGCCGGCCCGATTATTTCTACACCACGGGCTTTCTTTTCCTGTAAAATGCGCACTGCATCTTGAGCAGTATCAGCGGCTTCTTTTTTATTAAAGCTGCGGAATACAAGACGGAGTAATCTTGAAAAGGGCGGGAACTCCAAAAACTGCCGCTGTTCAAGTTCGTAGTTATAAAAATCCTCTATTCTATTTTGGCATGAAAATAAAATTGGTTCCAGAGTAGGGCTGTAGGTTTGAACGATAACTTTTCCATCCGGAAAATATCTTCCGGCTCGTCCAGCAACCTGTGTTATTAAAGAGAAGGTTCTTTCTCCGGCTCTAAAGTCCGGCATATGAAGACCGGCATCTGCAAGGATGACTCCTACTAATTCGAGCTTTGGAAAGTTCAAACCTTTGGCAACCATTTGAGTTCCAAGCATTATGTCATATTTTCCATTTTTAAAATCTTCAAGGGTTGCCAAAAGCTGCTCTTTGTTTTTAAGAACATCAGTATCAAGGCGCACAATTTTTGCCCCTGGAAATTTTGCTTTTGTTTCTGCTTCTATATATTCTGTTCCAAAGCCGGAAGAGCCAATATCTACCGAGCCGCAGGAAGGACAGCTTTGAGGAGGAATAATTGACCAGCCGCAGTAATGACATTTAAGACGATTTTCTGTTTTATGATAGGTGAGTGGAACAGAACAGTTTTTACAGACAAGTTCATATCCGCAGGAATTACAGCTGAAAAAGTGAGTAAAGCCTCGTCTGTTCAAAAATAAAATTACCTGATGTCCCCGCTCTAAGACTGCATTAATCTGTTTTTCAAGCGGCTCAGAGATTGAACCTTCTGTCCTGTAGTTTTTTAAGTTTATGCAGGAGATGTGAGGCATCTCGCCACCTGCAAGTCTTTTTGTTAATGTGTGTTTTACTATTGTTCCTGTTTTCATTCCATACCAGGCTTCAACGCTTGGGGTGGCACTTCCCATAACAAGAGGAATCTTTAAGTTAGAAGCTCTGTGCATTGCAACCTGGCGGGCATGGTAGCGGGGATTGTTTCCCGATTTATATGAACCGTCGTGTTCTTCGTCAATTATTATAAGACCAAGGTCCGGAACCGGCGCAAAAATTGCAGAACGTGCACCAACAATTACACGTGCTTCTTTATGCATAATTCTGTTCCATTCTTTTAGTCTTTGAGATGGAGTGAGCCCAGAATGAAGAACCGCTGCAGTATTTCCAAATCTTTGTTTTACAGATTGAACAACCTGACCTGTAAGTCCGATTTCTGGAACAAGATAGATTACGCCCTTATCCTCTTCAAGCATTTTTTCTGCAAGCGAAAGAAAGACCTCTGTTTTACCGGTTCCCGTCGGCCCGTAGATGTAATGATATAGTCCACCCACGTCATTGCGAGCGGAGCGAAGCAATCCATCTATTGAAGATAAAATATCCTTTACACACTTCTTCTGTTCATCAGACAATTCATTCTTTTTGGCGGCTGCTATTTCATCTTCAAAACCAAAGCCACCGGCCGAAGATTCCCTGCGACCGGATGGAATCATAGAAAAAACAGCTTCTCCTAAAGTGCATAAATAATATCTGCTGATCCAATTTGCAATTTCTATAAGTTCTTTTCCAAAAAGGGGTTCTTTATCTATTACCCGCCTTATTGGTTTTATTTTTGATGCATCTACTTTGCAGGAAGGTGGAATCTCATTTGTAATTCCAATTATAAAACCTTCTGTTTTTTTGTTCCCAAACATTATTTCGGCTCTTTTACCAATCATTGGAACAAGCTCTGGTTTTTCGTCTGCAGGAGGAGTATAGGAATATGTAAAGCCCTGATTTATAGGAAGGTTCAGGATTACTTCAAGATATATCATGAGTTTTTAAGTTCGGACAATTTACTCCTGAATAATTTTAAATCCTGCCAGGCCGGAGCCTTAAGGCTTTCGTCTCTTAATAAGGCACTTGGATGATAAGTTACCATAAGTGGAATGCCATTATATTCAAAAAACTGTCCCCGCAGTTTATTCAAAGATTCCTGACTTTCAAGCATTTTATGTCCTGCAATGCGCCCCATACATAAAATCATTTTTGGTTTTAAAATATGAATCTGAGCCTGGAGGAAGGCATTACAGGTTGCCTGTTCATCCGGTAAAGGATCTCTGTTCTGTGGAGGACGACATTTTACAACATTGGCAATATAGCAATTTTTTGTTCGGTCAAGACCAATTGCAGCAAGCATCTTATCAAGAAGAACACCGGCTTTTCCAACAAAGGGGCGGCCGGACATATCCTCGTCATAACCAGGACCTTCTCCAATTACAAGAACATCAGGATTTTCAACACCTTCACCTGGAACAACATTATTACGTGTTCGTGCAAGCGGACATTTAGTACAGCGGGCAATTTTTGTATAAAGGTCAGTTAATGTAAGACCGGATGTATCGACTCCTGCGACCTCTTTGCCCCCTTCGACGGGCTCAGGGACCGCAGTAACGGAAGATGTGGCCTTTATAATCGCAACATCATCTTCAAAGTTAACATCCTGTTTAAATGCTTCACTTACAAATCCTGTAATATGCGCATCTGCCTTTTTGAGAAGGTCATATATTAATTCTTTTTCATTCTTCTTCATTTTTACATTTCCACTCCGGCTTTTCCCCAAATGTAAGCTTTACAATTTCTCTTTCTTCATAGGCTTTTTTTATTAAATCATCTACTTCAAGGCCTTCATAAATTGCCCGGGCATCTTCAACCTTTCCCCTTAAAACAGGATGACGCGGACTGAATAAAACGCAACAGTCTTCATAAGGTAAAATTGAAGTTTCGTATGTGTCAATCTCTTCTGCAGTTCTTATTATTTCTTCTTTATCAAGACCACAGCAAGGCCTCATCATAGGAAATTCAGAAAAACTTTCTGTAACAGTCATGTTTTCAATTGTCTGGCTTGCAACCTGACCAACGCTTTCTCCTGTAATAATACATTTTGCATTACAGCGTTTTGCCAACATATTTGCAATCTTCATCATACAAACGCGAAGAATAAGAGTTGACCACGCTTCGGGGGCTTTTTCTTTTATGCGCATCTGTACATCTGTAAAAGGAATAATATTCAAATATGTTTGTATTCCGTAATAAGCAAGTTTTTGTGCAAGAGTAACAACCTTTTGTTTTGCTTCTTCCGATGTATAAGGATATGAGTGGAAATAACAGCATTCAATTTTCATTCCACGTCTGAGCATTCTGTAACCGGCAACAGGGGAGTCCAGCCCTCCTGAAAGTAAAAGAAGTCCTTTTCCGCTTGAACCAACTGGCAGGCCTCTGCAGCCTTTTTCATTATCACAATAAATAAATACCTTTTCGCGTACTTCTATATAAATAATACAATCAGGCTTATGAACATCAACCTTCATTAGGCTTTCAATAGGACCTGCAACTTCACACGAAAGCTCGTATGAGTTTAATGGAAATCCTTTATCAGAACGGCGGGAATCAATCTTAAAAGTTTTGGCACCTTTATCTGCCTGTTTTTTTGCTACTTCAAAAGCTGTTTTACTTATTGCTTCAAGTTCTTTTTCGCAAACTTGGCACTTTGCCCAGCCTGTAATTCCGATTATATGATTAAGCATGAACTCAATTTTTGGACCAAGCTCATCTGCTTTATCATCATCACATTCAATATAAAGTCTACCGGCACGAAGAATGGTTCTGCAGCCTGTACCTTCAAGACATTTAGAAACATTATGTCGTAAAAGATTTTCAAATTCTTGTATGTTAGAACCTTTTAATGTAAGTTCACCAAGTTTTGCAAGATATGTCATACATAAAGTATAAACTAAAATCCTCCGATAATCTATATACATGAAAAAAGGATTTTTAGTCGTTCTGTTATTTGCATTAATCTTTCCAGTGTTTTCCCTTGATATACCTGAAAATTTGAAAGGAATTTGGGAAGGCAAGGACAGATTTGTTTTCTTTGAAAATGCTGCAGACGATGAAAATCCTCAATTCGTGATTGTCTTAAAAGAATATTACGACTGGTATTACGACAGAGCAGCAGAACCGGCCTCCTATTCTCAAAAAGAAGCCCGCACCTTAAACTCTGCCACACACAAAAATCCCGAAATAATTCCCTTTGAATTAAAACAAATTGATGATATTACAGATGCTTATCAGCTTAAAGTAACTTATTCAAAGCATTACTCAAATACAACTAGCTTTGCCATTATTGATGATAAAATTTATCTTAATATGTATACAAAATATGACCAGATTGATGATGAATTAAATAAGGATATCACCCTTTATCGCGGATATCAGCATTCTGATGGTTTTATCTTAAACAGTCAGCCCATGGATGAAAACATAGGACTTTTAATTTTGCTAAAAGATAAGTTTTATGATGTCCGTTACTGGCAAACCGATATGGATTACGAAAGTTCTCTTGTTACTTTCAAATATCAGGATGATAACTTCCTTGTGCCCAAACATCTTTTTGCCGAAGGAAAAAATTATTCAAGCGTAAACGGCCGCAGTAAAAAGGTCCGCAATACTCAACCTGCATTCCAGATTCAAAATCAAAAGCTTTTGTACAATCAGGATAAAAGTGTTCTCATCTTAAATGAAGAGGCATATCTTACCAAACTCACCGATAAAGAAACCTTAGATGATATATTCCAGATTATCAAAGAAGCCAACTCCCGCCGCAAACCCGATCCACAACCACTTTTCCCTGTAAAACTTCCAAAATTCCCGGACTAAGAATAAAAGCTGAAAGAAAAAGAATTTATAACTTTATATTTTTCCAACTTGGTACTATAATAGAAGTATCCATATAAGGAGGATATTTAATATGGAAAAGTTATTCAAATTAAATGAGAACGGCACAACTGTTAAAACAGAAATTATTGCCGGACTTACAACTTTTATGACAATGGCTTATATCATTGCATTAAATCCTAACCTTCTGACAGGTTTTGGTTCTGCTGGAGGACCAGGATTATGGAACGGTATATTCCTTGCAACTTGTATTGCTTCTGCAATTGGTATGTTTGTTATGGCCTTTTGTGCCAATAAACCTTTTGCAATGGCTCCAGGAATGGGATTAAACAGCTTCTTTGCTTTTGTAATTGCTCAGATTGTTTCAATTACAGGTCTTTCTTATGTTGAATCATTTCAGGCTGGACTTTGTATAATTCTTATTGAAGGTGTTATATTTGTAATTCTTTCAGTTTTAAATATTCGTGATAAAATTGTAGATGCTATTCCTCTTGGTGTACGTCTTGGTATTGGACCTGCAATTGGTCTTATGCTCATGAACATTGGTTTAGGTTCAAATGCCGGAATATATTCAGAAACTGGCGGACCTTTCTTTGTAATGCGCGATTTCTTTGGTGCTCTTACAGCTAATTTTGCAAAAGGCAACATGGGAAGCGGTTATGGAGCAATGGTTCTTACTGTAGTTACAATGTTTGTAGGACTCTTTACAATTATTGTTCTTGCTCACAAGGGCGTAAAAGGTTCTGTAATTCTTGGAATGCTCGTTGCAAGTGTATTGTATTGGGCTGGACAGGCAATCTTCTTTAAAGTTAATCCATTTGCATCTCTTGCTTCTGCTTCATGGATTCCTCCATTTAAAGATATGGCTGCAAATACCTTGTTCAAATTCAATTTTAAGAGTCTTCCTCAAATCGGTTGGTTCACAATTATTACTTTGATTATTACTTTCTGTATAATTGATATGTTTGATACTATTGGTACTCTTGTTGGTACTGCTGCAAAAGCAAACATGCTCGATGAAAATGGTAATATGCCACAAATGAAGGAAGCTCTGCTTGCCGATGCTGTTGGTACTGTAGCAGGTGCTTGTACCGGTACTTCAACTGTAACAACCTTCGTTGAATCAGCATCTGGTGTAGAAGCTGGTGGACGTACAGGTCTTACAGCTCTTACAACTGGAATTATTTTCCT
Organism: uncultured Treponema sp.; assembly: GCA_946535985.1. Lineage (GTDB taxonomy): Bacteria > Spirochaetota > Spirochaetia > Treponematales > Treponemataceae > Treponema_D. The sequence continues at coordinate 19,720 of CAMNDY010000004.1, read as the reverse complement.
TCTTTGTATGTTCATTGCTCCAATCGCTGCAATTATTCCTGCTGCTGCAACTTCTTCTGCATTAATTTATGTTGGTATTTTAATGCTCAGCGGTTTGAAGAAAATTGATTTTGAGGATATTACACAGACTGCACCTGTATTTATTATGCTTCTTGCTATGCCAGTTTCTGGTTCTATTGGTCATGGAATTGGTCTTGCACTTATTACATTTACTGTAATCAAGCTCTTTACAGGAAAAGCAAAGGAAGTTTCTGTTCTTACATACATCCTTTCTGCAATCTTCCTCATCAAGTTCTTTCTGGCTGTATAAAAAAGCCTAAAAACATAAAAAAATCCCGTGGTATTCAACCACGGGATTTTTTTATCTATTCCAGATTACCAATCAACCAATCTTTAAACTTCTCGTAATCATTTTCCATAGGAATTGCATTATCAGGAAGTCTAAGAACTTCTTCAAGACGATCCGGCATTGGAGGTTCGCGGCCAATAGCCTGTGTAACAATTGAACCAAACTTTGCAGGACTTGCAGTTTCAAGAATAACACCCACAGCCTTTTTATCTGTAACTTTATTAGCCCAGTCAGGAATATTTGGTGTAAGACCAGGAAGGTTAAAGTCTGGCTTTTCTCCTGCAATAAGCTTTTCCATACCGCCGTTATAAATATCCTTCCAGGCTTTATAACCAATTGCTCCGTGTGGATCAATGATATAACCAGTCATGCGGTGGCAGTCTTCAATAGCTTTCATAATTCCATCATTATCAAGCCAGTAAGAACCAAAGAGCTTGCGTACCTGGTCAAGAGAATACATGGCCTTAATGCGTTCGTAGTTACTTGGTGCACCAACGTCCATAGCGTTAGCATATGTTTCTACAGAAGGACGAGCATTGTAATTACCGGTTGCAATCCAGTCTGGAATTGTCTTGTTTGTGTTAGTTGCAGCAACAAAGCCTTCAATTGGTCCACCCATTTCGCGGGCAATAAGACCCGATGTAAGATTACCAAAGTTTCCGCTAGGAACAACCATGATAATTGCAGGATCTGTAATTTTATTTTGAAGGGCTGCACGATTACGTACAATAAGTGCTGCATACATATAGTAGAAGCTCTGTGGCAAAAGGCGTGCAATGTTAATTGAGTTAGCCGAAGAAAGTCTGAGTTTACCGCGAAGCTGGTCATCGGTAAAGGCTGTTTTTACAAGCTTCTGACAGTCATCAAAAGTTCCCTTTACTTTAAGGGCACGAACGTTTCCTGTGAATGTAGAAAGCTGTTTTTCCTGGAGAGGACTTATTTTTCCATCAGGGTAGAGGATTGTTACGTCAAGGCCAGGAACTCCGTGAAAGGCACTTCCTACTGCAGATCCTGTATCTCCGGAAGTTGCAACAAGAATATGTAAAGGTGAATCTTCGTTTCTGTTAAAATATGACATTGTTCGGGCCATAAAGCGGGCTCCAAAATCTTTAAAGGCGCAGGTTGGTCCGTGGAAAAGTTCAAGAATGTAAGAAGTATTATCAAGAGGGGCAACCTTTGGCGAGAATGGATAAGCATCCTGAATAATTGCAGCAAGGTCAACATCCGGGATTTCACCTTCTACATAAGGCTTAGCCATATTAAAAGCAATATCTCTAAAAGAAGGAGCCGGATCTTTATTAAGCAAAGAAGAATCTATTTTTGGAAAACTTGTAGGAATGTAAAGTCCGCCTGTTTTCTGGTTCATTCCACTCATTACAGCAGTTTTAAAATCAACCTGTGCGCTGCTGTCTCTAGTATCTGTGTAAATCATTAATTACACCTCCTGTATTCCATTAAAAAATTAAAGTCCAAACATAATTGCATCTGCAACAATTTTTGTAAGATTAGTCTTACAGTTTGTAACTGCTGTATTCCAGTTGGCTCCTGTTGCAGATGTCTCATGTTTATTTTCATAAATTACCTGGCCAGTTTTCATGTCAATTCCATAAATATCGGCGCAGAGAGTTGCCTTGTATTCGTCCTCAATTTTTTCAACCGGGCAAACAAATTTAACAGTTCCACCAATTAAATAACCGATCTCAGAACCAACATATTCATAATTTTCTTTGTAGATTTTTGCTTTTGAAGCATTAATATATTCAGTATCGCTGATTGGAGCATTACCAATCTGGTAAACACCTTTTTTGCGGAGTGCCGAAAGAATATCATAAGAGTTTTTAGAAGGCTTTCCGCTTTCTGTAAACTCAAAAACAAACATAATTGCACCGCGAGTAGTAATATCAGATTCAATTAAAAAATCAGCCTCTGCCGTATATGGGGCAAGTTCTTCTTCTGTGATATTCAATTCAGAATCATAAGCAGGTAATGCTGTGATTTTTGTATTTGCAGCAAAAGATGTATTTGAAGGCATAAAGCTTGCAATTCCGTCTGAATTACTTGTGATAGTAGTAGTTTCAAATACAAGCTGTGAGCCAGATTTACCTGCAGGATATTTAAAAGAAAGTTCAAAATCAGATACAGGTTCTCCGTCAGCATTAGTTACCATTACATCAAATGCAGATTTAAACTCTTTACCTTTTTTGATTTTTGCAGGAGTGTTGGTAAATTTAATAGAAATACCAGAAAGTTTTTCTAAGAACAATTCTTCTGCAGTAGGCTCAACAATAATTACCTCTTCTTCTGCAGGCATTTCTTCTTCAAAACCGCTGATAACTTCTGATTTTGACTCTTCTTGATTAGTTGTAGCACAAGAAATAAGAGTAAAGCACAAAATACTTGTAAATAATAATGATTTTATAAACAATTTCCCTTTTTTCATAATGCACTATAATACCATAAAATAATAGGGTTTTACAATGGGATTTATATAAAATTATACTTATATTAAAGTACAATTATATAAATCGAATTTAATTCTGTTTATGAAAAAATGCGGAGCGAAGGTTCATGTTTTGTGGAGCGTCCTCTTTCTTAGCGGAGCAAAACATGGTTCTTCGCGTGAGCATTTTTTCATAAACAATTATTAGATATTTAATTTTTAAAGTAATAATTTTATATCTTTATATAAAATTATCTTGTAAAAATCCCTTATAAAAAATAGAATGTTATTATGAACAGATGTACAAAAGCAATAATTTATAAAGAAAACTTAAAATATAATTTACAGCAGATAAGAAAATATGTAGATAAAAATGTAAAAATCTGTGTAGCGGTTAAAGCCGATGGGTATGGTCACAATGCAGTGCTTACTGCCCAGATTGCCCAGGAAGAAGGAATTGATTTTCTTGCAGTTGCTACAGTTGATGAAGCGCTTGAACTTCGTAATGCCGGTATTAAAACAAATATCCTTCTTTTGAGTATTTGCACACCTCCCGAAATGAATGACCTTTTTGAATATCAGATAACTCCGCTCGTATTCAGCAGGGAATATATAACTCTTTTAAGCAAAACTGCTGATCTTTTTTGCGAAACTCATAATTTGAATACAAAGTTTAAGGTTCATCTTGCTGTTGATACCGGTATGGGAAGAATTGGATGTTATCCGGAAGAAGCAGGGGAGCAGGCAAAATTAATTGCAGACTCTAAACATCTTGAGCTTGGCGGAATGTGTACTCATTTTGCAGTTTCTGACAGCCTTTCTGATGATAACCAGAAATATACAATGCAGCAGTATGAAGAGTTTAAGAAAGCTGTAGAAAATGTAAAGGCACAGGGAATTAATCCTGGAATCTGTTCTTGCGGAAGTAGTGCGGCGCTTTTAAATAATCCACAAGTTCATTTTGACATGGTTCGTCCAGGCATTATAACTTACGGATATTATCCTGATGAAATTACTCATGAATATTTGACTTCAAAAGGAAAAAGCTTTGATATAAAGCCTGTTCTTACACTTGAAACAAAGGTTGTGGCAATAAGACATTTTTATAAAGGAAAATCAATTTCTTACGGCCGTACATACACCTGCGAAGAAGATACAGATATTGCAGTTTTACCAATCGGTTATGCGGATGGTCTTTTGCGAAGATATTCTCCTGGGCTGCAGGTAACCATAAACGGTAAAAACTATCCTGTTTGTGGAAGAATCTGTATGGACCAGTGCATGGTAAACATTGGCAAAGACAACAAAGACGTTCACCTCTGGGATAAAGTTCTGATTTTTGGTCCAAAAGAAAGCGGCGCCGCAAATACCGCTGATGATCTTGCAAAACTGGGAAAGACTATTTCTTATGAAGTATTAACTTCAATCACTAAACGTGTTCAGAGGGTAATAATATAATAATAAATGCTTTTGAAAAAATGCGGAGCGAAGGTTCATGTTTTGTGGAGCGTCCTCTTTCTTAGCGGAGCAAAACATGGTTCTTCGCGGAAGCATTTTTTCATGAATTAGAATAGATTTTATATCATCATCATCTGCTTTACTTCTGAAACCAGATAGAAGGAACCTGTTACAAGGAGAATATTGCCTGCCTCTGCGGAATCTGCAAAGGCTTTTTGAATCATTTTTTTGTAGTCGGCATCGGCTGTAAAGTCTATGCCTGCATTCTTAAAGGCTTCAATTTCTGCGTTAATATCAGACTGCTTTTTTGAACCAGGTTTGGTAACATAAACATGATTAAATCTGTAGCGGAACTCTTTTGAAATATCTTTAATGTCTTTGTCGGCTGCACAGGCAAAAAGAAGATTTACTTTTTTATCATCATACATGCGGCCAAGAGTTTCCAACGTAAGCTTTATGCTGTTCAATGTATGTGCACCATCTAAAATTAAATGAGGAATTCCTACATAACCTGGAACATTGTCAATAATTTCAAAACGTCCCGGAAGCTTTGCCTTTGCAAGACCCCGTTCAATTATAGCTTCATCAAGATTTGGCAGGATTTTGCGGATTGAAATAGCAGCCTGAGCCGCATTCAAAACCTGACATTTACCAAGCATACTTAATTTTGTTTTAATTGGTCTTGAGAAAATATCACTTTCCAGCTTAAGGCTCATTGTTTTTTCATCTTCATTAAAGCAATAAGTTGCCTTTTTAATTATTTCATCAACAAAATAGCATGGTGCGTGGCGGGTAAAGGCCTTTTCCCTTAAAATAATCTTTACATTTTCTGACTGCTGACGTGCTATAACGACAGGAGTACAGTTTTTAATAATTCCTGCTTTTTCCGCTGCAATCTTTTCAAGAGTATCACCAAGAAATTCTGTATGTTCAAGTTCAATGCCTGTAATACAACAAAGCTTTGGTCTGATTACATTTGTTGCATCAAGACGTCCACCCATGCCAACTTCAAAAACAGACCAGTCAACCTTAGCTTTTCTAAAGCAGAGGAAAGCATATAAAGTAACAAGTTCAAACCAGGTAATAGGGCGGTCTGCCGGCAGATTGATGATTGAATCGATGTTAGGCATTATTTCTTTAACTGCAGCTTCGTAAATTTTTTCGTCAAAAAAAGAATCTGGTTTTGAAATGCGTTCTCTAAAGTCTGTAATGTGTGGGGATGAATAAAGTCCAACGTTGTATCCGGCTTCCTGCAAAATACAGGCAATCATTCTTGAAACAGAACCTTTACCTTTTGAGCCGGCTACATGAATACATGGGGCAAAATCCTGAGGATTATCAAATCTTTTGCAGAGGAAATCTATTGTGTCGAGCCAGAAAATGTCTTTTTTTGGATTGTTTTCAAAATTAAGGTAATCGTCCAGCCAGTCCTCAAAAACCTCAATTGCATTCATATAAAATATTATAATTCATTTATGGAATTTAGTCATTAAAATAATAGTCTATATATATATTTAATATGATTTTTTTAGATAAAAAATGCTCCCGCGAAAATTTGCCTTTTGCTCCACTAAGAAAGAGGACGTTACGCAAAACTCAAATTTTCGCTCCGCATTTTTTATAAACCAATACATAGTTTTATTATTCAAACAATCAAATCAATTTAATGAATTATAATATTTTATATCTTAAAGCGGGGATTTTTTATAAATTTTTCGAGGCTGGCTTGCCAGGTGGGAAGTTTGATTTTTAGTTCTTTACAGATTTTATCTTTGCTTAAAACGGAGTAGGCGGGGCGTTGAACTTTGGCGCCGTATTCGGCGGTTGTACATGGGTTTACGGTGCAGTTTTGAGTGATGCGGCCATATTTTTTTCCAAGACGATTGATTTCACAGGCAAAATCATACCAGGTAGTTTCTCCGCCATTTGTAAAGTGATATATACCATAAGAAGGAGCACTGTGTTTTCCAAAAGCTTCTGTTGCATTGTCTGACTTTTCAATGATTTTTAAGATTGTGCTGGCAAGGTCAACTGTACAGGTAGGAGTTCCTCTCTGATCATTTACAACTCGAATCTGATCATGAGTGTTCATAAGATTTGTCATAGTATATACAAAATTTTTGCCATCAAAACCATAAAGCCAGGCAGTGCGCAGAATATAGAATTGAGTCATTTCTTTTTGAATTGCTTCTTCGCCAGCTGCCTTTGTTCTTCCGTATACACCAAGAGGTTCCTTTTCCATATCTTCTGTGTAGGGCTCGCTGCCTTGTCCATTAAAAACGTAATCAGTAGAAATATGAATGAGCTTTGCACCAATTGAGCGGGCAGTTCTGGCAATATTCAAAGCTCCAAGGTTGTTTAATTTATCTGCAAGTTCGGTTTCTTCTTCGGCTTTATCTACATTTGTGTAGGCCGAACAGTTGATAATCCATTTGATGTGCTTATCGTTGCTGGTCGTATCAAGGTATGAAGAAGTTTCTACAGATTTTTCAAAAGCAGAAAGTGCTTCTCTATCTGTAATGTCTACTTCCTTATCTGTTCCAACCCAATGATACTTTTTTTCATCAAGCTGGCGTGCAACTTCCTGACCAAGCATTCCTTTACAACCGATAAGCCAAATCATTTTTTTCCTCCAGTGAAAGGCCTCTGGCAGCCTTACACATTAAAATTTCGAAAATATAAAAGAGCAGAATGTTTTGATTCTGTTTATAAATGAAGTTTCAATTCTTTCTGTAAAAAATGGAATACGAGGAGCATTTACACCACCAATTCCATATAAAACCCAGTTATCTCCGTCTCTAAAAAGAAGAATACAGATTTTAAGTTTTTTAGGCCATACACAATCAAATTCATCTTTATAGCGAAGTTTATTTGTATTTATTGAAGAATAATATACAGAATCTAAAGTTTGTGTAAGACTGATTGTTTCATAAACTTTATCAAAAGGTTCCATAACAAAAAGGGCATTAAGCTCTTTTGTAGTTTTAGAAGCATCAGAATAAATCACTTTTTCATTCTGGATTTCTGCAGAATCATAAAGATTAAAATATTTTTGACGTCTTTCAGAAAAATATGGGATTCCTTTATATTCCGAAACATTATACAAAAGTTGAGTAAGGACTTCCGGAAGGTTTTCGTTACCCTTATAAGGCTTAATCTGGATGATTTCTGCCAGATATTTAGGATTAAGCTGCTTAATTTCTTCGGTTAATGCCTGACAATCTGCATTAAAATCCTTATTCAGACACATATTCTTTTGATAAGCGATATTTTTAATAAGAACCTGGCCCTTATCGAGTGTTTTCTGCTCATCAACAGTTAATTTGCTGTTAAAAACCCCCGCAAAAAGCCCATTAGAGAAAAAACAAAATAAAATTAATGGAAAAAGTGATTTTTTGAACACATTAAAAGCATTTTTCATATTGTATACCTCCATTATAGTCAAAATAAAAGTTCTATTCAATAAACATTTTCTCGCCGGATTAGTTTCATAAAAATTTTATTAGAAAAATATATGCTACTCCCGTGGAAAAGTATGTGCGTCTGCGGGCTGAGCCTTTTTTTTGAAGAAAGTTTGCGGTTTGCAACGTTTTATAAAATCCCATCTTAAATTATGAAAAATGCGGAGCGAAGGTTCATGTTTTGCGGAACGTCCTCTTCTTTTAGTGGAGCAAAACATGGTTCTTCGCGGGAGCATTTTTCATAATTTACTTATAAATGCATGTTTTTATGACAATTTGCATAATTTGTGCTATAATGAAGTTATGATTAGTAAAAATATAAAATCTTTGGTCGAAAGCCCTTCTGCCGGCGTAATCAGAAAAATGTTCGAAGAAGGTGCAGTGTTAAAACAAAAATACGGTGAAGATAAAGTATATGATTTTAGCCTTGGAAACCCTGATCTGGATCCTCCACAGGCCGTTGTAGATGCAATTAAGGAATATGCCCAGGATACCTCCCATAATTGCCACGGATATATGCAAAATGCAGGATATCCTCAGGCAAGACAGGCCATGGCAGACAAATCTGCAAAAGAGCAGGGAGTTCCTGTTCCCAAAGAATGCGTAGTCATGGCTGTAGGAGCAGCCGGAGCCCTTAATTCCACTTTAAAAGCCCTCTTAAATCCAAACGATGAAGTTATAGTTCCATGTCCTTATTTTACAGAATATGACCATTATATTCATAATCATAGTGGAGAAATTGTAAGAGTGTCTACAAAAGCAGACTTTGGCCTTGATCCTGACACAATTAAAGCTGCCTTAAACGAAAAAACAGCTGCAATAATTATAAACTCTCCTAACAATCCAAGCGGCCGCATTTATTCAGACGAAGAAATCCTTGCTGTAGTTAATGTTCTTAAAGAGCATGGTAAAAAAACAGGCAGATATCCATATTTAATTTGTGATGAACCATACCGTGCAATTACTTATGGTAAAAAAGTTGCAGCTGTATTTCCAAAATATGAATATTCTCTTGTAGTAACAAGCTTTGCAAAAAATCTGAGTCTGCCGGGAGAAAGAATAGGCTATATTTGTGTAAATCCAGCCTGTCCCGAAGCAAAAGATTTTATAGCCGCAGCAGTTTTTGCAACAAGAGTTTTAGGCTATGTTAATGCACCGGCTTTCTTCCAGAAAGTTATTGCAAAAACCTGGGATTGCCAGTGCGATTATTCCCTTTATGAAAAACGCCGTAATGAACTTATAGAGATTATGGATTATGCTGGTCTTGAATATGCTATGCCAGAAGGTGCCTTCTACTTATTCGTAAAAGTTCCAAAAGGCTGGAATGATGATGACCTTGCATTTACAAATCATCTTAAGAATTACAATATTTTGTGTGCGCCGGGTTCTGCCTTTGGTGGAAAAGGCTGGTTCCGCATTGCATATTGTGTTGCAGAATCAACAATCTTAAACAGCAAACAGGCATTTTACGATGCTGTACATTCTAAATAACAAATAACACAGGAGTGTCTTATGAAAATCTTGATGGTAACTTCCGAAGCTGTTCCTTTTGCAAAAACAGGTGGTCTTGCCGATGCAGTGAGCGCACTTGCAATTAATTTACGCAAACAGGGACATGATGTAAAAATTGTAATGCCACGTTTTTATAAGATAGACCGAAAAAATTTAAAGGCAATAGATGAACCTGTTGCAGTTGCCGCAGGACAGGTAGAAACCTGGGTAAAGTTTTATTATGCCGATTTACCTGGTACAGACGTTCCTGTTTATTTTATTGACCACGAGCAGGCCTTTGGTCGCGACGGAATATACGGAACAAAAGCAGAACCAGATTTTCATGATAATCCATATCGTTCTGCTCTTTTGTGCCATGGTGCCTTCCAGTTGTGCCGTTTCTTAGGCTGGTATCCTGATATTATGCACGCTCACGACTGGTTCTGTGCCTTAGTACCGGTTCTTTTAAAACATGTTTGTCGTAACGGCTACTTTGCACATACCGCAAGTGTATTTACAATTCATAATCTTGGATATCAGGGCTGGTATCCAAAAGATTCTTTCCCGGCACTTGGGCTAGACTGGAATCTTTATCATGGTGCAGGTCTTGAACGCAACGGCAGCATAAACCTTTTGCAGTCAGCAATATCCTGCGCCGATATGATTACAACAGTTTCTCCAACTTATGCAGGAGAAATGCAAACCACAGAAGGCGGCTTTGGACTTGACGGACTTTTGCGTGTTCGATCTGACTGCGTACGCGGTGTATTAAACGGCTGTGATCTAGAAACCTGGAATCCTAAAAAAGACAAGCTTTTACCTAAGAATTTTGATTACAAAGATTTAAGTGGAAAAGCAGTTTGTAAAGCAGAACTCCAAAAACGAATGGGGCTTCCTGTTGATCCGGATGTACCTTTAATTGGTATTGTAACCCGTCTTGCAGAACAAAAAGGTATCGCCGAAGTATTTGCACCAACATACGGTTCAATCTTTTCTATGTGCGTAAACATGAATATTCAGTTTGCAATTCTTGGTAGCGGCGAAAAATGGTGCGAAGATGAAATTAACGCAATTCAATCTCGCTTACCAAACCTCAGAGCATATATCGGTTATGATGAAAGCCTCAGTCACCTTATAGAAGCCGGTTCTGACTTCTTCCTTATGCCATCTCGTTATGAACCTTGCGGATTAAACCAGATGTATTCCATGCTTTATGGAACTCTGCCAATTGTAAGACGAACCGGAGGTCTTGCCGATACAGTAGAGCAGTATAACGAAGCAACAGGAGACGGAACAGGCTTCCTCTTTGATTCTCTAACCCCTGGAGCAATTTACGACACTGTAGGCTGGGCTGTATACGCATACTACAACAAAAAAGACCACATCAAAAAGATGCAGCTAAAAGGTATGCAAAAAGATTTTAGCTGGGACCGTTCCGTTGACGGCTACATGGGAGTCTACTCCGAAGCCCTCATGCGTGGTTGTGGAATTAATACAAACGATTGGGTTTAGAACTCATACCACGAGTTTTTGCGGTTTTTGCGAAGCAAAAATGCGAGCCTTTTGCGAGCAAGCAAAAATCTCGCAGGTATGAATTTTAATCAGCGAAGCTGATTAAAATTCATACCATTGTTCATCGGTGGTGAGGTACCAGTCTGCTGTAATATTTGAATTGTTTGTTCCGCACCAGGAAATTGAACCATTGTCATTCAAAATAACTACGCGGTTTCCGTTCTGGGCAACGCTCTTTGGAATAGATGCAGAACGGTTATATGAACCATTTTTCTTTGTTGTTGTATTATAAAAATACAATTTGTTCTTACCAATGTTAGTGTAAACTACCGAGCCGTAAAGATAAGTAAAGGCTTCTGCATCTTCTTCCTGGAACTTCAACAAGTTTGTAGGTTTATTTGTAGAAGTGTTGAAAGAATAAACATAAGTTGTCTGTACATTATCATCAGATTGAAGAACTATACCATAAATTAAATGGCCGTTTGTACTTAAACCAAAAGAAACATTTCCGTTCAGGCTAAGAGGTACAGTTTCATAAGTTTCAAGATTTACGCAGATAAGTGGAACCTGGGGATTATATGCAGCAGATTTTGCAATATAAAGATTTCCGTTATCGCACAAAACTGCATCCTGAATACCAGTTCCTGAATATACTTCCTTGAAGGTTTTATTTGTAAAATCATAAAGATTAATAAGAGAATTACTTTCAATTTCAATAAGATAATTCTTTTCGCCAACTTTTCCTAAACGAAGATTCTGGATATTTCCTGTTGGAGTAAAGAGTGTAGTTTTAGATTTTGAACTAAGGTTTACGAGTTCAACTGCCGAGCGGGAAGATTCAGACCACAAAATCACATTGTCATCATTGTAATTAATAATGTTAGTCTGACCGTTGGTTGTATACATTTTGTTTACTACACCAGAATCATAAGAAGATTTGAAAATTGCTTTATCAGTAAGAAAGTAAAAATCGCTTGGAGCTTCGCACATATCATAAATTTTGGCGTAGGTGTTCTGAGTTATTTCTGTCATGTTTGAAGTTGTAATTGACGGATCTGTATCTACCTTATAAACAGAACCTGACTTGCTGCCTAAAAGAATCTCTGTGTAATTTTTAATTCCGTAATTTATAGCGGCATTTCCTCTAGGACCTCTGAAGGATTTTACAATTCTAGGATTTGAAACTTTTCCGCCATCCATATTTTCGAGCATTTTAAGGTCGTAGTTATTTTTGCCGTCATATTCAAGATAGTAAAGATTTGTATCTTTGTGGGTAGAAAGAATAATAGGATTTTGAGATTTAATTGAAGTTACGGAAGTTCCCTTATATGCATTGATAATATAAATTGTATTGTCTTTTATACCGGCAAGAAATTTATTGTCATTATAAAGAAGTGGCTGGCTCAAGCCCTGAATTACAGTAAACTTTTCTTTGAGCTGTCCGTTCTGCATATTGTAGTAAGAAAGATTTCCGGCAGGAGAGTAGAATACTGCAGTTTTTTCTGTGTCGCTTGTGTGAATATAATTTACAATACCTGTGTTTGCTTTAATCTTATTAATTTTTGACCAGTTTGATGTGTTATAAAATTCAACACCATCTACAGAAGCAGTTCCAACAATTAAATATGTTCCTTTTGATGAAAATTTAAGCGATGTAATAGAATCCTTATAACGCCAGAACTTTTTGCGGGACAAAGTTCTCCAGTCCCAGACACTTACCTTATTTACAGAACCACCATCACTTTCATAAACAGCAACAAGATTTCCGCTTGGAGAAACTGCAATTTGTTTAATTCCAACATCCGAAATCTGATAATGTTCACCTTCGTTATTTTCGTTCCAGCGGATTAAAAACCCGTCGTCTCCTGCTGTAAAATATTCAAAATCATTTCCTGCAGTAACAGGAACGGAACATACGGATGTTACCTGCGACTGATGTGATTGAGTTGAAATATGAGCTTCTGCAAAAGCAAGGGCTGAAGCTGCGCAAAAAATCAAATATTTTAAAACGTATCGAAAAATCTTTTTCATTTTAATTTAGCTCCGGAAATAAAATAAGTGATATCACCGATTAATCCTATTATAAACAAAATTGCAATAAATGCAAAACCGATAAACTGTATGCGATACTGAACCTTTGGCGGAACTTTTTTGCGGCTTATTGTTTCAATAATTGCAACTAAAATCAATCCACCGTCGAGAACTGGAATAGGAAGAAGATTCATTATAAAAAGAGAAATGCTTATTACTGCCATAAGCTGCGAAAGGCTTATAAATCCAACCTTAAAACTTTCAGAAAATCCTTCCTCTGCAGTAGAGCCAAGCATTTCTGTAATTCGTGCTGGACCACCTACTGCATTTTTTAGATCTACACCTTTAAACAATATAGCAATACTTTTAAAAGTAAGACCAATATATTCAAAGGTATCTAAAAAGCCGTGGCCTATAGCTTCAAAAAAATTGTAGTCGGGAGTACTTTGCATAAGAAGGCTTTCTGTATCTGCGGCAACTCCAATTTTTCCTGTTCCACTTTCTTTGTCCATCTGTGTATGAACAACAAACGAAAGTTCTTTATTGTTACGCAAAACTGTAACATTAATATTTTCTGCTGGACGTATTGAGACTTCTTCAATAATCTGACTAAAATCTAAAATCTCTTTTCCATTAATTCTGATGATTTGGTCTCCGGTAAGAAGGCCAGCATCTCGGGCGGCAGTGCAAGTGTTTTCATAAAGTTCATCTGCAAGAATGATTTTATTTGAGTAAGTGTAGTAATTGTAGCCGATTCCATTTATTAAAGAAAAACAAAAAATTGCAAAAATAAAATTAAAAAAAGGACCTGCAAAACCAATTGCGGCTCTTTTCATTGGATGAACGCCATAAAGAGAATCCGGCTCTCCCTTTACTTCTTTAAGGTTTTGTTCCATTGCTTCGCGAAAATCATTTTCACCTTTCATTCCGCAATAGCCGCCAAGAGGAATAAGCGAAAGTCTGTAATCTGTGCCTTTAATTGTTCTATGCAGAAGAATAGGGCCAAAGCCTACAGAAAAAGATTCAACCTTTACACCAAAAAGTTTGGCTGCCAGAAAATGTCCGAATTCATGAAATAAAATTAAAAAGAAGAGACAAAGAATTCCATAAAGCCATTTCATATAAGCTCCGCAGTATATTTTCTGGCTTCTTCGTCTGCTGCAAAAACATCATCAAAGTTTTTGATTTTGTGATTCCAGTTTTTGTCTAATACAGAACGAACAACTCGGGATATTGCCTGGAAAGAAATCTTTTCCTGGAGGAAGGCGTTTACAGCAACTTCGTTAGCCGCATTAAAAGCAATTGGATATGCCTTGCCAAACTTAACGCATTCAAATGCATAAGAAAGCATTGGAAAATCCTGAAGGCGAGGCTTAAAGAAAGTCATTGTTTTATCAAACAAATCAAAAGGTTCAAGATAGTTTTCTTTATTTTGTGGCCATGTAAGAGCGTTCAAAATAGGATGTTTCATATCAGGTTCAGAAATTTGGGCATAAAGCATTCCGTCATTAGTTCTTACCAGCGAATGAATAAGACTTTGAGGATGAACAACAACTTCTATTTTATCTGCTGTAACATCAAAAAGCTTAGCAGCTTCTATAACTTCAAGACCTTTATTTGCAAGAGTTGCAGAATCAACAGTAATCTTTTTTCCCATCTGCCAGGTTGGATGATTCAAAGCCTGTTCAACTGTTACTTGTTCAAGCTGGGCTTTTGTTAAAGTTCTGAATGGGCCGCCGCTTGCAGTAATAATTATTTTAGAAATATTTTCTTTTCCGATTTTTTCTGTCAGGCAGAAAATTGCAGAATGTTCAGAATCAACAGGAATAATTTTTGCACCTTTATCGTAGGCTAGTTCTTTAATTAAATCACCAGCCATAACAATTGTTTCTTTATTTGCAAGGGCTAAAGATAATCCGTTTTCAAGAACGATTTTTGAAGGAAGAAGACCTGCTGCTCCCGAAATGCCGTTTACAACAATATCAGGCTTAGATTCGTCAATGAGCTTTTGAAATGCTTGTGGAGAATTATCTTCGCTTGTTAAAAGGTAAGGACATTTAGCTTTATTTGCAATGTCTAAAAGCCTTTCTTTATTTGTATGAGCCTGAAGGCCGCAAAGAGTAAAATCTTCCGGCATATATTTTATGATATTTAAGGTATTTGTTCCAATTGAGCCTGTGGAACCAAGAACTAAAACTTTTTTCATGATTTTGCAATAAGATAAAGGAAATGTACTCCAATATAAAAAATCGGAGCACCCAAAATTAAAGAATCAAGACAGTCAAGAAGACCTCCACGACCCGGAATAATTGTTCCACTGTCTTTAACTCCTAAAGAGCGCTTGAAAACTGATTCTATTAAATCTCCGATTATTGCTGCAAGTGCTGTTGCAAAGCTTAAAAGAACAATCTTCCAGATTGAACCAAAGAAAATTGTCGGGAATATAAGCTTAAAAAGAATACCACAGGCTATAGCAGTTATAATTCCACCAAAAAATCCTACGATACTTTTATTTGGACTTGCTTTAAAGAATCCTCTTGTTGATTTTCCAAAGAGAACTCCAAAGAACCAGGCTCCGGAGTCTGTCATAAATACAAGAATAAAATAAAGATAAAGGAAAATTGTTGCATTATCTTTTATGGCTGTCATTCTTGTAATGAAAGTAATCATAAATCCGCAGTAGAATAAAATAAGAATGGTTACTGCAATTTTAGAAACAGAATCTGTAAAATCTTTTGCAATGATTGATTCTGCTCCCATAAATATAAATATTTCAAGAACTAAAAACCAGGATAGGTTTGAAAAGTCCATGTCTACTAAAATTGAATTATAAGCTAAGAAGGGGAGTGCACATGTTAGAATTATAACAAGTGTTTTTGGAAACATCTTAAACTTGAGTTTAGCCATGTTATAGAATTCATGTGCGGCAAAAGCAGAAGCAAAAATAGCAACAATATTTAGAGCAATGTGATTGTAATAATCAAGAGTAGTTATTCCAATTACAATTGGAAGACCTATAAAAAATACTAAAAGTCGTTTTGCTACTTTGTTCATAAATTACCTTTTTACTTTGATGCTTTTTCTGCACCAAACCTTCTGTTTCTGGTCTGAAACTCTTCTATGTTAGCATAAAATTCTTCTACTGTGTAGTCAGGCCAGAGTGTGTCTATATAAATCTGTTCGGCATAAGGAATATGCCAGAGCAGGAAATTGCTAAGTCTCTTTTCGCCCCCTGTACGGATTAATAAATCAACGTCAGGACTTTGCGGCATATCAAGCGATTTTGAAATAAATTCCTCAGTAATCTGATCTTCGCTTGCACCACTTTTTATAATTTTTTTAATTCCTCGGATAATTTCGTCCCTGCCACCATAATTGATTGCAAGGTTCAAAATCATTCCTTTAAAATCTCTGGTATCTTCGATGGCTTCTGTAATATCTTTTTTTATTGCAGGAGGAAGCGCGTCTAAATCTCCTATGTGATTAAGTTTGATACCGTTTTCTCTGTAAAAATCGAGCTCCTGCTTTAAATGTGTATGGATTAAATTCATCAAAAATCCCACTTCTGCTTCTGTACGCTTCCAGTTTTCTGTAGAAAAAATGTAAAGTGTAAGATGTTTAATGCCCAGATCCGAGGCTGCTTTGACAATAGTTTTTACTGTATGAAGGCCTTTATCGTGACCGGCTGAGCGGGGAAGTTTTCGTTGAGTTGCCCATCTTCCGTTTCCGTCCATTGTAATGGCAACATGAAGCGGAAGATTGTTTTTATCCAAAGACACTAGTTCAGGATTTCCTTTTCTTTTGCATCGTAAATCTTGTTGATTTCTTCGATGTATTTGTCTGTAAGTTTCTGGAGCTTGTCAGTTTCGGTTTTAAGACCGTCTTCTGTCAAAGTTCCGTCCTTCTGCTGTTTTTTAAGGTCATCATTCCCATCGCGGCGGATATTGCGGATTGCAGTACGGCTGTTTTCGGCAATTGTTTTAGCTTGTTTTACAAGTTCCTTACGGCGGTCTGCAGTAAGAGCTGGGATAGTAATGCGGATAACCTTTCCATCATTGGAAGGATTGAAACCAAGGTCAGCAACCTGAATTGCCTTTTCGATTTCGGTTATAAGAGATTTATCAAACGGCTGAATTATTACAGATCTTGCTTCCGGAATCTGAATAGTGGCAACCTGATTAAGCGGTGATTTAGTGCCGTAATAATCTACGCGAACCTTATCAAAGATTGCAGCGTTGGCACGTCCAGTTCTGATAGTGTTTAAAGAATCTTTTAAAGACGCAATAGTCTTTTCCATTCTCTCTTCTGTGTTTTCAGCCATTTTTAATCTCCTTTTATTGCCCCTTCGACAAGTTCAGGGCCCCCAAATGTGTGGTCCCTGAGCCTGTCGAAGGGCCTTATTAATTCTACTTACCAAGTACAAAAAGCTTAGCTGTAACAAAAGCAAGAGTTGCTCCTGCTTCCTTACCAACCTCTGCGAGTTTTGCAGTTACAGTCTTTTTGTCATCCTTTACGAACATCTGGTCTTCAAAACAGATTTCTGCAAGGTGTTTGTTAACCTTACCCTGTAAGATTCCTTCCTTAACATTTTCCGGTTTAGAAGCCATCTTTTCATCTTGATCCATCTGAGCCTTGAAGATTTCTTTCTGTTCATCAACGTAGCTCTGTGGAACATCTTTCTTAGATGTATAAGCTGGTGTAAAGGCTGCAATGTGGAGACAGCAGTCATAAGCAAATGTCTTAACAACATCGGCAGTAGATCCGCTGATTACTACAACAGCACCAGTTTTGTAATCAGAGTGGATATAGTAAGAAGCTGTACATCCAGCTGGAACATCAATAACTTCTACCTTTGCAACATTCATGTTTTCGCGGATAGAAACCTTGAGTGGTTCGAGCATCTTTGTGTGTTCTTCTTCTACCTTTGTATAACCCTTTTCGATAGATACGTCGAGCATCTTTTCGCCAAGAGCGATAAAATCTGCATTCTTTGCAACAAAGTCTGTTTCACATGTAAGTTCTACAACGTAAACCTTGTCTCCAGTATTGCGGATAAAAAGACGTCCTTCTGCAGTAGCGCGGTCTGCACGTTTTGCAGCAGCAGCAAGACCTTTTTCTTTAAGATATTTAGCTGCTTCGTCAATGTTACCGTCACATTCTGTAAGTGCTTTTTTACACTCCATCATTCCGGCACCTGTCATTTCACGCAGGTTTTTAATATCACTTGCTGTAAATGCCATATATTAGTCCTTATAAATCTTATCTTCGTCTACAAGACTTTCAGCTTCGTCAGCTTCGCGGTCTTCTTCTTTAATTTCTGTTGGCTGATAGTTTGAATAGTCAACAATTTCTTCATCTTCATCTTTTTTAGCTGCATCTGTAACAACTTCTTCGTCGTCGTTAAGGTTTTCAAGAATCTTAAGACCTGCTTCGTTGTCTGATTCAATTACAGCGTTAGCAATGATTGATGTGAACAATGAGATAGCGCGGATAGCGTCATCGTTTCCAGGAATAGGGTAGTCAATACCTTCTGGGTTACAGTTTGTATCTACTACGGCGATGATTGGAATACCCATTCTGCGGGCTTCTGCAACTGCAAGCTGTTCCTTGTGAGTATCGATAATGAAGATACATCCAGGGAGCTCTTTCATTTCCTTAATACCGCCAAGGTTTTTTTCGAGCTTAGCCTTTTCCTTCTGGAGAGCAGCTACTTCTTTCTTTGTAAGATTTTCGAATGTGCCGTCAATTTCCATCTTTTCGATTTTCTTGAGGCGCTGAAGTGATTTTTTGATTGTAGCGAAGTTTGTAAGCATACCACCAAGCCAGCGGTTGTTTACATAGAACATACCACAGCGTTCAGCTTCTTTCTGTACAGCCTGCTGTGCCTGTTTTTTTGTTCCTACGAACAGAACTGATTTTCCTGCAGCAGTAACACGACGAACTTCATCATATCCGTCTTTAATTGCAGCGATTGTCTTCTGCAAGTCAATAATATGGATTCCATTGCGTTCTGCGAAGATATACTTCTTCATACGTGGATCCCAGCGTTTTACCTGATGACCGAAATGTACTCCGGATTCAAGCAGGTTCTTCATGGTAACAACAGCCATGATTAACTCCTTCACGGGGAAAGCTATAAAACCAACTGAGCGGTCCCTGAGCCTGTCGAAGGGCTCGTACCCTTTCCCCTTCCAAACTCTGTTTCTCGATACGATCGGAGCAAAGCTCCTTACGCACGGAAGATATTTGAGCCGACGGCTCTATTCAAGGATTTTATATCCCTGTTCTTTTAATATATCGTAAAGCTCCGAAATAGGCAACCCGATGGCACCTGAATAAGAGCCCTTGATATGCTTAATAAACATAGATGCCAGACTCTGGATTCGGTAACCACCTGCCGCTCCATGCCATTCACCTGTGTCTACATACCACTGAATTTCTTCATCTGAAAGACTACTGAAGGTTACTTCGGTTTTACATATTTTTGAAGTTGTGGAATGAGTTTTTCCGTTATAAAGAACTAAAGCTGTAAGAATTGTATGGGTGTTTCCCTGAAATTCTTTTAAGAATTTAAATGCTTCGTCCTGGTCCTGAGGCTTTCCATAAAGAGAACCGTTATATGAAATAATTGTATCAGCACCCAAAACCCAGGGGATTTCTTGACCTGCAGGAAGTGAGCGAATAACAGCAGTTACTTTTTCTCTTGCAAGTAATTCAGGAATTTCTTCATGCGAAAGCATTGTTGAAATTGTTTCATCAATGTTTGGCATAATAACCCTATATGGGATTTTGAGCATTTTAAGAATTTCTTGTCTGCGAGGCGAGGATGAAGCGAGAATAATTGGTTCCAAAGGTTACTCCAGACTTATTTTTCGTCCGATTTTGAGTTTTTTCCGGAAGAAGAATTAGAAAGTTTCTTCAAGAGAGACTTTGCTTTATCTCTTACAGGAGTTGTATAGCGATAGTTTCCTGCAATTT
>CAMNDY010000003.1 GCA_946535985.1 uncultured Treponema sp. | reverse complement strand
AACGTATCATGGCCCGCCGTATGATTCGTACCGGTATTCCAATGATTGATATGTTCAACACTCTGGTTGTTTCTCAGAAATTGCCTATTTTCTCTATTTCTGGTGAACCTTATAACCAGCTGCTTGCACGCATTGCCATGCAGGCCGAAGTTGATGTAATCGTTCTTGGTGGTATGGGGCTTAAATACGACGACTATCTGTATTTTAAGAAGACACTTGAAGACGGTGGTGCTTTGAGCAAGACTGTAATGTTCATGCATACAGCTGCTGACCCGACCGTAGAATGTCAGAAGATTCCTGACCTTTCCCTTGCAGTTGCCGAGCAGTTTGCCCTTAAAGGAAAGGATGTTCTTGTTCTTCTTACAGATATGACAAACTTTGCAGACTCAATGAAGGAAATTGCCATTACACAGGAGCAGGTTCCTTCTAACCGTGGTTACCCTGGAGACTTGTACTCACAGCTTGCTGCCCGCTACGAAAAAGCCGTAGACTTTGATAGCGCAGGTTCTGTAACAATTCTTGCAGTTACAACAATGCCTGGTGATGATGTTACTCACCCGGTTCCAGATAACACAGGTTATATTACCGAAGGTCAGTACTACCTCAAGGGTGGACGTATTGAGCCGTTCGGTTCTTTGAGCCGTCTTAAGCAGAACGTAAACGGAAGTACCCGTTCTGACCACCGTGCCCTTATGGATGGTATGATTCGTCTTTATTCTAACTACAAGGATACCCTTGAAAAGAAGTCTATGGGTTTCAACATGAGTAAGTGGGACGAAAAGCTCCTTGTTTACGGAAAGATGTTCGAAGACGGAATGATGGATCTTTCAAAGAATATTTCTTTGGAAGATGCTCTTGACCTTGGCTGGAAGATTCTGGCCGACTGCTTTGATCCGGAAGAAACCGGCTTGAAGTCATCTCTCATTGAAGAGTATTGGCCTAAGAAGAAATAAGTGGTGGGGTGCTAAATGGCAAAAATAAAGCTGACAAAAAATGAGCTCAAGGTCCAGAAAGATGCGCTTAAAATGTACAAGCGTTATCTTCCAACCCTTATGCTCAAAAAACAACAGCTTCAGACAGAAATCCGCACTATAGACGCCAAGGCCAAAGAAGTTCGTGCTGCCCGCGTTGCTCTTGAAAAAGAGTTTGACGAATGGATTGCAGTATTTGGTGAACGAGAAGCCTTTAAACCAGATATGGTAACTGTAAAGAATATCAAAAAGGGATACGGTAACATTGCCGGTGTTACAATTCCTGTTTATGAAGGAGCAGATTTTGGAAGGGGAGACTACGACCTTTACGAAACTCCACTCTGGATTGATATGGCTGCAGACCGTATGGAAAAGGCACTTTCGCTTGACCTCGAAGCCGAAGTTCTTGATGAACAGGTAAGGCTTCTTTCAAAGGAATTGCGCACGACTACCCAGCGTGTAAACCTTTTTGAAAAGGTAAAGATTCCTGAGACAAAGGCGAATATAAAGAAAATTACTGTTTATCTTGGTGATGAACAGGTTGCTGCGGTTGTTCGAAGTAAAATATCTAAGAAGAAATTGCAGGAAAAAATTGAGAATGAACAGGAGGCTGGCAAATGATTGAACCAATGAAGAAAGTCTCTGTTGTCATACTCAACAAAGAAAAAGAAGATGCATTAAAGGCATTGCGCAAGATTGGACTTGTTCATCTTTCAAAGATAGAAGGTTCCAGCGAAAAGCTTAATGCATTCAAAGAATATACAGGTAATGCAATAGTTTCAGAAAGTATTCTTGGCGAAATCAAACTTGATAAAAAGGCTAAGAAAAATAAAGTTACCTTGGAAGATTCTAAAGTTGTCGAACTTTGTAGACAGGTAGTAACAAAATCAGAGCGCAAAAAGCAGCTTCTTGAAGAAATTTCTGCCGATACAACAGAGCTTGACCGCTTTGAAGACTGGGGGGCAGTAAGTCTTGAAGATATTGATTTCCTTAAAGAAAAAGGAATCAAACTTGCAATGTACGAAATTGCTGCCGAAAAATACAGTCAGATTGACCAGGAAATTGAAACTATTCTTGTAAATAACGACAAGAAAACTGTCCGCTTCCTTGTTATTGGCGAAGACGGCAGACCTGAAAAACTGCTTCCAGAAGCCTTTGAAGTTCCGCTTCCAAGAATGTCTACAAAAGATCTGGAAAAAGAAATCAAAGCCGACGAAGCAGAAATTAAAGACATAGAAAATTTCTATGTAAATAATGCTAAGTATGTGCCGGCAATTGCTGCATTCCGCAAAAATCTTGAAACAGACATTGAGTTTGAAAATATTAATGCGGGAATGGAGCATGAACAGTCCGGTTCAGAAAACGATCTTGCATGGATAAGCGGTTATGTTCCAACAGCAGACCTTGAAGAATTTAAGGCAGCCTGTGCTAAAAACGAATGGGCCCTTGCTTATGCAGATCCGGAAGATGAAGACATTGAAGTTCCAACAAAGCTTCGCAACAACAAGTTTGTAAGTCTTATTTATCCTCTTACAGACTTTTTGGGTACTGTACCTGGTTATCATGAATATGATATTTCGGGCTGGTTCCTCCTGTTCTTTACAATCTTCTTTGGAATGATTTTTGGAGACGGTGGTTACGGACTTTTGGTAACTGTACTTGGTCTCATAATGATTTTCAAAGCAGTATTTACAGGAAAGAAACCTGCACCTTTGTTAGGACTTGTAACCCTTGTAGGATTTTCTACAGTAATATGGGGTCTTGTAACCTGTACCTGGTTTGGACTTAAACCTGAACAGCTTCCACATTGGCTCACAGCGCTTTCTGTTAAGCAGATTTCAAATGCTTATTCAGATATGATCTGGACACCATTCTGGAAACCTGATGCTACAGAAGGACTTACAACTGCACAGAATCTTCAGATTTTCTGTTTTAGCCTTGCCTTGCTTCAGTTGAGCGTTGCTCATATAAAGGCAATGATCCGCAATAGAAAATCCCTTAAGGTTCTTGGTGACTTTGGCGCCCTTTTACAGCTCATTGGTATGTTCTGGGTTGTTCTTTCAATGGTTGTAAGTTCATCAATCTTTAGTTTTACAGAAAGAATTTACGGCTTCCCAATTGGATTATTTGAAATATCCCTGGTTGGAGTAGGCTTTGTATTAAGCTTTATTTTCAGTAATTATGAAGGTTCTATTGGAGCTTCTGTACTTGAAAGCTGTAAAAATATAATTTCTGTATTACTCGGCGTTGTAAACGTATTCAGTGATATTGTTTCATATATACGTTTGTGGGCCGTTGGTCTTGCCGGAGCTGCAATCAGCAACACTGTAAACGAAATGGCCGGTCCTATGTGGGGACATGCAATTATGTTTATAGCATTCGTTGCTCTGTTAGCGTTCGGTCATGGCTTGAACATGATTTTGAACCTGCTTTCGGTAATTGTTCATGGCGTACGTCTTAATACACTTGAATTCTCAAGTCACTTAGGAATGTCATGGTCTGGATTAAAATATAGTCCTTTCAGTGAAAAGGCTAAGAAATAAAATATAGTCATTCTCGTTTGAGAATGATGTCATTCCCGTGCTTGACACGGGAATCTAATATAAGATTTTCGGGTCTAGCCCGAAAATGACAGAAATATAAGGAGATTTATTATGGATTTTGGTATGCTTGGTGCTGCTGTTGTAATGGGTATTGCTGCTATTGGTTCAGCAATTGGTATTGGAATTGCCGGACAGGGTGCAATTGGTGCATGGAAACGTTGTTATATTAATAATAAACCAGCCCCATTCATTCTTACTGTATTTGCCGGTGCTCCTCTTACTCAGACAATTTACGGTTTCTTGCTTATGCAGTCAATGAACGGTTCTGACAAACCTGCAAGCTTCCTTCTTGGTCTTGGTATTGCTTCTGGTCTTGCTATGTGTTTCTCTGCTATTGCTCAGGGTAAAGCTGGTGCTGCCGGTTCAGATGCTCTTGGTGAAACAGGAAAAGGTTTTGCACAGTACATTATGGTTGTTGGTCTTTGTGAGACTGTAGCCTTGTTCGCAATGGTATTCTCAATGATTGTTTGTTAAAATGCCTATAAATTGAACCAGTATGCTCCCGTGTGATAAGAAATCGGGCAGCTAAAGGGACCTGCCCGATTTCTTATCACACTCCGCATTCTGGTTCAGTTTCTTTTTATATAACAATCATCATTGAGAATTCCTTGCTTTGGCCCGGGAATGACACTTTTGTCTTATGATAACAAAAACAATAAAATTAGGTGGGAAGGGAAGCGTTAGAACTGTCCTTATTGGGGGTGGGAATCCTGTTTCGGTTCAGACTATGTGGAAGGACGGGATTACGGACCTTGATACAAATACCACAAAATTAGAAGAAATCCTTAAACAATTAAATGAACTTAGTCTCATAGGCTGCGATATTGTGCGCTTTGCAGTTCCTGATATGGAAAGTGCGCGTTCACTAAACATACTTTCAGAACGTACAATAATGCCGCTTGTTGCAGACATTCATTTTGATTATAAGCTTGCGCTTGAATGCCTTAAAGCTAATGTTGCCGCAATAAGAATAAATCCCGGAAACATTGGGTCCGAAGAAAATACCCGCACGGTTATAGAAGCTTGCCGTGATAAGGAAGTTCCAATCCGCATTGGAATAAACAGCGGAAGCCTTCCAAAAGATTTACAGGAAGAGATTGCCGCAGGTAAAATTACAAGAGCCCAGGGCTTATGCGAAACTGCCGCCCGCGAAGCTGCAATCTTTGAAAAATACAATTTTGACCAGTATGTAGTGAGCATGAAGTCAAGCGATGTTCAGGAAACTATACAGTGTAATACTTTTTATGCACAAAAATATAATAATCCGCTGCATCTGGGGGTAACAGAAGCAGGGCCGCTTATTGGTGGCATTGTAAAATCAAGTATTGCATTCAGTACCCTTTTAGCACAGGGAATTGGAGATACAATCCGTGTAAGCCTTTCTTCCTCACCTGAAAATGAAGTAATTGCCGGAATAAACATCTTAAAAGAATGCGGCAAAAGATCCCGTGGAATAAATCTTGTTTCCTGTCCACGCTGCGGTAGAATAGGTTTTGATGTTCACAGCTTTGTAGACCGCTGGCAGAACAGGCTTTTAGCAATGGATAAAAACATAACAGTAGCAGTAATGGGCTGTGTTGTAAACGGACCTGGAGAAGGACGTCACGCAGACATAGGAATTGCGGGAACTGCAGACAAAGCAATTATTTTTAAAAAAGGTAAAATAGTGCGAACAATTGATGCAAAAGATGCCGATAAAGTATTTGAAGAAGAATTGAATTCTTTATAAAGGAATTATATGAAACGTACTTTAATTTCTACAGTATTTTTATTACTCGGAACTGGTCTTTTTGCACAAAACAATCTTAACTCAAAAAGCATTATTTCTTTTAGAAATGCCAAAGTTGCCTACGAAAACAAAGAATATGGAAAAGCAATCAAATATGCAGAAGATGCAATAGTATACAAAAAAGAGCAGTTAAAAGCCGATTACGATACAATTTCGCAAAGCATTGCCGCCCGTGAAGTAAAAAAAGCCGGCGACAACATTACAAACATCATACCGGTATTAACAGAACGCGATGAGTATGACGTTATTAATCTTATAAATTCCTATAATTCAAAAGGAATCTTTGACAATTCAATTTCAAAGGTTTTGGAATATATTAAAAGCAATGAAGAGTATCCCGAAGCCTTAAAGCTTATAGGCGATATTTACAAAATAGAAGGTGAATACAATTTTGCCGAGCAGTATTACTTAAAAGCTCTTGAAAATGCAGCAGTACTTGATATT
Organism: uncultured Treponema sp.; assembly: GCA_946535985.1. Taxonomy (GTDB): domain Bacteria; phylum Spirochaetota; class Spirochaetia; order Treponematales; family Treponemataceae; genus Treponema_D. Next base: position 79,963 of record CAMNDY010000003.1, on the reverse strand, counting down.
CCTGATGAACGCTATGAAATTATTTATTTACTTGCAGACCTTAGCCGTTTATGTGGTGAATATGACAAAATGGAAATCAGGCTATTAAATATCATTGGAAAAGAACAGAATGAAAGAAATCAGCTTATTGCAAAATCCATGAGAAACACTGTGGCCAAAAATAACAGCGATGCAATTGAAAAATTCTTTACAATGTACCGGGCTCAGGATTATTTCTGCCTAAAAGCCTTCTATGAGCTTGCACAATACTATCTTTCTATAAATGAAATAGATAAAGCCTTTACCTACAGTTCTATTGCAGTAATAACAGGGTTTACAAAAGTTTATAACGTAATTTCAAAACGCGATATAGATTTTGAATACAAAAACATAACAGACTTTTTAGACATCATTCCTTTCCATGGCGATATTGTTACCTGGGGAAGCGATAATGATGTCTGGAGAAGCTTTAATCTCTTTTGTGATGTATGCACAAAATGCGGATATGATAAGTTTTCTTATGCTTTATTGACAATTCTTGCCTTCCATTCGCCACAAAAATACTGGCAGCAGGATGCAGTTTTAAAACTCGACAAGCTTGATGGAATTAAAAATCCTGATTAATTAATAATGAAGTCCAAATCCAATTGAAAACTCTTTTTTAGAAACATTCTGGCGCCAATCTGTATTAATATGATTTGCAAAGAACTTACGTCCAACGTCTATACCAACGCTTCCTCTAACTGTAATGCCGGACCATTTTAAAGGGTAAACAATAACTTCTAAACCGGCACCATAAAATCCATCTTTGAAGCTGAAATAGGTCTGATTAATTTTGTTATAACATAAAGCCATATCAAAGAATGGAGAAAGCTGGAAATCAAAATTAAAGTAGCGCAGGAAAGATTTTGTAAAGTTTGTAGTAAATATATGAATTGGAAGGTCAAAATTCAGAATGAGGGCATTCGTAGGCTGCAGCGAAGAATAATCAGTTCCTTTATAATACTGAGTATCGCGGATACCTCTTAAATATTGACCAATGCTGTTTCCGTCATTAAAAATGTAGTCGTCTTTTTTAGGATCAAACAAAAAGGTGAAGACTGTAGATTTTGCTACAATTCCAAAGTTCCTCAAAAAGTAAGAATCATCAAGCAGATCAATTTTTTTGTAGCCAGCTGCAATAAACTCAAGCTCAGGATACAATCTTTGTCGCTGGAAATTATATTTGTAAAAATTATCAAGCGATAAAGTAAAGCCTGTTCTAAGGTTCTGGTTCCAGTCTACACGGCCAAAGTTTATTTTATGACCAATTGTCCACACAGGGCTTGAAAGGGCGGAGTTATCTTTGTCGATGCCATCGCGGTCCCAGTTTACGCTCAAGATTGTATATGGAGTATAAGTAAGTTTTCCAAAATAGTTTAATTCTGTAATGGTAAGCGGTGTGTAAATTTTAAAATCATTTACAAAATATAAATTATCAGAAAAATCAAGATATTCAAAATTGTTTACAAAACGCTGATTTGTTTCAAACACTAAAGAGTTTTTTTCAAAGGGAAGGGTAAATCTAAGACCTGTTCTGATATTCCATTCCGGCATATCATCGCCAAGTGTATATGAAAGGCTAAGGTCATTAAGCCAGATAGAATCAAAAATACCGGCTCTAAAAGGGTAATCTACGCTGCAGTTAAAACCAAACTCTGTGTTCTTTCCGTCCGATTCATCTGTTGGAAGAAGAAAATAAATGTCGGAAGAAAGTGTATTTAGAGAACCCAGAAAGTTGGAATCTTTTATTTTAAGTTTAAAAGTTAAACCTTTGTTTGAATCGTATTTTGGACCCGGGATTGCAAAAAGATGGAAAGAGTCTTGTACAGAAATTGTAAGTTTTACAGGAGTAAGCGTATCCTCTGCCGGTAAAGGTTCATAATTTAATTCAATTGTTTCAAAAGCCCTGAGGTTATTAAGCTTTATTTCGAGGTCGGTTATGTAAAGTGAAAGTGCTTCTTCATTTTCAAAAACAGTTTTTTTATCTACAGGAACTTCGTTTGTAAGAGCATATTCCTGAGTACAACCAAAAATCCAGTGGCCGCAGCCTTTAATGGAATATTCAACCTCTTCAATTTTGTATTGCTGTGAAAAAAACGGTAAAAATGTAAAAATAAAAAGTGAAATAAGTAAAGTTGCCCGTTTCATTAGTAAGCACCACGTCCTTTAAGAACGACATAAACTGTTTTAATTAAAATCCATAAATCAAGCCATACAGACCAGTTTTGAATATAGTAAGAATCAAGTGAAATTCGCTCTTCATATTCAGTATCAGAACGGCCGGAGGTCTGCCACATTCCGGAAAGACCAGGTAAAACAGAAAGAACATAATCTTTATAAGGTCCATATTTTTCAAGCTCAGGCTCTGTAACCGGGCGAGGGCCTACAAAACTCATCTGACCAATAAGAATATTTATAAGCTGAGGAAGCTCATCAAGACTAGTTTTGCGAAGGAATTTTCCAAACTTTGTAACACGAGGATCGTTTGTAAACTTGCGGTCCTTTTCCCATTCTGCCCGCATTTCAGGGTTATTTGCAAGGATCTCTTCAAGCTTTTTGTCTGCATCAATACACATTGAGCGAAATTTCCAGCATTTGAATTCCTTGCCGTTTTTGCCAACACGTTTATGGCCATAAAAAACAGGTCCACGCGAAGTAAGCTTTGTAAGGATAATAAGAATGAGGAAAACCGGAATAAGAATAGGTGAGAAGAAAAGAATTAATCCTATATCCAGAAGTCTCTTTATAAAAAGATTTGTCTTAAAGGTAAGGTTATGAGTAGATGCAAAGCCGATAATTCCTGCAATATCCTTAAGCTGCTGAGAACATGTAAAGGACGACTGACTCTTTGAAACTGCAATAGTGTAGCGGTAAGAAGTCATTATGGAAGAAATTTCACCGTGATAGTCGCAGATGATAGCCTGTTTTATATTGTAGTTGTGAATGCTTTCTATAATTTCATCATTTGGAGGAAAAACTGGAATACCATCTTTCATACCTGCATCATTTAAAGATGCATCAATAATAACAGCCGGTTTATATCCAAGATATTTGTTGCGATTAAGTTTATTTATAACTTCATCGGCACTGTTTCCCGTACAATAAATTACCGCAGGAACTCCCCACCATGAAAACTTGCAGAATTTTCGTTTTGCAAATTCACGGAAGGTAGGCAAAAGAAACATTGACATAACAAATGCCAGTGAAAATGCCAGGATAATATAAATGCTGCCCGAGTTTTTCTTCATAAAAGCGGCGGGATCAGCTTCTGTAAGGCTTGAAACAAGAACAAAAGAAACAATAACACTAAAACCAAAGAAAGTAGAAATTGTATATTTTTTTACCTGCTCAGCTGCCGGAATCATAATTCCAGGATAAAGTCCCATAAAAGCAAAAAGCAAAAGCACAAAAGGCAAAAATACTGTGTAATTTATGAATGAACGGAAGTTTATATCATGAATAGCAAAAAGGTTTACGATGAAGAAGCCAAGGCCGATGCATAAAGTGAGAACTATAATATCTACGATAAAAAGAGAAAGACCAGAAAAAAACGAACTTGTCCTTGGGTAGTGCTTTTTGAGATAAACTTGGAATTCCGAATTATTCATATAATAATTATAATATTTAATCGATAAAGTGTCTATTCAAAAGTATTATAAAGCCAATATGTGAGTGATATTAACAATTTTTACCCATTATGTTATATTTTATATATGAAGACAAAAAAGAAAATTGTGTCAATTTGTATAACATTCCTGCTTTGCTCAGCGCTTTTTTCTAACGTAATAAATGACGCTCAGATTATTCCACCGGAATCGCCTATTTATTCTGATTTTTTAAAGCTGCAGGCAAATTCAAAACTTTTCAGCTTTACAAACAACACTCCTATAAGTGTAAGTGAGCTTAAATTTTATCTGAAACAATATGATTATGATGCTTTAGACGATTACGGCAAGTTTTTATACGACAAACTTTATAAAGAATTGTATACAAAAGAAGACTTGTTCCCAAATGTTCCAGACTTTCATCTTACTGTTCATCCTCAGTTGAACCTTGAGTTTTATTATAAGACAAATAAGGATATTCCCTGGTCATTCGATTATTATTTTAAGGATAATATAATTACAGCTCCCTTAAATATTGGTTATGGCGACATAATTGCAATGGGCGGTAATTTCTTTTTGGGAAAAAACCATATTGCCGCCAGTAGAAATGATAATTTTTGTAATTTTCCGCTGAATATCACAGAAAAATTCGATCCTCTTGATGTAGAGTTTTATTTTCCTACCTTTGCATATGCCTCTTTTGGAAAAACTTACGAAAACTGGGGCTTTAACTTTCAGGCAGGAAAACAGGGAAAATCAATTGGCCAAACCTTAACCGGTAGTATTATTTATAATAAAACCTTTGAAACCGACGCATATTTTGAATTGGATTTCTTTACTCCAATTGTTAAATTTACAAGTGATGTTGTTCATGTAAGTTCAAACCGCATGGATAATATTCAGCAGGGGGCAAATACAGAAAGATATCTTTATTTACATCAGTTTGATATCCGTCTTTTTAAGAAAGTCAAATTCAGCATTATGGAAGCTTCTCTGGTAGTAAATCCTTTTTCACTAAGATTTTTGAATCCAATTCCATTTATGCATCAGTTTGGCGGCTGGCTTAATTATTCAACAGATGAAAATAAAAATATTTATAGAGAAACAAATTTCTGTGCTGATTTTGCTTATATGCTTGAATATAGCCCGGTAACAAATCTTCGTCTTTATGCAATTTATAATCAGATTGAAATGCAGCTTCCTTATGAAAGAGGTAACTCCTGGGGCAGATATTATCCTAATTCTATAGGCTTGCAGGCCGGTGCAGATTACAGCTTCTTGTTACAAAACAATGATACCTTAAATTTTGCCGCTGAGTTTATTTATAATTCACCTTACATGTATATAAAACAAACTCCTTCTGCTTCTTTATATAAGTTTAGAATAGACATGCAGACAAAAGAAAAGGTTTATTCCTGGATTGGTTCTCCTTATGGACCGGATTGTATTGGCGGAATATTTGATATTGAATACAAAAATCCAAAATTTTCAGCAGGACTAGGCTATTCACTTTTAGTTTATGGACAAAACGATATTTCAATTTTCGAAAGCATGACAGATGACGGAAAGTATTATGATTATTATCCTTCGGTAGAATATAAATTGCGTAAAGAAGGATATATAACCGACGAAGATGAAGAAGCACTGTACCAGAAAGCTATGAGTATGAAAATTTCAGGTATTCAGCAGATTACAAACAGTGTAACTGTCAAAGGAGCTTATTTGTTTAATGAAAAGTTTGAGATTAATGGTCAGATTATATTTGATTACATTATGAATTCTAAACATCAAAAAAATAACAATGATTTTGGTTTTGAGTTTGATATAGCATTTACATATAAAATTTTATAATAATTCTGGAGAATTTGATGAAACATACTTTTATAAAAAAACTTGGAGTTTTTATTTCATGTTTAGGCTTGGCTTTCTCTTTATACGCTCAGTCAAATAATACTGTAGACATAGAAGATGATGTATATAACTTTTTACGAATTGCAGAAACCCGTGGGCTTTGTGATTCACTTTCTCCTGTTCGTCCATATACAGAAAAATATATTACAGAAAAATTGGATCAGATTCTCGAAAATCTTGATGATGAAAAGCAGAAAAAAATTGTTGAAGAATATAAAAAACAATTTGTGCGTGAAGATGGCCTTTCTCTAAAAAAAGTGGCATATAAAACTACAGCAGAAAAAGGCTCTATACCAGTTACTTTTGCCATTGATTTTTATAATGAAGATTTTATTTCCGGAGGATTTTACTCAAATTCTTCGAATAACAGCGTAGGTTATGACTTTTTTGGATACATGAATATTTTTGGAGATTTAGGAAATAATATTTCATACCGTTCTCTTACTTACATCGATGTTACAAAAATGAATTTAACAAAGCTTGGCCAGTACAACATCGGCTGGTGGTGGTACGATGATTATGGAGATAAAGCTGATTTTGTTCGAGAAGATCACTTTAGCGACAGAACTATAAACACTTACAGAAATTATGCCGTTCTTCCATACAGCTATAAAAAACACTGGGATGGTTCTGTATATTATTTACACGGTGGATTAAATTCTACAGGTCTTACAGGCTGGCCTTTTGAAATTGCCGGCGGTTTTGGAATGCAGGGAGAAATTCACGGCTCTTTCCTTGATGATTTAATAAGCTTTGGAATTGGCCGCTATAACCGTGAATGGGGTGCAATGGATACAGGTTCCAGCCTTGTTTTAAACCAGAATGCACATCCTTTTTTTGGTTTAGATACTACTGTAAAACCTTTGAGCTGGTTGAGTTTTTCCGCCCTTACAGGTTTTCTTGAATTTCCAAATCAGAATTATATAAATGGCAATGCCTGGTATCCGCGTGATGATTCTGGAAATAAAATAGATGATATTAAAGATTCCTTCTTCTTCCATAATCTGTTTTCTATGGCTGAGTTTAACTTCGACGCAGATTATTTTCATTTTGATTTTGGTAGTACTGTAGTTTATCCAAATCGTTTTGAATTAGGTTATGCATTCCCACTTGTAGACCGGGTTGTTTATCAGAATAACGTAGGAGATTATGATAACCTTGCACTCTTTGCAAATTTAAAAGGAATGTATCCTGGAATTGGTTCTATATGGGGCTCTGTTTATATTGATGAAATAAACGCTCTTAAAACCGATGCTTTACACAACACACGCTGTATGTTTGCATATCAGGCTGGTTCTAAAATAAATATTCCATGGCTTCCTTTTACTGCACTTTCATTACGCTATAGCAAGGTTGAACCATATTGTTATACACACGAAGCTCTGGATCCGGAAAAAAATCAGCCATATTATCCACATTATATTTGTGAAAACTATACAAATAACGGAGAATCTTTAGGCTATTACTTACAGCCAAACTCTGATGAGTTGTTTGTTAAAATTGAAAGCCAGCCTTTACCGGCAGCTTTATTTAGTCTTCGATATCAGTTCATAAGACATGGAGTAGACTGGGGTAGTGCTTCTAATATTTACAGCGGCTCTTCTATTTATTCTGAGCTTCCTGCAGGAAGATATGGCCCCGGACGAAATAATCTTCATAAATACTTCTTAAAAGACGGTACTTATGAATGGATGAACATTATTGCCTTAGAAGCTTCTTATGATTTTAATCACTTTGGAGTACCAATTAAACTTTATGGAACAATTGGTTACGTACATAACTGGTTTACCACTATTGGAGATGCAAGTCCTTCTAAAAATACAAAGTACACAAAATTCAGTAACGATGAATATAAGGAAAACAGGGGGCTTGTTCTTTCTTTAGGAATTAAAGCCTGTGCCTTTTAATTTTATTCTGTAAAAGTCTCTTCTTTTACAGAATAATTTGTGCCGTCAGAAGTAACTAAAATATATCCGGCTGACTCTCTGAAAAAAAGTCTTGATTTTGCTTTTTTATAAATTCTGGAAATTCCATAATTCGAAACCGGATATTTTACATATTCATTATCTTGAGAAATAGCAATTTCAGGAGAAACTGCTTTTACAAAATCAAGATTGTTAGAGGTATAAAATTCTGCGTGATGAGGAACTTTTAATACCGTTGACTTTAGTTTTGAACCATAAGTTTTGGTAAGAATCTCATCGCCTTGTTTGTATAAATCGCCGGTAAATAAAATAGAAAAATCGTCATAGGTTAATTTAAAAACCAGAGATGTGTTATTTTTTAAACGCTCAGTTTTTCCTGGATTATAAAAGGCATCATAAATATCCTGATCAGTAAGATTTGGCCAGAGAACGTCAATTTTACATAGAGGATCTTCGCAAATTGTAAATGAATCACCTTCTTGCAAGCGAATTGGTTCAATTTTATTGTCTTCAAGAATCTCACTTACAAAGGCATCTCCAAAAGAATCAAAATGAACGCCATTCCAATAATAGTTTTTGATTGTAAAATGATTTAACAATATTGGAACGTTGCCAATATGGTCCATGTGATTATGTGTTGCAAAAAAGTAATCAATGGTTGTAATTCCAAGCCCTTCCATAAATGCAAGCAGATCGTCCTGACCTTCGGAATCAAAGCAATCAACCATCATTACTTTTCCGTCGGGAAGGAATACAATTATTCCATCTCCCCATACCATGCGTTTATGATTTGTAGATTTATCAAATTTCATAAAAGATGGGAAATAAATTTTAATTTGAGGTTTATCAATATTTAATTTTTTGCTGCCTGTAATATTCTCATATAAGTCGATTTTTTGATCTTCGATAGGTTTTGAAATACATGATGAAAAAAGTATAGTTACAAATAAGAAAAGTAGTTTAAGAAAAAAAATTTTCATTATTTCTCCAATTGATTTTTAATTATGGCAGCTAGATTTTTACAGCAATCTTTTGGATAGCTGTTCAATTTTTGATTCATATCTTTAATTGCTTGTATAAATTGTTCAGGATTATTTTTTGCCTGCAATAATGCATCTGTAAATTCTGTTTGAGATGAAGGTTTTAATCCCGGTGTATTTTCCATATAATCCATTACAAAGCCGGAGGTTTTTAATTCTTCTTCCAGATCATAAGGCAGGAAAATCATTGGCCTTTCAAGCGGCATATAATCCAGATAAATTGAAGAATAGTCTGTAATGAGAGTATCAAAAATATTTATATAATCCATTACCTCTGTATATTTTTTTGCCGAAAAAAGCGATACGTTTTTCATCTTCAGAATATCACTTGGTATTGTTTCTTCATATGCCGGATGAAAGCGTACATAAATATGAATTTTGTTTTGTGTAAGAAAGCTTTCCATTTTTTCAAAATCAAAATCGGCAAAAGGAAAAAGCTTAACTTCTGAATGCTTGCGCCAGGTTGGAGCATAAAGAACTTTAAATTCTGTATTATCAATTTCCGGTAAAACCAAAGGTTCATTAAAAAGAGCATCTGTATAAGGTTGCCCGCAAATAACAGTACGTCGAACAGAAGTTCCCATAGATTTTGCGACAAGTTTTGCCATAAAGTCTGAAGTAGCAAGAGAGCAGGTGATATTTGATTTGTTTAAGAAATAGTAGAGCTTTTTAATAAAATGGCCGTCTTTTTCGGTAAAACCAAGTCCCTTTAAAAGAATCCCATGTCCCAGATGAAGTACATAGCGGCGGAAGCGCAGGAATAAACCACCAAGAGGTAAGTCCAGCCAGGAAACAATCCAGGTTGCGGCATGAATAGCGATTTTTTTCCCTTCTTTTGTTCGGGTATCTATAAAATGGTCACCATATTCTTGAGTCAGCGACTTTAACTTTTCTTCATCATTTACAACAAACTTTACAGTGTAATCCGGTTCATTTTTAAGAAAGTATAAAAATAAATGTTTTGAGTTTGAATTAAAACAGTCGCAGTGCATACCGCAAAACACAATCAACTTTTTGTCACGTTTGCAGAATAACGATAAAAATGCATAGGGCAGGCTGCTTATAATATGATGCAAACGGGATGAAGTATAACGATGCTGGTTTTTGTTTGAATCTTCTTTCATTTATTCTTCCTGATATGGTCCAAAATCAATTTCTTCGATTGTGTGATAATCATTAGAACGTTTATCTTCCGGAGGAGGTGTCATGTAGTCGCCATACTGTTCTCTAAGGAAGGTGTCATAATCCTTGGGAATTGGGTATTGCTTGCCTTCAAACTCAGTCGTTGTAAGTTCTGTGACAGTGCTGCGTAAGTGACGTTCTTTTTTGTAAGAAGTACCGCCGGCAATAAGGAATACCCATTTTGAATTTGGGTTTTGGTATTTGAGGTGGTAGGTGTCGAGTATTTTCACAAGCTTTTCTAAAGGAATTATTTTTGAGAAGAAAGTAATTACAGCCAGCACAGCTTTTTTTAATTTACTGTTTTCTCCATAATGATAGCCAAGTCTAACTCCAGCAGCCTTTTTTAGCATTATAAATGTATTTCCATAAAAGAAACTGTGTAAATTGCTGTCTGGTAAATCATCATAAGGAAATACTTCTACAAAAATACCATTATGAAGATTCAAATCCTTACGATGTTTTTCTACAAATTTAGTTCCATTAATTCTTATGCGGGCAAGCTCAAAGTCGGCGTTTCCTTTTTCGGTAGAAGGTGTTTGAAGAAAAAAGTGCTCAGTGTCCAGATCTGTTTTGCAATATTCTATAAACTTATCATAGTCACTGCGCATCATTCCAATATCAATATCGTCATCCCAGGGAATAAAACCCTTATGACGAATTGCGCCAATGAGATTTCCTGCAATTAAAAAATATTTAAGGTTGTGAAGCTCGCAGATTCTTTTTACTTCGTCGAGGGCTTTTAGTTCTATGAGCTGGAGCTGGCGAAGGGTGTCGGGAGTTAAATTCATTTCTTACCAATATCCTCTTTAATCTTGGTAGTAGAAATTTCTGGAGTTCGTTCAAGGTAAACAACTTCGCATTGATCTTTTAAAAAGTCAAATTTACCTTTCCAGTCATCTCCAATTACAAAAGTATCTATATGATATTCTTTTACATCAGTTTTTTTCTGTTCCCATGATTCTTCAGGAATTACAAGGTCAACATAACGAATTGCTTCAAGAAGAGCCTTACGTTTTTCATAAGAGAAATAGCATTTTTTTTGTTTTTCATTCCAGTTAAATTCATCAGTCGAAAGGGCTACTATAAGATAATCTCCCAGGGCTTTAGCTCTTTTTAAAAGATTAATATGTCCATAGTGTAATAAATCAAATGTTCCATATGTAATAACTCGTTTCATTTTTCTATTCTCCTTATTGTTTATTTATTGTTGGATTCTAATTTATAAGGTCCAAAATCCAATTTTTCAAATTCATGGGTTAATTGTTTTTCCGGTGGAGGAGGAGTCATAAAGTCTCCATAAAAATAAGTAAGATATTCATCATATAATACAGAACCCGGGAATTCTGTATCTTCAAACTTGTACATCTTTAATTCATTAAGCCATTTTCTTTTCAGAGTTTCTTTTGGATATCCTTCTCCAGCATTAGAACAGCAGACACAAGTACTGTTCGGTAATTTTTTATTATAACGCTGCATTTCTTTTTCATACATTTTAATAATTGTATCTTTCTTAAAAAAAGGTTCAAGTAATAATTCTATTTTTCCACCAAAAGTATAACAAACAATTCCATAATTCAATTTCTTTTTTATGAGTCTCATTGCAAAAGAGGTTATCATACTTTGTTTTTTTCTTAAAATTTTTGATTCTGGAACACTGTCATATGGAAAAATATCAATGAACAATGCTTTTTTTGATTGAACTTGACTTATATAATCATAATCTAAATAAGTATCATTTAACAAAAGTCGTGTATAAAATTTTCCATAACCAGAATCTGTGTAAATATTCTGGACAAAAAAATGTTCATGATCTAAATCTGTTTTACAGGCTTCTATAAACCTGTTGTAATCATCACGAAACATTCCAAAATCCATATCATCATCCCAGGGAATAAAGCCCTGATGTCTTACAGCTCCAAGTAATGTACCCGCAATCATAAAATATGGAATATTGTTTTTTTCGCATACTCGTTTAATTTCTTTGGCAATTATCATGAGACAATGATGAATATTTTTAATATAGATATTAGATTCTGAAAATTTTACAAATCTTTCAGGTTCTTTCATTCTTTTTTCTCCTTTGAAAACTTAGAAATTAATATTTCTTTATAAGTTTGAAAACCTTTAAATTTAAATATCCATGAAATGAAAATAAATGTAAATGTAAATACAACAAATTCAATTAAAATTGTAACAAAATTATTTAAACGTGCTATTGATATAGGTAATTGCATATTTCTGAAAATAAAGAATGTAAATAAGCCTGTTACAAAAGAAAGAATATAATTAGGTAGAATATCTTTAATCTGTTCAAAAATACTATACTTGATTGCTTTATTAGTAACAATTCCGTTTATAATAAAGAAAATATATTCGATTATAACTCTTGCAATCAAAAGCCCAATCATTCCAAAATAAACACTTAAAATTATTAAAATAATTCCTACGATTCGTTTAATGACTTGTAATTTAAAATATAATCCTTTTTGGCCTGTAGATTTAATAAGATTAGTATTCATTGTATTGACAGAAACCATCATACCTACAAGACATAAGTAGCGGAAGTATGGAATTGCAGGATCCCATTTTTCCGGATATAAAAAATTAAATATAGGAGTTGCGCAAATAATGAAAAATATCATCATTGGAAAACAAATATAAGAAATTGCAATAAGGATTTTTTTTAGGCCTGCTTTTAATTTTTCTATATCTTCCTTTAATTTTGAAAAGACTGGAAATGTAACTTGATTTACAATTTGTTCAAAAGCAGTAGTTGGAATATCTTCAAGTTTTGTTGCCTGCGTATAATAACCTAATTGCTCTGCTGAAAAAGCTTTACCAATTATTAAGGCCTGGCAATTACTGTATACTGTTATTATTAAACTGGTAGAAAGCATTACACCACCAAAGGCAAATAATTCTTTAAATGATTGTTTGCTGAATTGAAAAAGAGGTTTCCATTTTCCTACAATCCAGAACAAAAGTGTTCGAATAAATGTATCAACTAAAGTTTTTATAACCAAGGCCCAGACACCGGCTCCTTTAATCGCAGCAACAATTGCAGTTACAGTTGATATAAACGAAGCAGTAAGATAGATAATTGAAATACGTTTAAAATTTAATTGTTTTTGTAATCTTGTAGTCTGAATTAAGCGGAAACCTTGGATTATTAAAACTACAGCTTTAATTCTTAATACTGGAGTTAAAATATCCATTTTGTAAAATTTTGAAATAAAAGGAGCAGAAAAGAAAAGAACAATATATAAAACAATCGAGATTAATAAATTAGTCCAGAAGACAGTAGAATAGTCTAATTCAGTTGGTTCTTTTTTTTGAATTAATGCTGCACCAAGTCCAGAATCTATAAATGTTTCACTAAGTGAAATAAAAATTGTAAGCATTCCTATTACACCAAAATCTTCTGCGGAAAGATACCAGGCAAGAACAAGATTTGATATAAAAGATAATATTAATACTCCGAATCTTTGAGTAGCTGACCATAGCATTGACGAAATTGTTTTTGATTTAAGATTCTGGTTATTATCCATTTACACCTCAGAAGAATAAATTCCAAAATCAATGCTTTCAACAAAACATTTATTTACCTGTTCTTCTACAGGTGGAGGTGTCATGTAATCTCCGTATTGTTCGGTTAAGAATAAATCATAATTTTTTGGAACAGGGTAGAAATCTCCTTCAAATTCCAAAGTTGTAAATTCTGAAATGGTTTTTCTGGCATGTTTTTCTTTTTTCCAGTTGTAATCTCCTCCCAATAAGAAGACATATTCAGAATTTGTATTAAAGTATTTTAGATGATAATTAACCATCTTATTATATAAAACTTTTATAGGAATAATTTTAGAAAGGTACATTCCTGTAAAGAAGATAAATCTCTCTATTGGATTACTAATGGTATATGTATAACCCATCCTTTCTCCAACAAGTCTTTTCATAATCTTGAATTTCATATAATAATAATCACATTTTCTTTTAGTTGGGGGTAAATCATCGTATGGTATTATTTCAATAAAAATACCATCATGTAAAGAAAGGTTTCGTCTATGACGTTGAACAAAATGAGTATTATTTAATCTGATTCTTGCAATTTCAAAATCTGCATTTCCTTCTTCTGTTTCTGGAATCTGGAAAAAGAAAAGCTCTTTATTAATTTCCTGCGGGCAGATTTTACAGAATTTATCATATTCACTTCTGACCATTCCAATATCAATATCATCATCCCAAGGAATAAATCCCTTATTACGGGCAGCTCCAATAAGAGTGCCTCCAATGAGAAAATACTTGATATCATGTTTTTCACAAATCCTTTTTAATTCTTTAAGGCATTTGAGTTCCTGAAGCTGAAGTTTTCTAAGTGTTTCTCTATCTAAATGTTCTTCCATATGCAATTTCTCTTATATTTGTATTTATTCAAAGTATAACATATTCGAAATTAACAGTATATACAAAATAATTTATAAAAAGTTCTAAACAATTATCTGTATATGATTTTTCTAAGTAATGTTATAACCTTTGATTTCATTTTATTAGTTTTTTTAATAAAAGAGTATTCTCCTCCCCAGATTGGTAATAAAGTTGTGCCAAAACACTTTTTAAAATCATTTAATCCTTTTTCTTTTCCTTTTCTTAAATGAATAAAAGCTCCTCCGGTTTCGAAAAATCCTGTATTATTAAACAGTTCTCTTATTTCACAAATAATTTTGAAAAGAAGATATTTATTTATTCCCACTTCTTTCTCGTTTTTTGAATCACCCCACCAGTAATAGGCTGTATTTTTGTAAATTAAAATAGCAGCTGTTGCAATAATTTCCTGGGTTTCTTTATCTTTTAAAAAATATATTTTACAAATATTTTTAGGTAATAAATTAAAAAACATATTTCTGTGATATTCATCAGCTATAATGGCAGTCTTACTGTTAGTTCTTGTGTATGTTTCTTTATGAAGTTTTATATATGTCTGAAGATCTTGTTCATTAGAATTTGCTTTTATTATTTCATATTTATTTGAAGCTTCAATTTTTCTTATTGCTTGTCTAGTAGTTTCTTCACAATCTGCAAGCATTCTTTCAAATGGTTTTGATAGATTGACTACATAAGTATAATTAACTTTTGGAGCAAAATTAAAATAAATAAGTGGATTGATAAAAGATGTATTTTCTAAATTAAATTTAGTTAATGGTGGTAAATTTATATCAAATAATTTTATTTCATGTTTTAAGATATATTCATCTATGTAATTTTCAAAACATTCTTTAACTTTTCGTATTTGTTTTTTAGGTAGATTATCTTTTAAAACATATCCCCATCTGGAATGTAATTTTCGATATTTTACATGAAATAATGATAGGAGCGGTTGTTTTTTAGTCTCATGAAGTTGCTGGATCATTAAAATTTCATTGTTATTATCTTCATCAACTATTGCGAATGAAAGGTTTATATATGAAGCCCAACGGTCTATTCCTATCATATCATATAAAAAGTATGCCCAACCCATAGAGTTTGAATATACAAAATTATTCCATTCTTCAGGGGTGATTTCATTTTGTTGACGAATTATACATTTCATTAAAAATAGTCCTTAAAAAAAGTATTTTAAACTTATTTGTGAAACAAAATTAAATCTATGTTCAGATTTTATTTGGTTTGTTTGTTTTTTTATATTGTCATTTTTATTTAACGGGTTATGTTCATCTGAAAATACGAGATTTAGAGAAAGAAGAAAATCCTTTGTAACAAAATAATTCGATTCAACCCCAAGATTACAGATTACCCTTATAGAAGACTTTACATCTTCATTAGGTGTTGATGATTCTGGATTTCTATAAGCAAGAAAATAAGAATAATTCAAATCAGGATTTAATCGTTGTACGAATATTCGTGTACTTCCTTTGGGATAATATATTTTATAAGAAATTAGTTGAGAATTACCACCTGCACCAATTCCGGCTCCAAGATATTGACCTTTATTAGTATATCCTTGGGTTATTATGTGATGAGTATAAAAATCATTTCCAATTCCACCCCAGTCATAGAAAAAATGATAATCCATAGATGATTCTATAAAGGTTAATTCAAAAAGCAATTGCCCTGATATAGGTGCTTTTTTGTAGTAAATATTTTTTTTGAAGCCTGCTGTTATTGCCTGTGTATGAAAAGGATATCTTATAAGATTATCAAAGCCAGAATTATAATCATTTTTTCCCCATTCAAAATAAATATCTATTCCACCTTCTGGAATACAGTAATCTGCAAAAATTGAAGCTCTTTGATCACTCTCATCATAACCAGCTTTTTTCTTCATAAACGGAATTAGAAGTGTAAAAAAAGAATATGCAGATTTATTATTCCATTTAGTTAACATTGTTCTATTAAGACCAATACTTAGTCCTTTAATAAAAGGTATTTCATATGCAACAGCGAGTCCTGTTATTAAAGTATCATTATTTGAGTCATCATTATCAAAGAAGTTTGATTCAGATGTTTTTCCTGCCCAATAACGAAATTCTATATCTCCTAAATCAACATTATTAATTTGAATTTTTTGTCTACGAATACCAAAATCAAGGTGAGGATAGCCAGCTGCTGTATTTGAATGAATAATTGGATTATCTTGTGCAGGACCAATCCATATATTTTGATTTCCAAATCCTAAAGTAATAGTATGCCATGAGTATCTTATTTCAGTATCACTTAAATCAAAATTAAAAAGCGGTTTGTTCCCAAAACGTTGTGGTGCATCAATACAACCTAAACTATAATCTCCATATAGATTTGCTTTATCTTTGTATAAATCTCCAGAATAATTTGGTTTTGTATAATCAAAAGACAAGTTTTGTATAAAAATTATTTGAGGTTTTAATGTAATTGATAATCCATAAAATTCAGCAAAGATACCTCCTGTTAAATATGTATTGTATCCACGGCCTTGCCATATTGCTCCATCATTCTGACCATATGGTGCTGCTGTATTATAACTGTTATACCAGTTTGGAGATATTATTTTATATTTAACCCCTTGTATAATTCCATTTGTGAATATATTTGAAACAGGTGTGTCTTTTTGCCATAAAACTTTAGTTCTGCCAAGATTATTTTGATTCCATAAATGAATTGAGTTTTCAGAAATATTCCATACTGAATCACTAAGAGTTCTATATGTTAATGTAGGGCGTTCAGAAAGTCCCTGAAGACTTAAAAAATCATAATAATCTTCTTCAACACTTTTGAGTAATTCTTGTGCTGAGGATTTAAAAATACATAATATAAAAACAATAAATATAAAATAATATTTTTTCATAAAGTATTATTTATTTCTTTCTAACATCTGTATCATTAGAAAAATGATTATCAGCTTTCTTTTTCATTTGTTCATAATTTTCGTATATGCGTTGTTTAAGGTTTGTTGAACTCACACCGGCTCCATAAGGGAAGTATACAACATCAACTCCAAGTTCTTTAAGGTAGTCATATTTACCGGCCCAGTCATCTCCAACAACAAAAACATCAAAGTTTAATTTTTTTACTTTATCTGCATGATCCAGAGAATGTTGTGGTATTACTATATCAGGATATTTTAGAGCTTTAACCAGAGCAATACGTTCATCAAAAGGAATTATTGGAGTAGACTTATAGCTTTCTACAAGTTCATCTGTATTTACACCAACAATAAGAATATCTCCAAGAGAGCGTGCATATTCAATCATTTTAATATGGTTTGCATGAAGCATATCAAATGTTCCGCTTGTATATACAACTGTTTTTCCTGCTATCATAATATTACCTCGATTATATTAATTTGCGTTTTGCCAGATCATCAAAAACCTGAACAAGTTTATCTATTTCGTCTTTTGAAATTGAACCAATATGTCCTACACGGAAAACTTTGTCTGCCATGTCTCCGCCGTTTGGACAAATCCAGATTCCATATTCATCTTTTATAATCTCAAAGATTTTATGAGCATTTACACCAGCTGTAGTTGGCATAAGTGCTGTAACACAATTTGATGTACTTCCTTCTTCTGTAAACAGTTTAAAAGGAAGGTGTTTAATTCTATTTCTAAAATATTCAGCTCGTTCAGCAGCAGCTTTATTCATTTCTTCAATGCCACCCTTTGCTTCAATGCGTTTTAATTTTTCATTAAGCATTAAAAGTGTTCCTACTGCCGGAGTAAACGGTGTTTGTCCACGTTCGCCATTTTTAAGGTAATCTGCATAATTAAAATACATGCTTTTTACTTTATTAGCATAACAACGTTTTTGAGCTTCTGTGTCCATAACAGTGAAACTCATGGAAGGGGGAAGTGCAAGCGCTTTTTGGCTTCCTGTAATTGCAGCATTTATATGCATTTCTTTCATTGATATTTTGTCTGCTAAGAAACCGCTGACTGCATCTACAAAAAGAAAACAATTGTTGCGTTGACAAAAATCACCAACAAGATTCATATCATAAAGAACACCTGTTGAAGTTTCGCAAAGCTGTAATACCATTCCGGTATATCCGGCCTTTTCATATTTTGAAAGTATTTCTTTTGTTAAAGGTTTTCCGTAATCAAGTTTAATTTCTGAAAAAGGAATTTCATGAATTTCACAAAGTTCAACAAATCTGTGGCCAAAACTTCCACCATTAACAACAAGTAATTTGTCTGAAGTGGTAAAGAAGTTCATGATTCCACCTTCCATACTTGAAGTTCCAGAGCCGGTCATGAAAATTACACGTGAATCTTGTGGTGCATCAAAAAACTTGCAGAGCAGTTTTTCGTTTTCTTTCATGGTTTGGGAAAATTCTGGTGTTCTGAAATATGGAATCTGATCCATTCCCATCTTTCTAGTTTCTTCATCCATTTGAACTGGACCAACAGTAAAATTTATCATTATCCTATTCCTCTTTTATATACTATTTTACATTTAAACAAAGAAGTTTGCAAACAGATACAAAATTCAATTATTGTTTATTTAATAAATAATCCATAATTCTTTTTGTTGCCTCTCCTTTATAACACCAGCATTCATTAATTATGTTGTTTCTATCTTCAGATAAGGTTTTGTTCTGGATTAAATCCTTTATAATATCCGAAATAGTATCAAAATCCTTTTCTTTAAGTTGTAAACCAATTTTTGGTAATACTTTTTGTGCCCATAAAGTTTCATCTACCCAATCTGCATCAAAAGTTGAAGTATCAAAATCAGTATCTGCATAAATTACAGGGCGCTCAAAGATAAAAGAATAATCAAATATAATGCTGCTAAAATCCGAAATAAGAACATCAGATTTATTCATTATAGAAAAGTTGTCATTATCAAAATTCCAGTCAATGTCAGGAAACTTTTTCATTAAAGAATCAAGAACTTCTTTATCTGCAGTTTTCGATTGAGGATGTGGACGCACTATAATTTCAAAATCTGTTTTGGTTAATGCAGTAAGAAATTTTTCACCAAATTTGCAAAGAATAGAATTTTTACCCCAACTTGGTGCTACCAAAACTGTAAGTTTATTTGTTTTTTTGGTATCACTCAAACCATTTTTCTTTGCAAGAAGTCCGTCCATATAAGTAGAACCAACAATATGCATTTCTTTTTTATTTATATTTCTCAAAGCTTCAATTTTGTTTATAAAGTCAATCTGATTTTGACCACTTGCAAGTACTACATCATAATGATCAAGACCAAACATCTTATAATTAGATAAATCATCTATACTATGAGGAATATGTATATATTTGTTAACATTCTTAGAACGTTTCCATTGATATACATCAAGACCAGGTGTTGTAGAAATGACTTTATCAGCTTTAAGAAAATTAAGTTTTACAAAAGGTTTGTTTCCTTCGCCAATGAATTCACCTTTTACATATTCATAGTTTTGCGAAAGAACAGGATCATCACTGCTGCAGGTATAATAAGTTAAAGGGATTTTTAATTTTTCAAATTCATCGCAAATTGAAGAAAAAACATTCCAGTATCTTTTATGATCAGAAAAAATTACATAAGGTAAAACTTCTTTATCTGCTGCAGTGTCTCTTTTGCCGCTTGATAGTGAAAATTTTAGTTTAATAAAAAGCTTTTTAATTCCAAAAACAGCAGCAGTTGCAATTCCAATAAAAAGAGAAAAAAGCATACTGCCTGTACCTGGATCAATATATAAAAAAGTATTCATCAACAGCTCCTATTCAAAATGGTATGGTTCCCAATTATCAGGATTAAAAATATCATCATGGACTTTCCAGCATTTAAGCTTTGAATAGTCAAACTTTGTCTTATTTCTCATATAATTAGGGTTATATTGATTACCTGATAATGTATTATTTTCATAGCTTTGAACCGGACAGCAGATTACATAATCTTTTTCCTGTTTAAATTCTTTATTAGTAAAAGGATTGACTGATGAAATATCAAGATCCTGTTTAGCAAGAAATAAAGTATCTGCATTTGTCATAAAGGTATTATCAGTTTTTAACGGTTCATTAGAATTAAAATCCTTATACATTAAAAGACAATTAAATTGTGAGGGAACAATAGGATCATCAAAATTTGCAAAATCTTTATAACTGTGAAAATATCCGTGATCCGAAACTAAAATAATTCTTGTATTATCGTATACATTATTGTCTTTTAAATATCTTATGAACTTTTTAACTTGCATAAAGGATGCAATATTAACGTTATAATCTTTTAAATCAAGAATATTTGTTGCTTTATAAACATCATTAACATTATATTCTTCATTTTTATTTAAAGTTATTTCATATTCTGGTGCTTTTAATAAAACAGGTCTATGTGGTAATTCATTTTCAATAATAGAAAGAGTATTTGAATCTGAATCAAAATCAACAAGCTCTGGTAAATAATAAAGAGAAGAAAAATTATTATAAAAATCTGTATTATTTTCAGCTTTATTTAATGTTGTATTATAAAAAGGAAGTCTTGCTAATGGTAAAAGTATCTGAAGAATAGAAAAATCATTGATATGTTTCTTTGTATATTGATCAGGATCT
Organism: uncultured Treponema sp.; assembly: GCA_946535985.1. GTDB lineage: Bacteria > Spirochaetota > Spirochaetia > Treponematales > Treponemataceae > Treponema_D. Next base: position 59,270 of record CAMNDY010000003.1, on the reverse strand, counting down.
TTTATAATTGTGTTCTTCTTTTCATTAAAGTAATTTTTGCTATATTTACCAATTTGTTTAGAAACATTAATCTTTGGATATTCTTCGAATGGGGTATAGTCTCCTTCCCAAACGTAATTTGCCATAGATGGGTCTGTAAATGTAACTTCATATCCTGCATCTGAAAATATTCTTGGCATAACAAGAAGTGCCTGATTATGTTTATCTACAAGAAGCTTATCGTCATTTATATAATTTTCATATGATGTATATTCATAACCTCCCATCAGAGGTGGTATTCCATTAATAGTATTTCCTCCAGATGAAAGAGTATTAGGATAATAAACAAAGCCGGTTAATTCTTGTTTTATATCAGGAAATTGTTCAAAAATATATTTTGGAAAAGAACCAATAGCTCTATCCAAAAAGAGAATAACTACATTTTTTTTTGTTTTTGAAAGATGATATACAGGTTGAATTTCTGTATTTTCAGAATCTGAAACATGCATTGTTGTATAGTAATTGAATTCCTTCCTAATTAAAGAAGATTTATATATTCCAAATCCAAACTCAACAATAAAAACAGCAAATATAATTGTAGATGCAATTGAAAGTTTATTTTTCATCTTTAATAAAATAAGAATTATAAAGATGAAAACAAAAATTAATAAAGATAAAAGTGATTTATATAATGGAAGTTTAAGATTTGCAGCAGGAGACTCAATCTGGAAGAAAGTATCAAGAGAAACATAACTTGCTTTAAAAATATAGGCATTAAAAAGAGCGCAGATACATAAAGTAAAAAGAATTATCGGTAAATAATTTTTTACATTATTTCCAAACATTTTGTAAATAATAAATGGCCAGAAAACAAAAAGTCCAAAAAACAATGCTGTTGAAGAATGAATATATGAAACAGGAGATGAAGTTAATCCAATATATGAGAATTCAATAGGAGATGAAGAAATTACACTTGCCGGTAATAGAAATCCACATAACATCCATAAACTTAGGGCTGAAGTTATAAAAAGAATAAAATTTTGTTTATTATCAGTTTCTTTTATCTTCGAAATATTTTCATTATAAAATTTTGATTTTTTGAGTAAATTACATATATATGGAAGAATTGCAAAAACAAATGAGAAGATGAACAAAAATAGTTTTTTATTAAAACTTGTATTTGATTTAAAGATGCAAAACATTATCGAAAAAACAAAAAAACAAGCTGTAAGGATATAATGAAGTATTTTCTTTGGATGTTTAGCTTTCATTACAATATTTTTAAAAAGAGAAAAAATATTGTTAAGAATCCAATAGATTACAAGGCCACTTGGTGATTTATAAAGTAAAATAAGAAAAAGAATTGCAACCCCATAAAGTTGAAGTTTTTCTCTCAAAGGAGCATCTTTACAATAAATAGCTCCTGAAACAAAATTGATTAAAGTCATAATTATTGGAAGAATGCTGATTATAATCACCTTATTTCCTAATGAAAATTTTATAAGTTCATCCGGATTACCTAAGTCTTTGAAAAACAACCAGCTGTTTCCTGTTAAATATTCACAATGACTTAAAAAGTGATATGCAGCAATAAAGAATGGTATTTCAATTAATATTGAAAGTGAACTTCTTAAAACATAAAGTGGATGATAATTGTTTTGACGATAATACTCATTTATCATCATGAATTGTTCATCTCCCTTAAATGCTTTTTTTATACGTTTAACTCTAGGTTCAAGTAATCTTGAGATATTTCTTTCCTTTTCCTGTAGTTTGTCAGCAATATTGTATAGGGGTAATGCTAAAAAATTTATAATTAAACTTACACCTAGAACAGAAAAGATAACATTTAATGAAGTAAAACGATTATAAATAAAAAGAAATACCCATTCTACAATCATTTCAATAGGAGCAATTATTATTGTATACAACATCTTTTAAATTTCCTAAGTTTCAAAAAAATAATTCATCTATATTTTAATCAATTATAGATTAATACTCAACTATAGTAAATTTGGATTATTACATTGTCTTTTCTTGAATATGCATCAAATGAAGTTTTTAATATTTCGCTATAGATTTTTGATTTACTGGATGCAGAAGTACAAGGAATACTAAATTGATTACATATATGATTAAAGAATTGATATCCAGCTTTTGAATCTTCAACAATAACAAAATCTGGTTTTATAATTCTTGTAGTATTTTTTTTCATAAAGCTTATAAAAGCTGCTGTAAAGTCGTTTTGTCTGCTGATATTTGTTGCCGCTTATATAATAATTTGAACTTTCTTTTGCTGCTTTTGCGAAATCTTTTGAATTTACAAAAGGATTTCCTTCATCTATAAAAACGATACTATTTTTATTTGTAACATTAAAAATATTTTATTATAAGTATGATTTTGATTCAATATATATACAAAATAATCAGGATTTTATATTTCAATTCCCCCTTTTGACACCGTACCCTATAATTATTATAATAAACCAACTTTAAAAAACAGAGGAAATTATGGCAGACGAAATTCAATATACAGACATAAACAAAAGCTTTGAGGCTGCGCTGGAACGCAGTAAAAAAATCGAAGAGGATCTTATTAAAAATCCGCAGAAATATCGTGTTCTTACAGGAGACCGTCCAACAGGACTTTTGCATATCGGACACTATTTTGGTTCTTTGCAGAATCGTGTGCGCCTGGCAAATATGGGTGTTCCTACTATGATTCTTATTGCAGATTACCAGGTTCTTACCGATCACGATGCCTTTGATAAAATAAGTCAGAACACAAAGCAACTTGTAATTGATTATCTTGCTGCAGGAATTGACCCAAGCAAACAGGATGTAATCATTTACCCTCACAGCTATGTTCCTGAATGTAACCAGCTTATGATTCCTTTCCTCACTCTTGTTTCTAATGCCGAACTTTCGCGCAATCCGACTGTAAAAGAAGAAATTGAATCTGCCGGTCTTAAAAACGTAAATGCCGGAATGTATACATACCCTGTACATCAGGCCTGCGATATTCTTTTCTGCAAAGGTAATATTGTTCCTGTAGGAAAAGACCAGCTTCCACACCTTGAAATGACCCGTACAATCGCCAGCCGCTTTAACAAAAAGTTCTGTACCGATATGGGTAAAGAACCTGTATTCCCTGAGCCTCAGGCATTGCTTTCTAAAACTCCAATGATTCTTGGATTGGATGGAAGTCAGAAGATGTCTAAGAGCCGCGGAAATGCAATTATGCTAAGCGCTACAGAAGACGAAACTGCAAAGCTCATTAAAAAGGCTAAGACCGACCAGGACCGCAATATTACCTATGATCCTGTAAATCGTCCTGAAGTTTCAAATCTTCTTATGCTCATTTCTCTTTGTACCGGTGAAGAACCAACTGCAATTGCAGCCCGCATTGGAGACGGTGGTGGTGGTGCCCTTAAGAATGAGCTTACAGTAGCCTTAAACGAAAAACTAAGACCTTTACGCGAAGAACGTGCCCGTCTTGAAAAAGATCCTGAATATATCCGCAAGGTTTTGTTAGACGGAGCTAACCGTGCCAGAGAGATTGGTATTCAGACACTTAATGAAGTGCGTACTGTTATGAATATGCTCATATAGATGATTATGTCATTCCCGGGCTTGACCCGGGAATCTTTTTTTTTAATGAGATTGTCGGGTCAAGCCCGACAATGACAGAAGGTTAATAGTTCTTTGCCACTTCCAAAAGCTTTTCCTTCGTATTCATCCCCGGATCTTCAATTACGCAATCTAAAAGATGATTGAGGATAATACCAAGTTTTTTACCAGGTTCAAAGCCTGCATCAATTAAATCACGGCCGTTTATTGCAAGATCCTTAAGACTCATGGCATTATTTTTTTCAAGCTCTAAAGCTATGCGGTCTTTTAATTCAACCAAAAGATTTATAGCGGCGCTGTATTTATATTCAACAGGCAGGTTATGCATTCCGTACATATCGGCCAGACGCAAATCAAAAAGATCTTCAAGATGCTCTTGTCCAACGCGGATTATAAAACGTCTTACTGCAGGAACTGTCCAGTTTGATTCGTAATTAAACATATGTTCCTCTATTAAATGGCAGACATCATCAATTACTGCATTAGGATATTTTAGCCTTGTAAGAATCTGCTTTGTAAGCTGGGCACCAATTTTTTCGTGATTATAAAATGTGATGTTTTCGTCTATAATCTTTTTAGCAGCTGGCTTTCCAATATCATGAAAGAGGGCTGCAAGGCGAACATTTGCTTTTTCAAGAGGTGCACCGTCGCAGGCATAAAAAAGATGATCCAATACATCAAAATCGTGAAAGCCTCGCTGGTCAGACTGAATGCATCCACGCCCCGCAAGAAACTCCGGAATAAATATTGCAAGCATTCCGCTTTCTTCTAAAAGCTTTAATCCTAGCGAAGGTTTTGGGCAGGCAAGGATTTTATCAAACTCATCGCGGAAGCGCTCAATAGAAATGAACCTGATTTTATTCTGTACATCACTATCGAATAATTCTGAATATGTGCACTTTTCTATACTAAATCCCAACTTACATGCAAAACGCACACATCTTACAGGCCGTAATCCGTCTTCCATAAAGCGGTCATGAGCTTTTCCAACTGTGCGGATTATCTTTTTTTTAATATCTCTTCTGCCGCCAAAAGGATCAACTATCTTTCCGTTTTTCAAATCGGCAGCAATTGCATTTATTGTAAAATCACGGCGGGCAAGGTCTTCTTCAATTGTTGCTGCGTAATTTACTGAGTCCGGATGTCTTCCGTCTGAATATCCGCTTTCGGTTCTGAAGGTTGTAACTTCAATTTCGAGCCCCCTAAAATGAACTGTAACTGTGCCATGTTCAAAGCCGGTTGGAATAACAACCTTAAAAAGCTTCATGACATCCTGGGGAGTAGAATTTGTTGCAACATCATAATCATGTGGTTTTTTATGAAGAAAAATATCGCGAACAGCACCGCCGACAAGATATGCCTTAAAGCCTGCGTCTTCAAAATGAGAATTAAAATCTTTCAAAACTTTATCAATTCTTATCTTCATAACTTACTAAATACCAACTGCAATTCGTCTTATAACTGTAGAAAATCCTATTAATCCGCCTCCGATAATCAGCGTAAAAATATATAGCAAAATCGAAAAAAAGGCAGAGCTCTTACGGCCTTTCATAAAAACAAAAACAACTTCAACGACAATTCCCAAAAAAGAAAGGATGCATAAGGCTGCAGCTGTAATACTTAAAACTAAAAGAATCCTAAGCTGAGTCCTGTCTGTAAAATACTGAAAGTTTCCGATGAGATAAAGAGAAAATAAAAGCAGGCAGATTAAAAAATCAAGAATTATCGAATTTCTTGTAAGCTTTCCCAAAATTGCATAAGGAAAAATTCGCTTCTTTTTTGAGATTTTCTGATTTTCTTGAGAGCCTTGAGATTCTTTCTCTTGTGTCATAAAGTTCCTGTTGTTATAATATTACTGTAATTTAATTTTTATTGCAAAGAGATTTAATTTTCGGGATTTTCTGATGAAGAACTTTATATGTTTTTTAATACTCTTAGTTTTTGGTGGATTTGTATTTTTTTTAGGATGGACTCAAATAAAAGTTAAACCCGGAAGCATTGGTATTGTGCAATCAAAAACAGGTGGAGTAAGTAAAAATCTTGTAATTCCGGGAAAATTCTCCTGGCACAAGGAATTTTTAATTCCTACAAATGCCCAGATTCAAAAGTTTGAATATAAGCCATATAACGGTTCTAAAACTATAACAGGAAAGCGTTATACAGGCGATTATACTTTTACTTTTCAAATATCACTTTCATACGAAGCAGAGCTCATTGCCGATCTTTTAAATGACAATAAAATTTCTAATCAGGATGATTTTGAAAGCTATCTTGATGGAGTTGCTTCCTACCTGGCACAACGTGCTGCAGATTATATCCTTATAAAATTTAATCAGGATCCATTTTTTTCTCCTCAAAGCCTGACCATCTCTGAGCTTGTTAGTGCCCTTGCTTTTTACAAAGAGTATCCCGATTTTGACATAAACGTTCTTGCCATTACAGACTATTCATACAATTCAAGTGAGGCAAATTCATTATGAAATTCTGGATTGTAAGTATGGAATGTGCCGGTATTGCCGAAGCCGGTGGAGTAAAAAACGTTTCTTTTTCTCTTTGTAAAGAACTTGCTTTAGCCGGACATTCTGTAACTTTATTCATTCCATATTTCAAATGTACTTCGCTTGAGCTTATTAAAAATCACAAAACTACAGAAGTTGCTGCTCTTAATATTCCAATGTGTGCAAAAGAGGAGAGTGTAACTTATAAAAAAGCTGTCTGTAACCAGGGAAATTTTGATGTGATATTTGTTCATCACGCCTGCTTTGAAGAAAAAGAAGCCATTTATACCTATACCGCAGCCGAACAGGAAAAGAACCCCGATTTTGTAAAAGGCTTTGGACATAAAGACACACCTTTTATGGATACGCTTTTTTGCAAGGCTGTGAGTGCCTATGGCAACAAAGTGAATTCTGCCGGGCTTCCCGATATTATTCACTGCCAGGATGCTTCCTGTTCGCTTGTTCCTTGCTTTGCAAAAAAAGAAGCAGTTTTTGAGAAGACAGCCTTTGTTGTAACAATTCATAATGCAGGTCCTGCATATCATCATAATTTTTCAAGTATTGGAGAAGCAGCCTGGTATACAGGATTACCGGAAGCAGAGTTAGCAGGCGCCCTAAATGATTTTAAAGTTGAACCATTCCTTCTTGCAGCAAATGCAGGAGCTCATATTACAACTGTTTCTGAACATTACGCAAAAGAACTTATAGATCCTTTTAACATTGACGAAACAGAAGGTCTTAGCCCGATTTTCTTTAACCGCTATACAAACATAAAAGGTATTACCAACGGAATTGATTATGAACGCTATAATCCTTCTGACATGAAAGAATCCCATCTGCCTTTTGAGTTTAATCCCGAGACAGGCGACTTAGAGGGAAAGTTTAAGTGTCGTGATTATTGTGTAGAACAGATTCAGTATTCGCAGATTGAAGGTGTGAAATCCTACGGAAAAATTAATATCCGCCCCCAGGAAAAAGACAGGCAGATTTTTATTTCTTACCACGGACGCATTACAAACCAGAAGGGGATTTCTGTTTTAATTAAAGCAATTCCCGCAATTTTGAATAACTACGAAAGCGTAAAATTTGTGATTGCAGGGCAAGGTGAAATTTCTTTAGAAAAGGAACTTATAAATCTTTGTTCACGCTTTGAAGGAAAAGTAATTTTCTTAAATGGCTATAACCAGAAAGCTGCCCGTCTTGTAAATGCAATCGGCGACTTTATTGTTCTTCCAAGCTTTTTTGAACCCTGCGGGCTTGAAGATTTTATTTCGCAGATATATGGAACTTTACCTGTGGCAAATGCAACCGGCGGTTTGAATAAAATTGTAAATTACAAAACTGGATTTTTATACCAGAATAATACACATGAAAATCTGATTGCAAAGCTTAGCGAAGTAATTGCTCTTAAATTATACAATCCGCAGAAAATCGACGAAATGATAAAAGCGGCTGCACTTTATGTTCATAAAAATTATCTTTGGAAAAATGTCATTCTTAATGAGTATCTACCCTTTTTTGAAAGTATCTTGAAATAGGCAAAAAAAAAGACTGCACAAGGCAGTCATTTTACTGGGGAGTAGAGGACTCGAACCTCTGGAGGCGTGAGCCGAGGGATTTACAGTCCCTTGCAATTGCCGCTATGCGAACTCCCCTTAAAAGCTGCTTGTAGGACTTGGACCCACGACCCCGAGATTACAAATCACGTGCTCTACCAACTGAGCTAAAGCAGCAAGAGTTATTATATATTATTGAAAATCAGAAACTTAGTCAAGTATGCAATTCTAAAAATATTAAAAAAAATGCATTTTAATATAAAAATCGCTTCCGCAAGATTTCTGATTTTGCTCCACTAAACGAAGAGGACGTTCCGCAAAATCAGAAATCTCGCTCCGCAATTTTTAATACTGAATCTGTTTTTTTATTACTTTTATATTTTACAATTTGACAAATTCACCCCTTTAATTTACAATAATAATAATTAACTAAACGAAAGAGGGGATAAAGTGCTTATTCATTTTTGGGGAGTTAGAGGGTCATTACCTACGCCGCTTACGCCTCAGCAAATCCAGTCAAAAATAATGGCAGCTGTTCAAAGAATCACGGTGGATGATTTAAAGAATGAAGAAGCGCGTGCTAAATTTGTTTCATCCCTTCCTTCCTGGATTTTTGGTACAACAGGCGGAAATACTACCTGTGTAGAAGTAAAATCCCTTGGCAATGAACTTATCTTTGATGCAGGAACCGGTATCCGCGTTCTTGGTAAATCGGGCAATCTTCCAAAAGACAATATCTATAATCTTTTCTTTACACATTTTCATTGGGATCATATTCAGGGTCTTCCTTTTTTTGATGCTGCTTATAATCCAAACAGCGAGTTTAATGTATATTCAACCGATGAAAAAGCAAAACAATATCTTGTAGATCAGATGAATCAACCATATTATCCTGTTCCTTTTGGTGCCCTTACTAAAAAGATGAACTTTATGAATTTGATTCCGGGCAGCCCTATAAATATCGGAAATACCCAGATTGTATGCTGTCCAATGTCGCATCCGGGAACTTCTTACAGCTATGCAGTTACCGAAGGAAATAAAAAGTTTGTTTTTGCTACAGACGTAGAACTTAATTCAAATGACTTTGATATTTCTCCAATGCACGAGCAGGTTTTCCGCAATGCCGACTGTCTTGTAATAGATTCTCAGTATACAACCGAAGAAGCTTACCGCAAGCAGAACTGGGGTCATTCTGCCTTCTGTTATGCAGTTGATTTTGCCGTTCACTGGAATATTAAAAATCTCTATCTTTTCCATCATGAGCCTACTTATGATGACAAAAAGCTTGATTCAATTCTTCAGGCTGCAAGATGGTATGCTCAATATATTGCACACAAAGACATTTATATTGACCTTGCAAAAGAGGACATGGAAATTGAATTATGATTCCAATGCGCCAACCAGATGAAAAAAAATTCACTTTATCATATAATTTTACTTCAAAAGAAGTGGCAGGTCTTGCTAAATTCTTAAGAGATAATCAGGAGTCTTTACCCGAAGGTCTTGAATATTTTTATCAGGCCCTGGAAGCTGCTGTTTATCAATCGTTATCTTTAGATGAGGTAAAAAAATTCTATTCATGAAAACAAAAGGCAAAGTTTTTCTAATCCTTCTGTTTTTTATTCTTCTCGTAATAGCAGCAGGGGGATATTATCTGTATTCTCAAATTTCCCCGTTAAAAGTATCTGACGATTTACAAAATCAAAGCGTTCGTTTTGAAGTTCCAATGGGCACTTCTACCTTTACAATTGCAGAGGAACTGCAGAACAAAGGCCTCATTAAAAATGCAAAATTCTTTTATTACTTTGTAAGATATCCAAAACTCCTGAATATTGTTTTTAAAGATCAGCCGGTACCACAAGATTTTGTTCTTAAAAGCGGAATTTATCACTTGAATTACCAGATGAATTATGCCCAGCTTGTAAATGCCTTATGCTCCGGAGAACAGGAATATATAAAGCTTGCAATTCCGGAAGGAAAAACAATTTCTCAGATTGGAAAAATCCTTGAAGATAATAATATCTGTAAGCAGGAAGATTTTAAGGCTGTATGTTATTCTCCTGAGCTTTTGAATAAATACAATATTGCAGGCGAAAGTGCAGAAGGATTTTTATTTCCCGAAACATATTTTTTTACACTTGGAATGACTGCCCGCGATGCTGCCGAAATTATGATTGAAACTTTTTTCGAAAAAATCAAAGCAATCGATGGCTTGTCCGAAAAAACTCCACAGGAACTTTATAATATTGTAATTCTTGCTTCGATTGTTGAGCGTGAATATCGTGTTGCAGATGAAGCTCCTCTTATAGCAAGTGTATTTACAAACCGCCTTAAACAGAACATAGGCTTGTACTCATGTGCTACAATTGTATACATCATAACAGAAATTCAAGGTCGACCTCATCCTGACAGAGTTCTTCTTGAAGATACAAAAATAGATAATCCCTATAACACATATAAATGGGCAGGCCTTACACCCGGTCCAATCTCTAATCCGGGACTTGTTGCTTTGAGTGCGGCTGCAAATCCTCCAAAGACAAATTATTATTTTTTCCAGGTTGTAGATTCTCAGGCAGGAAGACATGTATTTACTTCTACTTTTGATGAGCATAAAGCAAGTCATAACTTAAGCACCAAAAAGTAAATCAGGCGGTAAAAGAGGATGGCAGGATTTATAGCACAGGAAACAATTGATGCAGTTCGCAATACAACCGACATAGTTTCGGTAGTGGGCGATTATACTGTGCTCAAGTCTCGCGGTCCGAATGATTTTTGGGGCTGCTGTCCTTTCCACGGAGAAAAAACACCTTCTTTTCATGTAGATTCCGATAAGAAGTTTTATCACTGCTTTGGCTGCCATGCTTCGGGTGATGTAATCAAGTTTGTAATGGAAATGGAAAAGCTTTCTTATGTTGAGGCTATAGAAAATCTGGCAAAAAAAGCAGGTATTCCAATCCGTTATAAAGACGGTGGAGTTCCTTCCGATTACAAACGTGATGATACTGTAGAAAAAAACATAGAGCTTTATGAAAGAACTGCAAGCATGTTTCATTACTTTTTAATGGAAACTGAACAGGGGAAAAAAGCCCTTGAATATATTACAAAACGCGGTCTTACAACCGAAACAATTCAAAAGTTTAAACTTGGATATGCCCCTGCAGACCGCAAATGGTTAAAGAAATTTCTGCTTGGTAAAAATTTCAGCCAGGATTTTTTGAATAAATCGGGTCTTTTCAGTCAGAATTATCCTGATTATTCCTTTTTTTCAGACCGTTTAATGTTCCCGATTTTTAACCGCAAAGGTCAGGTTGTTGCTTTTGGCGGCCGTGTAATTCCTCCCGCAGATGAATCTCAAAGAAAATATTTGAACTCGGGAGACTTGCCTCAGTTCAAAAAACGCGAAACCTTATTTGGTTTTAATTTTGCCAAAAATACAATCCGCCAGAAAAAATCAATTATCTTTTGCGAAGGAAACATGGATGTAATTGCATATCATCAGTGCGGGCTGGATTATGCAGTTGCTACTTTAGGAACAGCCTTAACCGAAGAACATATAAAAATGATTTCGGGCTTTGTTGCCGGAGGAACTGTTTATCTTTCTTTTGATTCGGACGGAGCGGGGCAGGAAGCAACCTGGAAAGCCATAAAACTTTGCCGCGAACACGATTTAACAGTAAAAGTAATTCAGTTAAAAGGTGGAAAGGATCCTGCCGAAATTATGCTTAAATATGGCGCAGAGAACTTGACGGTACAAGTAAATAACGCTATATTAGATAGTGACTATCTTTTGAATAAAGTAGGGAAAAAATACCCTGTTGACACGCCTGAGGGAAAAACTAAGGCTGCACTGGAATTTTTTCTCTACATTGACTGTTTACAGTCAGATATTCAGAGGGAGTCATGCCTTGAGCAATTAGCTCAGGTGTTTAATCTGAAACCGGAGGCTGTAAAAAGGGACTTTTTAAATCGAAATCAAGCCCGAGAACGTATAACAATCCGGCAAAATAATAATCAGGAAAATAAGCAGCAGATAAACCTTGATGCAGAATTGCGTGGGTTAATTGCCATAACAGCCGATTTAGATCAATTCCAAACCTTACGTTCCAGTCTTAATGAAGATGATTTTAAGAATCCCGACGCCAGAAAGTTATTCAGAATTTATGAAGATTGTCTTCAAAAGGGAGCGTTATCTATACCTGACATTATCGAAAGTTGTAACGGAACGGGTTTAACCCAATATATCACGAATGCTTTGTCAGACAATGTTTATCAAAAGTCGAACTGCGGAGCCTATATACAGGATACTATAAAGTTCATAAAAAGAAATAAGATTGATGAACAGCGCGAAGCTTTGGTAAAAAGAATCCGAGACTTTGTTATTGTTACAGACGATGACAGAATTCAAATGAACAATCTTCTTACTCAAAAAATGGAGCTTGATAAACAGGCTCAATTATTATCAAAGTAGGTGAAAAATCAAATGGAAGAAACAAGCATTAACCCTGCTGTACAAAAACTTCTGGATTTTGCAAAAGATAAACCTTTTGTAACTTGGGACGAGGCTACAGATATTCTTGGTCAGGATTTTGTAAACTCTCCACAAATGGAAACTGTTCTTAAGTTTCTTAATGAAAAAAATATACAACTTGTAGAACCCGATTTAATTTCTGATGAACCTGATATGCCTGCACAGGATGATATTGATGTAACCGAAGATGATGACGATGATATCATTCTTGAACAGGAAGATGATGATGAAGAAGGCGCAAATGATGAAATTAAGGAAATTGAAAACCTTGAAAAATTAGACAGCCAGAAATCTCGTCTTGTAAACAGCGACAAGGATTCAAGCGTAGATGATCCAATCCGTCTTTATTTAAGAGAAATTGGTAAAGAAAATCTTCTTACTGCAGACCAGGAAGTTGAGCTTTCTAAACAGATGGAAGACGGAAACAATATCATTAAAGATGTAATCAAAGGCTCTGGAATTATGATTCCGGAATTCTACAACATTGCACTTAAAGCCTTTACTCGAATTGATATTCACGAACCTGGAAAGACCCGCAAGGAACTCAATGAAGAAATGGCCGATAAACGCCGCCTTAAGAGTGCTTATGGTGAACACATAAAACCTGTTCTTCAGGAAATGAAGCAGTATATTGCCCTTAAAAAGCAGCTTTTCGAAGCAGAGCAGTCCAGCGCTATTTTTGATAATGATCAGCTTGTGGCCCTTCGCAAAAAGATTATTCCTGAACTTCAAAAAATTGACATTCAGACAGAAGAACTCGACAAGTTTACTCAAAAATATCGCGAAGCTACTATAAAAATTGAAGAATACCATCAGAAACAGGAAAAGAAGATGAAGGAATTGCGCATTTCTAATCCTTCTGAACTTCGTCGTCTTGGTAAAAAAATCTCAATCCGTTCACAGGCTGTAAAACTCGAAGAAGAATTGAATATGAGTGCCGATGAAATCCGCGAGATTTACACTCAGATTCAAAAAATTGACAGAAAGCTTCACAAGCTCGAATACGATTACGAAAACAATGTAGAAGATATCATTAAAATGGCCCAGGAAATCGAAAGTGGCCGTGTAATGATGGAAAAGGCGAAGAATAAGCTTATCAACGCAAACCTTCGTCTTGTTGTTTCCATTGCAAAGAAATATACAAACAGAGGTCTTCATTTCTTTGACCTTGTTCAGGAAGGAAATATTGGTCTTATCAAAGCCGTAGAAAAATTTGAATACCGTAAGGGCTTTAAGTTTTCTACATACGCAACCTGGTGGATTCGTCAGGCAATTACACGTTCTATTTCTGACCAGGCAAGAACAATCCGTGTACCGGTTCACATGATTGAACAGATTAATAAGGTTGTTCGCGAAAGCCGCCAGCTTATGCAGAAGCTTGGCCGTGAACCAACTGATGATGAAATTGCCCAGCAGCTTGGCTGGCCATTAAGCCGTGTTAAACAGGTTAAGAATGTTGCACGCGAACCAATTTCTCTTGAAACTCCAATTGGTGAGGAAGAAGATTCATTGCTCGGAGACTTCATTGAAGATAAGGAAGTTGAAAATCCTGCAACACAAACTGCCTTTACCTTGCTTCAGGAGCAGCTGCGAACAGTTTTGGGAACTTTACCACCACGTGAACAGGAAGTTCTTAAGATGCGCTTTGGTCTTGAAGACGGATATTCTCTTACACTCGAAGAGGTTGGTCTTTACTTTGATGTAACCCGTGAACGTATCCGTCAGATTGAAGCAAAAGCTTTGCGCCGACTCCGCCACCCAAGACGTGCAAACGGGCTCAGGGATTACATGGAGTAAAAAGAGAGTGTCATTATAGGACAAAAGAGAGTGTCATTATAGGACAAAAGAGAGTGTCATTATCGGGCTTGACCCGATAATCTATCTTTTATATAATTTTATGATATTTTATTAGGGGAAAACCGAATGGCTACACAGGACATATTTGAAAAATTAAAGAAATTACAGAAAATCCTTGTAAAGAAATACGAATTGGAAAAGAAAAAGGAAGAAGCTCCAAAACAGCTTGGTTCACAGGAAGAGCTTCTTGCCCGAATGAAGAAAGAATACATCGAAAAGAACAACGAGTATGAAGAAGTAAAATCAAAAGTGGCTCAGTTGAAATTCGATTTAGACGAAGCTGTAAAGTCACGCGAAAAGGGTGAAAAGGGAATGGATGATATCCAGACTCACCGTGAATACGAAGCTTTGGAAAAACAGATTTTAGAAGCTACAGAAAAAGAAACAGAAGTTCGCAAAGAACTCCAGAAAGAAGAAAAACTTCTTGAAGAAATTAAAGACACTTTGAAGATTAATGAAGAAATGATTAATTCTCAGGAAAGTGATCTTGCTGCTTCTAAAGAAAACCTTAATAAAGAATTACAGAAATACGATTCAGAACTCACTTCTCTTAAAAAAGATGAAGATAAAATTACTCCGGACCTTGATCAGGAAATCCTCTTCAAGTTCCAGAGAATCATTCAGCGCAATTCAGAAGGTATCGTAGCTGTTCGCAATCGTGTTTGTACAGGTTGTAATATGATTCTTCCTGCTCAGTTTGCAAACATTGTTCGCGAAGGAGATAATATCAACTTCTGTCCATACTGCAGCCGCATTCTTTTCTATGAAGATACTGGAAACGAAAAAGACTTTGATCCAATTATCAGTATGGATGATGCAGGTAGCCTTGCAGACCTTGATGATGATTTTGATGATGAAGAGGGCTACGACGAAGAAGAAAGAGAAGAAAAACTCTACGACGATGGCGATGAAGATCTTGAAAATGAAGACGAAGATCTTGACGAAGATGCATCTGACGCTGATGAAGATGATGACGAACGCCAGGAAGAAGAGGAAGAGTAAAACTTTTTTCTTTTACTGTAAATACTGTAAACAAACGGGATATGACCGCGTTGTTATATCCTGATGATAAGATATAATTATGAGTGAAAGTCCGGGCTCCTTCGGAATAAATGCCGGATAAGAACCGGGCGTCTGCTGGCAGCTGCATAATTTCTTGCATAGCCCAGTAAGACGACAGAAAGTGCAACAGAAAGTAAACCGCCTTGAAAAAGGTAAGGGTGAAAAGGTGGTGTAAGAAACCACCGGTTATCTGGTAACAGATAATGCGGGTAAACCTCATTTGGAGCAAGGCCGAGCAGCAGTTTGTTATTCCGAGCTTATACTGCGGGTAGGCTGCTAAAGCTTTGTAGTAATACAAAGTTCGGATAGATGGTCATTAAATAAATCCTCGTGATTTGTTTAGACAGAACCCGGCTTATTGTCCCGTTTGTTTATTTTATTAAAATGAAAAATAAAGCCAAGAACGAACAGATAAAAACCTTTGCAAAAAGAAAAAATCACATTCTTCGAAACACAATCATCGTTTCGGGTATTCTTCTTTTTATAGCAGCAATTGCAAGTCTTGGAATCTTTTTATTTCAATCTTATAACAAAAATAAAATCACCATAAAAACCATAAAACAAAGCTGGGAAAAAAGCGATTATGAAGGTGTTTATGAACAGGGAAAAGTTTTCCTGCAGGATAAGCCTTACAATAATACTGCTTTAACTTATTACGGCTACGCTTGTTTCTATCTTGCAGTTTCCCAGATTGATACCTACAAGGTTCAGGAATATCTTGATGAAAGTATAAATAATCTGCGTCTGGCAATGTATGATGCAAGTAAATCCTTGTTACCTCAACTCCAATATATGCTGGGAAAAGCTTACTTTTATAAAAATACAATCACAACATATTATTATGCAGATCTGGCAATTAAATATCTCAACCTCGCACGAGAAAACGGTTACTACGCCGATGATATTGCAGAATACCTGGGATTAAGCTATGCCTCACTTGGTATGACTTATGAAAGTATTTCTGCTTTTACAGAAGCCTTGCTTGTCCGCGAATCTGATTTTCTTTTGCTTAGCATTGCAGAGCAGTATTATAAAGCCGGCGAAACAGGTGCTGCATCCCAATATCTTTTTAGAATAATAAACAACAGCTCAAATGATGAAATAATTCTTAAAAGCAGGCTTCTTTTAGGAAATATTTATATAGACACAGATGATTTACAAAATGCACTGGAACAGTTTAATGCGGTTTTGGCAAAAGATGAAAATTCTGCAGATGCACATTATGGTATTGGTTTGATTTATGAAAAGCAGGAAAATCTTGTTGCAGCACGTGCAGAATGGAGGAAAGCGCGTAAAATTCAGCCAAATCACTCCGGTGCATTAAAAAAATTATCTGAATAAAGCGAATAATATAAGAATATTCTTTATTATTTATTGAAATAGTTGTATAATAGATTAATTATTAAAAACTAAATCGCAAAAAATCATGGGAGGATTTTGATGGGATTTTTTGACAAATTTTCTACCGATATTGGTATCGATCTTGGTACTTGTAATACCCTCATATATGTAAAAGATAAAGGTATGGTTGTTGATGAGCCTTCTGTAATTGCCGTAGAACGCGGTACAAAGAAGACTGTAGCAGTTGGTTCAGAAGCTAAACGCATGCTTGACCGTACACCTGGAAATATTATAGCAATCAGACCTCTGGCTGACGGTGTTATTGCAGACATTGACAGTACAGAAAAAATGATAAAATACTTCATTCAAAAAATTATCCCGCGCCATCAGATGTTCAAATCTATCAGAATGAAAATTGGTATCCCATCTTGCGTAACTGATGTTGAACGCCGTGCTCTTATTGAAGCAGCTCTTAAATCCGGTGCCAAGGAAGTAGAAGTTATTCCTGAATCTTTAGCCGCAGCTATTGGTGCAAAAATCCCTATTTATGAACCGGCTGGACACATGGTTTGCGATATTGGTGGTGGTACAACAGAAGTTTCCGTTATTTCTCTTGGAGGCATGGTTGTTACACATTCTATCCGCATTGGTGGAGATAAGTTTGATGAAGCTATTGTAAAGCATGTCCGTAGCGTACATAACCTTATAATTGGTCAGCCTGCTGCAGAACGCCTTAAGATTCAGATTGGTAATGCCGCTCCTGAAAAGACTATTGAAAAAATGGAGCTCAAAGGAACAGACGCTATTACCGGTCTTCCACGCCGCCTTGAAATTGATAGTGTAGAAGTTCGTGAAGCACTTAAAGATCCTGTAAATAAGATTGTTGATGAAATAAAGATTGTTCTTAGCGAAACTCCTCCTGAGCTTGCTTCTGATATTATTGAAAGAGGTATTGTAATGACTGGTGGTGGTTCAATGTTACGTGAGCTTCCTCGTCTTATTTCTAAGGAAACTGGTGTACCTGTAATTCTTGTTGAAAAGCCTCTTGAATGTGTTGCTCTTGGAGCCGGTGAAGCATTCAGTCTCTTTAAGAATATGTCTTCTGAACGTTCTATTTACGACAGCCTTAACGAATAGTATAGTTTCCAGCAGCTATACAACTTAATAAAAGGTCTTAAGATGTCTAAAAAACAGAACGGTTTTAAGTTTAGATTTCCTGAATTCCTCCTGATTGGATTATTACTAATCTCAAATATCGTTTTGAATTTTAGCGGTGGTGGATTTGTTCTTAATCTAAAAAAAATAGGATTTTCCGCCATTTCAACTGTCGAAAAGGGCATTCATTTTGTTACTCATGGAATTGGCGACACCTTTAATGCAGTAAAAGAATTAAGGCAACTTAAAAAAGATTATAATGATCTTGTTATAAAGCTCGAAAACTATGAACAGATGCAGCGTTCAAATGCCGATATCCGTAAGGAAAATGAACGCCTGCGTGAACAACTGGACTTTGCTGTTTCGCTTGATGAACAGAATTATCCGGCACAAATTATCTCCCGTGATTTTGATAACGTTTATACCTACCTTACAATTGATAAAGGAAGTGTAAACGGAATTAAAAAGAATATGCCGGTAATTGCATTCCAGAATGGAAACAGAGGGCTTGTTGGAAAAGTTGTTCAGGTTGGAACTTTTACTAGCCAGGTAATGCCTGTATATAACTTGAACTACATTGTTTCTGCAAGAATCCAGAACCAGCGTGACCTTGGACTTGTAAATGGAACCGGCAGCCAGGATAAACCGCTTTTACTTCAATATATCAGAAAAAATGTTGCAAGCGAGCTTTCTTACGGAGACATAATTGTTACCTCCGGAGAAAACGACAATTACCTTAAAGATATCCCTATTGGTACAATTTCAAAAATCATAAGTCTTGATTACAACTCTTCACTTAATATTGAGCTTATTCCAATCATCGATTTTTCAAGACTCGAAAATGTAATTGTTGTAAACCAGAAGCAGCTGAATGACAGAAAGGTGGTAGAATAATGGTAAGATCACTTTTAATAAGTACTTTGTTTTTATTTGCCGCAACAATTATAGAATCTTCAATTCTGTCAAATATTTCATTCTTACTTGTCGTTCCTGATTTAGTTCTTATATGCTGTATTTATTTTTCACTTTTAAACGGCAAGTTATACGGAGAAGTTTCAGGTTTTATTTCGGGACTTTTCCTTGATTTTATAACAGGCGTTCCATTTGGTTTCAACTGTGTCTTTAGAACACTGATTGGTTATATTACTGGCTTGTTCTCAAATACAATCATCATTTCCGGTTTAGTAATTCCAATAGCTTCTGTTGGAATTGCAACCCTTACAAAAAAACTTTTAATCTTTTTAATTTCCTTATTTTTCCCAAAACTTTCATTAAATGTTTACAGCATCATATCTTACGAGTTCTTATTTGAATTTTGTGCAAACATAATTCTGGCTCCTGTGGTATTTAAGTTCCTCTCGTTCTTTAAACCTCAGCTTTCTATTCATGATACTAAGGATATGATTGATAATGATTAACAGCCAGCAAAACATTTCAAAAAATGGAAAAGTTATAATCCTCTTTTTTATTACCTGTTTTGCTTTAATAATTTATGTTTTTCGTCTTTTTTCAATGCAGATTACAAACGGTGAAGAATACAAAATTCAGTCAAAAACAATTTCAAGTCAGATAAGTACACTGCCGGCTTCCCGCGGAGAAATTTATGACCGTAATGCCGATATGGCTTTAGTAACAAACAACGACTCTTTTGCTGTTGAAGTTATTCCCGGAGAAATCCCTGCTTCAAAATATGACACTGTAATGGTAAAGCTTGCAGGTTATCTTGGAATTTCAAAATCGCAGATAGATGCAAGAATCCCAAAAAATGTGCGTCGTTCTTATTCAACAATTCAGGTAAGGACAAATGTACCTTTCAGCATTATTTCAAACATTGCAGAAAATAAAAATGATTTACCCGGAGTTTCATGGGTTTCTAAACCAGTAAGAAATTATACTTATACAACACTTTCTCTTTCTCATATCATTGGTTACGTAGGTGATATTGATAAAGACGAAATGACTGTTCTTTACAACAAAGGTTATACAAACACTAGTGTTGTAGGAAAAACCGGAATTGAAAAACAATATGATGAACTTTTGCAAGGTAAGTCTGGTCGTGAACTTGCAACTGTAGATGTACACGGAAGAATTATTTCTGATACACCGATTGTAGAGCCTCCTGAAATGGGCAAGAAGCTTGTACTTACAATTGATTCAAGAGTTCAAAAGCTTGTAGAAGATTCTCTTGGAAAAAGAGTAGGGGCAAGCGTAGTTCTAAAACCTGCTACGGGTGAAATCCTTGCAATGGTTTCATATCCAAACTTTGACTCAAACCTTTTTACTTCTGATGACGCATCTAATCTTTATGCAAAGCTTTTAAATGATTCTTCAAAACCTCTTATTAATCGTGCTGTTCAGATATCTTATCCGCCGGCTTCTACTTTTAAGATTGTCATGAGTGCGGCAATGCTTCAGGAAAAGGCATTTCCGTCTTCAAAAACAATTGAATGTAAAGGTAAGATGCTTTATGGTGGACGAACCTTCCATTGTCACCTGCATTCTGGTCACGGTTGGCTGGATCTTAAGAATGCCATGGCACAATCCTGCGACGTTTATTACTGGACAATTGGACGAGACTATCTTGGTATTGAAAAAATTGCTTCTTATGCAAAAGAATTTGGTTTTGGTCAGAGTACCCAGATAGATTTGCCTAGTCAGGTATCGGGTCTTGTTCCAACTGCAGAATGGAAACAGAAAAAGTACCATGAGAAATGGGTTGGTGGAGACACAATGTCTTGTTCTATTGGTCAGGGCTACATGGAAGCAACTCCGCTGCAGCTTGCAAATATGATTGCCATGGTTAGTAACGAAGGTGTTATTTACAAACCACACTTATTAAAAGAAGTGCGCGACCCTGTTTCTGATGAAGTCATTCGGGAAGTTAAACCTTCTGTTCTTACAGAATCTACAATCGATAAATCTGTCTGGAAAGAGATTCAGGAGGCTCTTCGTTATACAGTAACAGACGGTACTCCTCAATATCCTATGAATAATAAAATTGTAAAGATTGCCTGTAAAACCGGTACTGCCGAAGTTGAACCCTACAGTAATCCTAACAGAAAAAATGATCAGAGCTGGCACTCCTGGCTTGTTGCTTATGCTCCTTATGATGCACCGCCTGAAGACCGCATTTGTGTTGCTACAATTGTAGAGGCCTGCAACAAATGGGAATGGTGGGCACCTTATTGTACCAACATAATTATCCAGGGATATTTTGCTAATCAAAGCTTTGAAGAATCTATTCATGAACTTGGCTTTGAATATTTAATAAATCAACAAAATACAAATCATACAAGAATGGAGTAGGAGGGTTGCAAATGAAAAATAAAGTCTTGTCGATGTTTGATTATTTTTTAATTTTAGTAATTGCAATCCTTGTTACAATGGGCATAATGTTCATTTATTCTTCCAGCATAAACTCCGAAGGTATTTCTGTTACCAATGAATATAAAAAACAGATTATCTGGGCTGCCATAGGATTTGTATTTTTAATTATAATGACAATCTATGATTATCGCCGACTCGAAAGCATTTCTCCCTGGTTTTATCTGACACTTATTCTTGTTTTAATTTATACACGATTATTTGGACGACTTGTAAATGGAGCCAGAAGCTGGATTGGAATAGGCGAGTTTGGTATTCAGCCTTCGGAGTTTGGAAAAGTCTTTTTTATTTTGTACCTTGCCCGATATCTTGATAACAGTAGAAACGAAAATCCTATAAAACGATTTTTAATTGCAACAGGAATTATGATGCTGCCTATGGGCCTGATTTTAATTCAGCCTGATATGGGAACTGCAAGTGTTTATATTCCAATTTTCCTATTCATGTGTTTTGTTGCAGATGTTCCATTGCGATACATTATTTATGTTTTATCCTTTGGTATGCTTACAATTGTTTTTGCAATTCTTCCGGTTTGGAACAGTGAAATTGCCCTTCATCCATATTCGGTAATTTCAATTTTAACAACTCCAAAATTCCGAATCATACTCATTTTTACAGCTTCCTTTATTGCATCTGTTAGTCTCATCTTACGAAAGTATTTCCATTTTCCACGTTATATGATCTGGATTTCTTATTGTTTTTCTATTCTTGCATTTTCGCTTATTGGTTCACTTGCATTTTCTAAGGTTTTAAAATATTACCAGATTAAACGTCTTATTGTATTTATGAATCCTTATAAAGATCCTCTTGGTTCCGGCTGGAATATCATTCAATCAAAAATTGCAATTGGTGCTGGTGGACCTTTTGGACAGGGATTTTTAAATGGAACTCAAAGCCATTACCGATTCTTACCTCAGCAGAGTACAGACTTTATTTTTAGTATTCTTTCAGAAGAGTTTGGATTTTTTGGCGGTTGTATTGTTTTCCTTTTATATTTTGCAATCTTTATCCGCATCCTGATGATTATAAGACATTGTCCAAACCGCTACGGAACTTATATTGCTTCAGGAGTATTTGGAATGATAACCTTCCACTTTTTCATCAACACAGGCATGGTTATGGGCATAATGCCTATTACCGGAATTCCTTTGCTATTCTTATCTTATGGTGGTTCTTCCTTACTTACTGTAATGACCTGCATGGGCCTTTTAATGAGCATTAATTACCGAAAAAAGGATTTGTATTAGTAAACTTTTTTGTTTGTAAAATTTACTTTTCTAATATATAATTATCTTATAAATAAAAAAGTTAGAGGTATTTAATGGATACGCTTACCGGCCTAGACAGCTATGAGGAATTTGTCCCAAAACTCCAGTCTCTTATTGACAATCTTGATGATAAAATAATTTTAATTGATTATAGTGATATAAAACATTTCAAATATTTTAATGATACATACAGTTATAAAACAGGAAACGATCTTCTTGCAGATTATGCTAAATTACTCAGCAGCAATAAAAATAATTTTTTATATGGGTCTCGTGTTGTTTCTGACAATATGGTAACTGTCGGCTTATATGATATTCACGATGAAGATATTTTGCATAATCAGATTATTACCAGAAACATGCTTATAGAAAATGAGCTTCGAAGTAAATATAAATGCAATCGTCTTAGAATCTGTACCGGAGTTTATTTTATTACAAAAGACAATTCCAATATCGATGCCGAAACTGTAATTTCAAACTGTAACCTGGCCCGTAAAATTGCCCGCGAAAATAACACCGAAGATTCTGTTGTAATTTTTAGAGAAGAAATGTCTTCGCAGATTAATCACGAAATAGAAATTCTTTCGACAATAGATTCTGCAATTTCAAATGGAGAACTTGTTGCATACTATCAGCCAAAGATAGATTCAACAACAGGTAAGGTGAGTGGGGCAGAGGCTCTTGTTCGCTGGAAAAAGCCGGATGGAACGATAATTCAACCAGACCAGTTTATCCCAATTATTGAACGAAGCGGGCAGATAATTGCTGTAGATTATTTTATGTACAGGGAAGTATTTAAATTCATTTCGCAAAGATTGCAGCAGGGCTTAAAGGTTGTACCAATTTCTATAAATGTATCGCGTCAGCATTTTAAAAAGCTTGATATAATAAATTATGTAAAAAGCCTTTTGAATGAATTTAAAATTCCACCCAAGTATATTGAGTTTGAAATTACAGAAACAGTGTGCATGGCCGATACTGCAAAAGCCATGAACTTTATCCGCACTTTCCATGAACTAGGTTTTAAAGTTTCAATGGATGATTTTGGTTCCGGCTATTCTTCTTTATATCTTTTGAGCGAGCTTCCTATTGATATTATCAAAATGGATAAATGCTTTTTACAGTCAGAAGAACTTCATAAAAAAGAAAGAGTTATTATTTCTAACATTATCAATATGACTCACCAGCTTGATATTACTACGCTTTGTGAAGGTGTTGAAACTTCCCAACAAAGTGAATTCTTAAAATCTGTAGGCTGTGATATTCAGCAGGGATTCTATTTTTCAAGACCTGTTACCGGTGAGCAAATCTCTGGAATGCTGTAAAAGAGGATAATATGATTACCCCAATAAAACCAAAAGACTCAAAGATTATCAGTTGTACACAGGAACAAAACTGTATTTATTTTACTTCTGAACTTGGGATTTTAAGGGTATTAGTATTCAATAATGATATTATCCGCGTTTCATTTACTGCAGAAAAAAGCTTTGATATTCATCAGACTGAAGAATTTTTAACCCCTGCAACAAAACCAGAATATACATTTATAAAATCAGACAACTTTTATTCTGTATGCACAAAACACTTAATTTGCAAAATTGATCCGGAAACAAGCTCTGTAAGTTTTTTTCAAAAGGAAGACAGTGGAGTCCAGACACTTCTTTTTTCAGAAAAACCACACAATAGTCATCATGTGGAAAAGTTTGATTCTTTTATAAGTGCAGGAAAAATTGAAACCCAGGAAATCAAAACTGCCGACGGTGTAAAAAAACAGATTCTTTCAGCAGATAAAACTTTTGATAAAACACTTTATAGAACAAGGTTAGATTTTCTGCTTGATGCTGATGAAAAGATTTTTGGATTAGGGCAGTGTGAACATGGAAAATGGGACTTGCGTCATACAAAACAATATTTGAATCAGGCAAATAAAAAAATTGCTATTCCATCATTTGTTTCAAGTAAAGGATATTCTGTTTTATTTTCTACTCAAAGTCCTTCAATTTTTTGTGATACTGATTCTACGTATTTTTATACTACAGCAGATTATTATCTTGATTATTATTTTATTGCGCCTTTGCAAAAATCTGATATTGTAAAATGTACTCGTCAAATTACTGGTAAAGCGCTCATTCCTCCTAAATGGGCTTTTGGATATGTACAGTCTCAGGAGCGTTATGAAACTCAAGAAGAGATATTAAATGTAGCTGCTGAATTCAAAAAAAGAGATATATCTT
The DNA here is from genome assembly GCA_946535985.1 of uncultured Treponema sp. Classification (GTDB taxonomy): domain Bacteria; phylum Spirochaetota; class Spirochaetia; order Treponematales; family Treponemataceae; genus Treponema_D. The sequence goes on along the minus strand of CAMNDY010000003.1, from coordinate 34,778 downwards.
TAAGCTGTATAGTTCTTGACTGGCTAAGCTGGGAAGACGGTATGTGGGGGCAGAAATCTTTTGATAAATCTCGTTTTCCAACTCCAGATATAATGATCCAAACGCTAGCAAAGAATAACGTTCATTTTATGATATCAATCTGGCCAAGCATGGACGAAAAATGTCAGAATTACAAGGAAATGCTTGAAAATAACTGTTTATTACCAGGTGTAAATATCTGTAATTCGTTTGATAAAAAGGCGAGGGAACTGTACTGGAAACAGGCTAGGGAAGGGTTATCCAATTTTGGTGTTGAAAGCTGGTGGTGTGACTCAAGTGAACCTAGTACTCCTGAATGGAACCACTACGAAATTCCACCAGAAGAGCTCCAATTTGCAGAATACTTACAAAATGCTCAGGATATAATGCCGTTAGAAAAGTCAAATGCTTATGGATACTATCACGCAAAAGGCATGTATGAAGGCCAGAAGAGTGATTTTCCGGAACGAAGAATGCTTATACTTACAAGAAGCGGAGTTTTAGGAAGTCAAAAATATGGAGTAACCTTGTGGAGCGGAGATACAAGTGCGTCATGGGAAACTTTACAAAATCAGCTATTAGCAGCACTTCATTTTAGTCTTTCAGGTATTCCATACTGGACTTTTGACATCGGCGGATTTTTTGTTAAAAAGGGCATAAACTGGTATTGGAACGGAGATTATGATAATACTGTAGAAAATCCTTCTTACCGTGAGTTATATACACGATGGCTGCAGTTAGGTGCTTTTTTACCAATGTTCCGTGCACATGGTACCGACTGCCGTAGAGAGCCATGGGCTTTTGATGATGAATCTCATGTATTTTATAATGCAATAACCGATTTTATTAAGCTTCGTTATACGCTCATGCCATATATTTATTCTGTTGCAGGTAAAGTGTGGAAGGATGATGAACAGTTTATAAGACCTCTTTTTACCCAATTTAATGATTCTAAAACGGTAGAAATAAGTGATCAGTTTATGTTCGGGCCTTCTATTATGGTTTGCCCTGTAATAAAACCTATGTATTATGATAAACAGGGTTCAGCCATAAATACCCCAAAAATCCGTAGAGTTTACTTACCTGTAGATTGCGCCTGGTACGACTGGTGGACTGGTCAGAAATACAATGGCGGTAAATGGCTAGACTGTGATGCTCCAATTGATAAGATTCCTTTATTTGTAAAAGAAGGCTGTGTAATTCCTGTAAATGAAAATAACTCCATAAAAGCCCTTAGATTCCCTGATAATAACGGCACTTGTGAACCATTTGAATTGTATGAAGATGATGGTGTTTCGAATAACTATCTTGGTGGGAAGAATAAGGTGTATAAGATATTTTAGCGCTCTCCGATTCTAGTAAAAGGGCATAATATGCTTGTTCAGGTAGACAGAATATGCGTTATGAGTAGTAATATAATATAGAAAAATGGGCATTTAGGCGACTTGAGCTGCTTTTTTAGGCCAACTGGCTTAGTTTTTCTCGTATAAATTCAGATTTTTCTTTTAAGCCGATTTTACCAAGTTTTATAAACATCACATTTGGCATTGTTGGGTTTAAATGTATAGTTCCAGGATTATCTTTAATAAGCTTCATCAATTTATCAATTGAGAAATTTGAGGTATTGCCAAATTCAACCTTTACCTCTCCTTGTTTTTCTCTTATAGATTTTATTGAAAGCTTGCCGCAGATAATTCTTATTTCTGCTAAAGCCAGCAGACTTGAAACTTCATCAGGAATTGGTCCAAAACGATCAGATAATTCATTTACAATTGCTTCAAATTCTGCATCTGTTGTAATTGATGCAATCTTCTTGTATATCTCCATTTTAATTTGAGGTACAGTTACATAAGTGTCTGGAATATATCCTGTATATTCAAGTTCCATAAGAACTTCGCTTTCGGGTTTATAATCTTTTTGAGCTGTAAGACGATTAACGGCTTCATTGAGTAAGCGCATATATAAATCAAAGCCGACTGCGTATACATCCCCCGACTGGTCTTTTCCAAGCAGGTTACCCGCGCCTCTTATTTCCATATCTTTCATGGCAATTTTAAAGCCACTTCCAAGTTCTGTAAAATCACTGATAACCTGGAGTCGTTTCATTGCAACTTCGCTAAGAGCTTTATCTTTTGGATATAATAAATATGCGTAGGCTTTTCGGTCACTGCGTCCAACACGGCCACGAAGCTGATATAACTGTGAAACTCCATACATATCTGCACGGTCAATAATGATTGTATTTACGTTTGGAATATCAATTCCGTTTTCGATGATCGTAGTTGCAATAAGAACATGAAAACCACCCATCTTAAAGCGATGGAAAATATCATCAAGTTCCTGGCTGGTCATCTGGCCATGGGCAATATCAACAAGGCATTCAGGAACAATTCGTTCAATTCTCTGGCGGATCTCCAGCAAAGATTCAACACGGTTATGCAAAAAGAAAACCTGTCCACCGCGGTCCATTTCCTGTCTTATGGCTGCTGCAACTCTGTCATCACTAAATTCGTCTATAACAGTTTCAATTGGCTGGCGGTTTTGTGGCGGAGTTGTTAAAAGACTCATGTCTCGGATTTTTAAAAGACTCATGTGAAGGGTTCGTGGAATTGGTGTTGCAGACATTGTAAGACAGTCTACATTGTTTTTCATTTCCTTAAGGCGTTCCTTGTCCTTTACGCCAAAACGCTGCTCTTCATCAATGATCATCAGGCCAAGATTTTTAAAATGAACGTCTTTCTGGATTATTCTGTGGGTTCCTACAAGTATATCAAGTTCGCCCATAGAAAGCTTAAAAAGAGTTTTCTTTTGTTCGGCAGCAGGCACAAAGCGGCTTAAACGGGCAATTTTTACAGGGAAATTCTTAAAGCGTTCAATTAAAGTTTCATAATGCTGTTCTGCAAGAATTGTTGTTGGTGCCAGGAATGCAACCTGTTTACCACCCATAACTGCTTTAAATGCGGCACGCATGGCAATTTCTGTTTTACCATAACCAACGTCTCCGCAAACAAGACGGTCCATTGGAACAGGCTTTTCCATATCGGCTTTAACTTCTTCGGTAACTGTTATCTGGTCTGGAGTATCTTCATAAGGAAAAGCTGCTTCAAAAGCAGACTGCCACTCCTTTTCTTTTGGAAAAGCGTACCCTACACTTGCCTTTCTTCTTGAATATAAATCTATGAGCTTTTGTGCAAGATCCTCTACAGCTTTCTGGACTTTGCTCTTTCTGTTTTCCCAGGATTTGCTTCCTATGCGGTCTAGACGAGGTTTTTCTCCTTCATTGCCGATATAACGTTGAACAAGGTTTACCTGCTCAATTGGAACAAAGGCAAACTCCTGATCTGCGTATTCAAGCTTTATATAATCCCTTTCGTTTCCAAGAGATTTTACACGCTCAATTCCATGAAAAAGCCCGATTCCCCAGTTTACGTGAACTATGTAATCTCCCGGATTAAGCTCAACAAAGGTATCGATAACCTGAGATTTAGCTTTATTTACTGATTTTGCAACATACTTACGGCGTCCAAAGATCTCGTTTTCCTGAATAATAAGAAGTTTAATTTCAGGGATATTAAAGCCGGCTGAAATTGCTTTTGGAATAAGTTGAACTGGTTTACGAATCCCGTCCGGCTCGATATCTGTCCAGTCCTTGAATATTTCATGAATACGAAGCTGCTGATTATCGTTGTCGGTAAAAATTGTGATATTCCAGCCATCGTTCTGAAGATTTGTAAGTTCTTCCTTCATGTAGTTTAAATTTCCAAAGAAACTGCGAGAAGGTTCTGTTTTTAATGTAATTAAAGAGTCCGGATTCTCATTTTCGTCTATAACTGTCTTAAAATATAGACTATTTGAGACTTTTTCTAGTAAAAATTTGAGCTCATAAAGCATCATGTCAGGCGGTAAAACCGGTAAATCCTCTTTTGTCTTGCGGTACATGCCTGAAAATTCACGGTTTATTGCAAGTTCTGCATTTAAAATTCTGTCATAATCATAAAAAAGGACAAAAGTATTATCAGCAATATAATCAAGAATTGAATAAGGCCTGTCCCATAAAAGACTGTAATAAAACTCCTCGCCTTCTGTTTCTTTTTTTACAGCAAGTTCATCCAGCATCATTTCCTGATACTGCAGGGCATGTTCTGTAAAAGGCAGATGTATATGCTGGCTGTTGGAATCTGGAGAAATTGCAGTTTCCTGATATTCTTTTAGTTTAGCTCTTAATTTTTCTACAAGCTCTTCTGTCCATAAAACTTCTTTTGTAGGACAAATTGTGATTTTTTCCCTACTTTTAAGTGTTATCTGGGAATCGGTTTCAAACTCTTTGAGAGATTCAATTGTATCAAAATCAAAAACAATTCGTACCGGATTTTCTTCAAGCGGAAGAAAGATATCAAGAACTTCTCCACGCAGACTGAACTCACCTCTTACATTTACTCTTGAAACTCTTATATAACCGATTTCTGTAAGTTTTTGAGCAATCTTAACAGTATCAATTAAATCACCTTTTTTAAGCGAAAAGGAAAACCCTCTTGTGTATTCTGGTGGCGGTAAGGCGCTCATAAAAGATCGCTGTGTGATTATAAAAATGCGGGGACTTATGTTTGTAGTAAAGGTCTGCTTTTCTAAAAGCTTCGAAAGGAATCCTGCTCGCTGACCAAAAACTAAAGAACCAGGAGCTGCAGGCCTATATGGAATTGTTCCCCAACTTGGAAAAAGAAAAACTTCTGCTTCGGGAAAGATTGTTTTTATATCCTGAGTAAGGTTATTCATTTCAAATTCGCCCGGAACTACAATAAGGTAATCCTGAGAAAAACTTTTATATTCACCAGATTTTTTACTTGAATTACTGTATTGAATTGCTTGCAGGGTTTTGAATTTTGCAGTAGTGCTAAGTTCACTTAAAAAATATGTAAAAAGACTTCCGTGAGTTCCGGAAATTTGAAGAGGAAATTGTACATCAGAGGATGTTATTTTGTCTGCAGCAGCAGAAAAATCCTTCCAGTTATGGAGAAAATTATTAACAGAAGATGATAATGATTTCATTTAAAAATACCGAAAATAATTATATAATAGATAAAAACTTTTTACAGGAGAATACTTTGAAAATCCGTAAACTTTCAGTTATTATATCAATTCTTTGTCTTTTTGGACAGTCTTTATTTGGCCAGGAAGCTAAACAGCCTGATTATTCACAGGCATCTGTTTCAATCAAGTATTATAACAGATCAATTTATTATCCTGGAATGAACGATGAAAACCCTATAGATGTTCATATTACAATTAAAAATAATGGCACAGAAACCCTACGTTTTAAGCTTGCAGATGACAGAGCCTTTAGCCTGGACTTTTATGCTTATACTGTAAAGAACAGTGCCCTTGAACCAACAGATTCTGTTATTGAAAAACGTACTACAAACAGAACTGTATACTTCCGCGAAATTGCACTTGAAGGTGGCGAAGAGTATTCATTCATTGAAAACGTAAAGGATTATATTAAAGTTGATGAGCCTTCTGTTTATTATCTTGAAATGAGTTTTTATCCGGAACTTTATAAATCAAAATATATCAAGCTTATTTCTAACCGCCTGACTTTGGAAATCAGACCTTCTGCTTCTGCTGCTTCTTCAACTTATGTTCCTGTAAAAGATAATTCAAATGAAATCTTAAAGCCTCAGGAAATTGGTCCTGATAAAGTTGTTGAACAGACTATCATTGCAAGACAAAAATCCCTTTGGGATCAGTACTTCCTTTACATGGATGTTGAATCTCTTTTAAAACGAAACTCTGCTTTAAGCAAAAAATACATTTCTGTTTCTGCTCAAGAAAGAGCAAGAATGATTGAATCTTATAAAGCAGACTTGATGCAGTCTAGAATTGAAAATGATATTATTGCAGTTCCGGAACGCTTCCAGATTGAAAAAACAACCTACTCTCCTACTGAAGGTTCTGTTGTTGTAATTGAATGGTTCAAATATCCTAACTTCAGCGAAAAGAAACGTTATACCTACAAGGTTCGTCAGCGCGAAGGAATCTGGACAATTTATGATTACAATGTTGTAAATCTTGGAACTGAGTAATTTATAAAATAAGGTTATTGTATGAAAGCTCTGATTATTTCTGAAGATGAAAAAGTTTACACTACTCTGGATGAAATTCTCAAAAATGCAAATTATGATACCATTATTTATAAGTGGCTTTTAAAAGCTTTAGACAATATTGAAGAAATAAGACCCGATTTAATTGTCGTTAGTTCTTCTGAATATCCACGTCATTGGAAAACTCTTGTTCAGTTTGTAAAAAGCGGAATTGGTGGTGATGATGTAGAGATATATCTTTATGAGCCTACCCCTGTTTCTGACGAAGACCAAGAAAAAGCAAGAGTTTTAGGCGTGACAGGTTGTTTTTCTGAGTTTGATGAGTTTGGTAAGATGGTCCTTCCACAAGCTCAGGAACCACAAGATGAGATTGGTCCGCAAGTTTTCGAAGAAAACTTGGTAAGTTCGCGAAGCGAACGACAGCCTGTCGAAGGGCCGAAAGAAGAAGTTCCTCTTGTCGAAAATACCCAAACTTCATCACAAGAAACAGCCGTGACAAATACCGGTCACTTTATGTTCACACACCCTTCAACACAAAAGTTCATCAGCGGTAAATATTTTGATTATAACGGCAAGACGCTTTCCTGTTCTTTCTTTGATGAAGCAGACTTATCAAGTGTAAAAGAAGAAATGCTTATTGAAAGCTTTTCATTTTTTGACAGCATAAAAGTAAGAACAGCCCGGGTAATTATAAAAAATATAATGAGCCTTGCTCCCTCTAATACCTTTGTTATTGTGGAAATAAAAGATATTTATGAAGAGAATTAACAGGTCAAAAAGAGCCAAATTTTTTTGCGAATTCTGCGGTAAAGAAGTTCACCAGAATGATAAAGTATGCCAGTACTGCGGTAAATTTTTTGCCTCTGTACGCTGTCCAAAATGCGGAAAAGTCGGCCGAACCGAAGAATTCACCCACGGTTGTCCCGCCTGCGGTTACGCCGTTACCCCTTCCAACAGAAAAAAAAGCTCTTTCGGCACCAGAAACCTTCTAGGCCTAAGATCCTCCTCATCTACCAAATCCTACGACGGCAGCCTCCCCATCTGGCTCTACATCCTAGTAATAGCCATCCTCATCGCACTTGTTATCGGGCTTTACAGCTGTTTATAATAAATAAATCAAAAATATCATATAAGTCAATTTACTTAGAAATCCAATCAAAAAAATAGCGGGAAGCCGAATTACGGATTGAAAAAAAACTCTGAATTGCTGCCGCCCAGGCGGCAACGTATATAGTTCCAAGGCAATTCAGCGTTTAGGTGGCTAGCCACCGGTTTTTCAAGACGGAATTCGGCTGGAAGCTATTGTTTCTATAGGAAAGCCTATAAAATACACTCTGTTTGACTTAAACTCATATTTTTGATATACTTATTTAACTTAATTGCCCGGGTGGCGGAATTGGTAGACGCGCTTGGTTCAGGTCCAAGTGTTCTTACGGACATAGGAGTTCAAGTCTCCTTCCGGGTATTCAAATTGAATTTTAGTAGCACAGAAATGCATTTCTTCTGTGTCTTTTTTATTTTTAGCCAGTGGATTGTAAACAATATCATTTATTATAGGCAGCCCGTACCAGGCCAGATGACAGCGGATTTGATGTCTGTAGCCCTTTGTAATTGTACATTCAACTAAAGCTGTATTTCTTTCATGATTAATTTCTTTAATTAAAACTTCTGTTGTATATAAAACCTGTTTTTCAACTTTTTGAAGTGCGGCTTTATTTGAAGAAGATGTTACAGGGCGAACTTCTTTTCTTCCAGGGCCGTATGCACGGAAATAGGATTGGATGATAAAAGAGTCCCCTTCGACGAGCTCAGGGACCGCGATCTTTTGCTCTGGGACCGCGATATTTTGATCTGGGAATGCAGCTTGCAAATTACACTCTGCTGTATAGGTTTTTATAATTCTCCTCTGCTTTTGTTCTTCCTGCAAAAAATCATAGCATTCTTGTGTGGCAGCAATTATCATAAGTCCACTGGTGGCAGTATCAAGGCGATGTAATAAACCGTGTTCAACCGCCTTTTTTCCCTGAACCTTCAGAAGCAGGGGATAAAGTTTTGCGGCCTGGTAAAAGGCATTATTTGTATCGTTTTCATTTAATGGAGCCGAAGGAAGGCCTGCAGCTTTATCAATAATCAAATATGGTTTTTGAGGACTTGCTTCATGTATAACTGTAATCTCTTCTGCCATATTTAAAACTCTTTTTTATTATACATGGATCTGAGTTTTTTTTGTAAATCAATAAAGCGCTGGGGAGTTTTTGCAATAAAGGTACGGGCTTTATCTTCTCCGGGGATCATAATTTCCAAAAGCTTTGAATGTAGCATAAGTGTGGCATTCGGAAAAATTGGATCTACCTTATTATATACAGGATCTCCTACAATAGGACATCCCAGATATTTCATATGAACACGAATCTGATGTGTACGTCCTGTCTTAAGGCGAACCCGCACAAGAGTATAATTTCCATAACTTGCAATACAGTGATAAATTGTCCTTGCATATTTACCCTGACTCGTATCATCTACAGCCTTAAAACGCTTACGGTCTTTAGGATCTCTTATAATGTAAGTGCGGATATCTCCTGCAACCTGTGGTGGACGACCTTTTACAATTAAAATATATTCTTTGCGAAGAGTCTTTTTTCTAAACTGTTCAGAAAGAAACTCCTCTGTTTCTCTATTTTTTGCAGTAATAATAATACCAGAAGTTTCTTTATCAAGACGGTGAACAATCCCGGGACGGCGGAACTCTAAAATTTTTTGCTGGCTTCCCTCTTTTATTTGTTTTACAGCTTCCCGCCCCCAATGATAAAGCAAAGCATTTACAAGAGTACCGTTCCAGTTACCGCAGGCTGGATGAGTTACCATGCCCTGTTCTTTATTTATAACAGTAACATTTTCGTCCTCATAAATAATATCAAGAGGAATATTCTCGGGTTCAATATTTTCGGGGATATTATCTTCCCATTCAATATCTATAAGGTCATTTGCATTTACTTTTGAAGAAAGCTTTGATTTTTTGCCGTTAATAAGAATCTCGGTAACACCACTTTTTAATTTAGAACGGTTCATTCCGTTTGGCAGGGAGGCAATAAATTTATCGAGACGTTCTGCTTTATTATAATCATCCGGGACTTTTGTAGAAAAATAAGGCATTATTCTGCCTCACTTTGACTTTCAGTAATATCGGAACTATCTTTTGAAGGAAGAGGAATTCTTACTGCATCTGGATTTTCTTCAATACTGATATTTGAATCCTGCTGCCTGAGTCTTCGATTTATTCTGCTTCTTTTTACAAGGTTTACAATATAATCGGTAAGTCCAATACCTGCACTAATACAAAGAGAAGTGATTATGATATTCTCCATTTCATCCTGAGAATAATCTGCAGTTGCCAAAGGATTAAATGTGTCGCTTTTTCCGGTAGCAAACTTATAGCCGTTATAAACAATAGAAGAATTAAGTGTAATAAAAGGCATGGACCCCAGGGTTATTATTTCAAAACGTCTGAGATCCAGCATAAATTGAGGGAACTCATCATCGGAATAAGGTTCTGGACTTGTATTAGTCTGGCAAAAGCAATTTTCTACTGCAAAAAAGAGAAAAATGATAAATGCTGCAAAAATCCTTTTATTTTTCATTATCAGTAAACGCGTTCTCCAAAAATTGCAGTTCCAACACGAACAAGTGTAGAACCTTCTTCAATTGCAATTTCAAAATCTCCGGACATTCCCATAGAAAGTTCCGGCATTTCAAACATAGGATATTGATTTTTGATTTTTTCTGCAAGAAGCCTTAAGGTTATAAAGGATTTTCTTACAAGTTCTTTGTCATTGGTAAAGGGAGCCATTGTCATAAAGCCATAAGGAATTACATGAGGAAAATTCTTATTCTTAAACATATCAAGAGCCTTATATAATTCATCATCATTTGTAAAGCCTGATTTAGATTCTTCTCCTGTATGATACTCAAAAAGGATTTTTATTGATTTATTGAGCTTGGAACATTGTTTTTCTATCTCTTTTATAAGGTCAATTCTGTCTACAGATTCAATACAAGAAGAAATTTCAACCGCATGCTTTACTTTATTTGTTTGAAGCTGGCCAATCATGTGTAGTTCTATTTGGGAATACTCTTCAAAAACTGGCTTAAACTTTGAATATGCTTCCTGAACACGGTTTTCTCCAAATAAAGTCTGCCCTGCATTTATAGCTTCTATTACTGCCTCGAGGGGATGAAACTTACTTACAGCCATTAGTTTTACAGACCCCTGCTTTCGGCCTGATTTTTTTTCTGCGTCAAGAATTTTTTGATTTATTATATCCAGGTTTTCTTTAATATTACTCATTTGTTTGCCTCTGCATTTATTACATCAGAAAGTTTAAGCATCTCTTCAATTGTCAAAACCTCTGCCCTGCGCATCGGGTCAATTCCTGCTTTTTCAAGGCATAGCATAGTTTTTTCGTTATTATTTAAAAATCCCTGAAGATTGTTTCTGACAGTTTTTCGTCTTGAACTGAAGAGTGCCCTCTGCATTTTTATAAATAACTTAGGATTCTGGCAGCGGGGAAAATCTTCTTTTTTTGTAAAAATAACCGCTCTTGAATCTACATTTGGTTTTGGCCAGAAGTTTGAACCTGATAAATCAATAAGATTTTTTACATCATAAGCCCAGTTACATAAAACAGAAAGCGATGAATAATCAGCATCCCCTGCTTTTGCGGCCATACGTACAGCAACTTCTTTTTGTACTGTAAAAACACATTTTTCAAAGCGGATTCCGGCTTCAATTGTATCTGCAACAATAGAAGCTGCAATATTGTAAGGAAGATTTCCAAAAAAACGCTGAGGAAGCTGGCTTCCGTCTTTAGTCTGGCCATACCAGTTTTTAAGAACATCACCTTCTACAATTCTAAAAGAACCTTTCTGGCTGTATGATTCAAAGTATTGCGAAATAAGAGAAATAAAACCCCGGTCAATTTCAAATACAGTAAGATCGGCACCTTTTTCCAGAAGTCCGCTTGTCATTGCTCCAAGGCCCGGCCCTACTTCCCAAACCTTTGTGCCTTCACTAACGTCTAACGCATCAATCAGTTTATTTCTGGCCTGCTGATTTATTAAAAAATTCTGACCAAACTTTTTTTGCATTGAAAATCCGTTTGCTTCGAGAACTCCTTTTAATTCTGCAGCTGAATTGTAATCGGGATGTGTCAATTATTTCTCCTGAGCATTTTTATAATCAAAAGCTTGAAAAAAATGAAATTAAAAACTTGATTATAGTATACTCTAAATTTATAAAAATTCCACTAGGTATTGCAAGCGGCGGAATAATTAGACTTATAATAATAAATAAAAGTCCTGAATAAATAAAAATTGTTACAATTGGAGAAACTACAGAGGTTGCAATAATTCCTATGGGTGCGAAGCTTCCAAACATTTTTAAAGATATCGGCGCTGTAAAAATTTGTGCTCCGGTAGAAGATCCAAGTGAAGCCGAAAAATATCCTGGTAAAAAGCGATTATAAATACTGCGGAAAAATTTGTTTGTAAGCAAAATCCCTGCCAATGCTGTATAGGAAAGTATAAATCCAACATTATAAATATCAGCGGGCGAAATGATTGTCTGACACAAAAAACTGAATGCTAAAATCAAAAGCATATCAGGCTTTTTTACATTTGCAAGAGCCGCAATAATTGTAAGAAGACTGCATATAAAGGCACGAAGCAAGGATGGAGAAAATCCTGCAAACCATACAAACAAAATCAATGCGAAAATCCTTATAATAAAAGAAAGCCTCTTTCTTCCGATTTTCTTACCTGCAAAAAGTGCAATACCAGAGAACATAGAAAGATGCATACCTGAAAGTGCAAGAATATGAGACAATCCTGCCTTCTTAAAACCTGAGGAAATATCTGAAGATGTATACTCTTTTGCACCACAAAGCAAGGCTAACAAGAGTCCTCCGGCATTACCCCAGGAATACATGAGCCTTTTAAATTGCAGGCGGCATAAGGCCCGAAAGTAATCAAGCCGTCCGTAAAAAGTTTTGGGAAAGCTTGAACTTAAACTGGACTCTACATAAAAGCTTTGTCCATCCCCAGAAAAATGACCTTTTAATGAATATAAGCCCCCTGCCTCAAAAAAAGCTCCCCTAGCTGCAGAATATAGTTTACCCGGAAAATAAACCTCCGCAATCTCACATGGAATATAAACTTTTACATTTCCGCTTGCAGAGGACTTTATCTTATCATTTCCACAGTTCCAGACCTTAAGCTTTGCAGAATAATACTTACCATTCGAAGTTTTAGCCGGTGAAGAAATCATCTGTCCGTGTAAATAGTTCACCTGACCACTGGGAATTAATGAAAAATATTTATTCCTGTCTTGCAATTTTATGAGACCAGAATAAAAAAATAAAATACAGATTAAAGCTGCTAAAAAAACTGAATTATTCGAATACCTCTTTACCATCTTAAGCCTGCAAGGGCCTGGCGGGCTGCAGACAAAACCGGTTCTGGGTAATTAAGATACGTTACCGAAAGAAGTGAATCAAATGCCTGTTTATCGCCAATAGCACCTAAAGAATTGATAACAGCAAGCACAACATTCTGAGCAACACTATTGTTGTACTCAAGCTGCTGGTTCAATTCGCCTAAGTATTTTATAAGCGGGTTAACAGCATCCAAAGGAGAAATATTTACAAGAGATTCAATGAGACTTACAAACTGTTCTTCTGTAATGAGCTCATTCTGGAAATCATTTTGGGCAGAAGCAAAGAATGTAAGTACACTGTTTGATGCTCTTGTCCATTTATGAGAATTCAAAATAACAAGGGCATCGAATTTTAAAGAAATAATCGGAGAATCATTTAAGATATTCTCTGAAATTTCACACAGATTTGTTGTAGATATTTCTGCATCTTTTACTAAATTAAAAATACGTTGGGTATTTGCGGCATCGTGACTATGAATAATCTGAAGAACTTCGTTCATAGAAACCGGAATGAGCTTTTTAATAGTCTCTTCAATTTCAGGATAATATGCCGAATACCTTTTATCATTAAGATTGTTATATAAAATTGAAAAAGAGATGTTGTTGCCTATAAAACCTAAGGAGTTGATGACTGATTTCAAAAGACTTGAATCAGATGAAAGAACTGTTGAACTTTGCAAAAACTTGTTTAAAACTTCGGTAAAAGGGCTTGTGTTGATGTTGTCTTTAAGTGAAAGCACCTTTGATTGAACTGCAATTTGAACAGTATTACTTCTTGAAAACTTTTCAAAAAGATTAATAAACTTTTCTAAAACCTTTGTTTTTTCTGTTTCTGAAAGTCCATAAACATAATCATTTGGCAAAGAAAGAACTGCTGCTACTGCAAGACCGTCCATATCTCTGTCGGTTCCGATTATGTCATTATTTTCCAAAACAAAATCAATTGCCTTTTGCGAAAGCCAAATGCCTTCCTGGCCGGAAGCTTCTCTTACAGCTACAGTTTTGTCAGTGATATTTCCCTTAATAAATTTCTTTTTATATTCCTGACCAGAAACATTAGCGAGTAAAATTGAACTTAGCAAAAAGAATGATATTATTTTTTTCATAAAAATCCTTTATTCACTTATATTTATATCAGGACTGATCTGTTCTTTTACCGGCTCTGATATATTATTGGGCATATCAGGAAGATTAACTTTAGTCTCCTCCTTAAGTTCTTCCTTTGTGCCTGTATCTGTTGCATTATTTAAAGCATTTTGAACGTCATTGGTAACAATTGAATCGGCATTTTGTCCAGCCTCTGCATTTTCAAGATTTTCGTCACCTGCTTCTACTTCATCGGTATCTGTAAGCTTAAGAGCATCATATACTTCTTTTTCGCGTTCCGGAAGCATATTGTAAACATAACCCAAAACTTCATTTTTCATTGTCTGATCAAGATGAATACATTCAAAATGAAGCAGGGACTGATTAGTAGTTTCATTGTATTCAACAGTACGAACAACTCCAAACATAACAATGAGCATATTCTGAATATTAAATTGAAGTTTAATCTGAACGTTAGAAGCGCCTTTACCACCAATGCGGATAAGAGCTCCTGCTTCCGAAATATCTTCAATAAGACATTTGTAACCGTTTTGAGTTTCTACGGCGTTGTAGTCGATTTTTTCGGAAGTTATGATATAGAGGTTTGCCTTAATTTCACATTTTGCGCGTACAGCCTTACGTTTTTGAGTACGAATAAGATTGTTTGAATGACGTATAGAAATAGATGATTCTCCAACAAAAAGTCCACTGCCGGTTACTGTAGAATCAAAAACATAGCGTGCATCACCTTTGCGCCATAGATATACGCTTATAAATTTTCCTACCCATTCTTCGGCTGTAAATGGAATCATCTCTTTCTGGCGTGGAACTGCAATTATAAGCTCTTTACCGTTATTAAGGATTTTTGAAGAAAAAACTCCCTTGCCAGGTAAAATAATTCTGAGTTTCTGGTTGCGGTCAAGGTACATTGTTGAATCAATACCCTTTTTGTCATCAGTCTGATTTTGCAGCTTTGTACGGTAAGCAAATAATTTTGTAATGAGCGCCTGGGTTGCAGGATCATTTTCTGTTCCGTTTGAGGCAGCCTGCGATGTTATATGCGACATGCATTTTGTAAGCGAAGGCATTGACCAGAAAAGAGCCTTAGGATAATCAAGATCGCAAAGCTGGGACACCTTCCATAAAAGATTCAAATCTGAAAAAGAAAACTTTTGATCTAAGCCTGTTATATAAAACTCTATGCGCTGCTTGAAAACAGAATACAATCCTGCAAGCGCGAGAAGAATTGATAATGCTATTATAATACCAATAAGAGTGTACACAAAATCCTCTTTTAAATATATACTACTATTATAACACATAAATCATAAAAAAAAAATCAAAAATGAAGCGACTTTATATATTTTTTGAAATCCTTATATTTACTCTAATCTGTGCTTTTATAATTATTCCTCCCTTTTTTACCCCAAGAATTACTGATATTTCTGAGCTTTTTACCTGGACTTTTCCATGGGCACAAGCAGGTTTATTCATATTTTGTATAGTTTTATATTTTTTTACTAGAAAAACTTTTTGCAGACCTAAAAGATTTTTTTATCCTTCTATGCTTTGTCTTGCAATTTTAATTTGTACGGCATTGATAATTAAATTTATAAGCAGCAGAACAGGTGGAACCACTGCCCTTCCTTCAAAAAGCCTTTTACCCCAAACTGCCCTGCAAGGCATCTTTTGCTTTTTAACCTTTTTATTTGGAGCCGTTTATGAAGAAATTATTTACAGATACTATTTTACAGATGCATTAAAAAGGCTTTTAAGTTATACAAAGCTGCCTGATGGACGTGGGACCTTTTTTATAACAGAAGGCCTTGGACTTTTAGTATTTGCTTTTGCGCATTTATATATGGGACCGCTTAGCCTTATAAATGCGGCCCTTGCTCATGTAGTTTTAAGGATTTTATATAAAAAGACAGGGCTTATCTGGAACAGCGTGCTCATTCATTTTGTATTCAACATCATTTCACTGATTTTACTGTAGGTCCAGGCGCTTATTTGTGTTTTGTATGAAAAGCTTTTTTCAAGCCGCTGGGAATTAAAAGTTGTAAAAACTATATATTCGTTTTCAATTGTCGGATGTTCAGAAATGTCCAGATTTATTTGAGATTTGTCGCCCATCTGGATTTTGACAGCTAAGACTTTATTCTGCTGGTCGTTCGCGCTCTGATTTTGTAAGTCCAAAGCAAATCCTCCGTGACGCAAATCAAAGAGTTTTTGAATTGATTTATTTTCTTCCTTGTCGGATGATGTTAAAGTTGTATTCTGATTTTTTTTATAATCATAAAAATCAGCGGTTTGTGCAAGCCCCATGGAAAAAACATCATTCAGTAATTGTGTTGAAATTATATAAGGATCGGCCCAGGCGGTAACCGAAGTTTTAAGAAAGGCGTCAAACTCTTGCCCTGCCAGAAATACAGATTTTAATTCTGTACTTGTAAAATATCTTTGTGTCTGTGAAAAATTAAGGGCACCAAAGTTTAAGCTCTGATAAGCCAGGCCGTTTTTATAAAGAGTTATTGTGGTGCTTTCCTCTGTGTCCAGTCCGTAGGAATTGTCTTTGTCTGCTGTATTTCCGGCTTTTGCCATTGCGTGTTTTGAGGCAAGTAAAATAAAAAAGGATTTTAACTTTTGAACATCAGCCGGGATTTTGTCATTTACATCATTTTGATTTGCTAAAAGCCACATGTTATCGCTTCTGCTTAAGATAATTGCAGAATCGCCATGTTGAATAGTTATGATATCTATGTTCGAAATATCTGCTTCGTGAATAAACTGCAGTTGAATGCTATATCTTTTTTTATTTACTGTGCTTGCCGGAGAAAAAACTGTGATTGTAAGAATGAATATTAAAGTAAGCAGGCCTGCCAGACCATAAGTTATCTTCATTGTTTTTTTAGAAGGATTAATCATTTATATTTATCCTCCTTTTATTGCGGATTATTCTGGTAGTAATAAAAGCAACTACGTAAATAATCGGAATTATTACAAAGCAGAAAGCATATACAAGATACATCAGATGCAAAAGCTGTGTAAAATCATTTATTTTATAAAGACTTGTATCTCTTTTTGTTTTTGACTGAAGTTTTGCAAGCTCGCCTTCTCCATTCAGGTTCAAAATGCAGTTAGAAAGAAATTCAAAGTTTCTGTAATCGCCAAAGTCTCCGCCAATATAACCTGTCATTGTTGTGTTTAAAAAGTATTGGTCCGGAATAACTATGATGTTCGAAGACTGGCATGACCCGTAATTAAATAAGCCTGTGAGTGGTCCTGTAATTTGTGCTCCTATTATCTGACTGCCCCGCTCATGATTTACAGCATCATCAACTTTTACTAAGAAAGGATTTGTTTCTAAAAGTTTTGAAGGACTGGCTTTATCTGTCTGGTAGTTATAGCCTAGGGATGAGGTTACTAAATATGGTCTTGCATTTTGAGAAAGCTCTAGGCATACAGGCCAGAAAAGTGTCATTCCCAAAGGAGAGTTTTGCTGAGGCATAAGACTTGGCCAGAGGGGATAATTTAATATTTCTTTATGGTCATCATCAGAATACATTGTAATTCTTGCGCATGAAATATCTGCTGCAATTTTATCTGTAAAACGCAGACCCCAGTTCTCAAGCATTTCTACAATGTTTGACCATTTATTCGCTGTAAGGCTCCAGTTATCTTCTATTGCGGCGCTATAAGGACTTACTGCAAAAATGGCATTTTGATTTTGATTAAGAATATAGTTTTCTATTGTAATTGCATTTTCGATATTGATTTTGTCATCGCCTATTACAAAAAGCGGACCGGTGGTATATGCAAGGTTATTGGCAAAAGAAGGATCTTCAATAAAAAGAGGATTTACAAGAATGCCCTGAGAGTTGAGCCATGGAATTATAAAGCTGTAATCTTCAGATAAAGTCATGCCGTTTCCAACAATAATGTTTACAGCAATATTCTTTTTTGAAATAAGATTTTTAAGACGGATATCTAAATCATATTCAAGAGTCTGCGAAGACATTATAAAAGGAATAAGCTGAACATTTCCCATATATTCTAAAACTACAGCAGAATATACGTTGATGAATTCTGTTGAATTCAGGCCGGTATTTTGAAGCTGCTGACTTGTTACTCCGTAATTTTCAAGCATGCTTTTTGTTGTAGAATCTTTGTCGGGATCTTTAATTGTAAAGTGAATCTCTTTATTAAGAATAGAAAATGAATTTAGAAAATCTGTAACGTCGCGGATCTGGGGATAAAGTTTAGAAAGTGAGCCGGAACGGTAGTATGTGATGTTTAAAGTATCATCAAGGTCCTGCACTATGTTTTTAGTATAGGCACTTACTGAATAGGATTTGTTTTTTGAAAAATCCAGTCGGGTAAAAAGATTGGCAGAAATTGCAAGGGATAAAATAAAAATATATAGGATTAATGAAAAAAAGATATTTTGTTTTTTGTTGGGTTTAAAGCCTCTGCGGAATTCTGCTGTAAAATATGCTGCGAAAAGAAAGAAGGCTGACCATAGTAAAAGCCATAGGATATCACGAGTGTCAAAAATACCTTTTGAAGCCGCATCAAAATGCCAGGCAAAACTTAGTTCTTTACAAATTGCTGTTATAAAAGCCGGTGTGTTTACGTAAAGCGTGATATTATGGATTGAATTAAATACAGCAAGAATGATTGCACTTACAGTAAAAGCGGCAATGCTGTTTGGAATGAGTTCATTAATAAAAAGGCAAAGGCTTATAAGACAGGCACCGTAAAAAAGAAGACATATAAAGCTTGTAAAAATCTGCCCTGGGTCTGTGCTGCCAAAAAGAATTATTAAAAGACAGACTGGCAGCATCATAAATATAATTACTGCATAAGGAATAAAGGCTTTGATAAAGGCCTTCCATATTTTTTTAAGCCTGCTTTGGGGAATAAAATCATCGTAAACAGAAATTGAAGTTTTATAACAAAGACATGGAATTATAATAATGCAGATGTAGGGAACGCTTTGAAAATAAGTTAAAAGATCTGTTGTTCCAGAGCCTGCAAAAAACTGGCCTTTAATAAAAAACATTGCGCTTGTAAATACAGAAAAAAGGATTGCGGAAAAAAGCGTCATTTTCTTTCCTCCGCACTTGTAAGTTGTAAATATTCCTTTTCAATGTTTGCAAGGTTTTGAACCTGGTGGAGTTGGCCCTGATGCATTATAAAAGCCTTAGCGCAAAGGTTATTTACTTCGCTTAAAATGTGAGTAGAAATTAGGATGGCTTTTGTTTTGCCTAGTTCTTTTATGTAACTGCGGAATGTAATAATTTGAGAAGGATCAAGACCGTTTATGGGTTCATCAAGAACAAGGTTTGGCGGATTATGTATAAGGGCTTGTGCAAATGATACTCTCTGCTGCTGCCCTTTTGATAGATTTTTTATTAAGTTGTTTATTAAATCAGACAACTGAAAGTCATTACAAAGCTTTTTGATTCTTTCTTTTGTACTTTCTTTTGAAAGATTATGGCATTTTGCTGCGTAAGTTAAAAAATCAATAACCTTAATGTCCGGCGGAAGCTTTGTAATTTCCGGGACATATCCGCAAAGTTCCATTGCCTTGTGATTTTGAAGGGAAATATCTGCACGATTATTTTCATTGTCTGATATAAAAATATGACCAGAACCTGGATAATGAAAACCGCAGATTGCTTTTATTACTGTTGATTTACCAGAACCGTTAGGTCCAACTAATCCTGTTATACTGCCCTTTTCTATTGTAAAAGAAACATCTTGAACCTTGAATAAAGTCTTTGAGTGTGATTTATATTCTTTGCAAAAGTTTTCAACTTCTATCAAATCATCATCCCGTTTAATCAACATAAGGAATTTCAATATTCATTCTGTCGCGGCTAAGTTCTGCTTTTGGCCAGACTTCTTTTGCCTCTTGTAAAAGTTTATCAAGTTCCCGGTCTGTATAACGCGGACTATAATGAATCATGCACATACGGCGAACCTCGGCATCACGGGCAATTGTTGCGGCTTGAGAAGCTGTCATATGCTTTTTTTCTTTTGCCTGATCTATAAGTTCATTTTCGAACATTCCTTCACAAACGAGTAAATCGGAACCACGAACTTCGTTTGCAATTGAAATTTTATAAAGAGTATCTGTTACAAAACTGAATTTACGTCCGCTTCTTTTCTGGCCAAGAACCTGTTCCGGTTTTACAATACTTCCGTCTGCAGCTTTTACCTCAAAGCCCTGCTGCAGCTGAGCCCAGAGTGGCCCTACAGGGACTCCAAGTTCACGTGCCTTTTCCGGATTAAACTCCCCTGGACGGTCCAGTTCTTCGAGAGTATAACCAACACAGATTTTTGTATGGTCAAGCGGGAATGCTCTTATATAAAAATCCTTTCCAGAATGTACGACACAAGGTGCTTCAATTTCTTTTACTACAATCGGATAATTTATATACATATCAAGCACTCGGCGGCTTGTTTCTACATATTCTTTGATTTTTGGAGGCCCGTAGATATATAAAGGTTCGGTACGGTCTACCTGGGCATTAAGCATAAGGATTCCCGGAAGGCCTGTAACATGGTCTGCATGGGTGTGAGATATAAAAATGGCATCGATTTTTTTCCACTTAAGGTTTAGTCTTCTAAGGCTTACCTGGGTACCTTCACCGCAGTCAAAAAGAAAAAGGTCTCCTTCGCGGCGTAAAAGTACAGAAGTAAGATGACGATATGGCAGAGGCATCATACCCCCACAACCTAATATAAATGCTTCCATGTTCATAGAATCATAATATCAGAAATCAGGAAATTATAAAAGATGAGTGAATTCTAGGATCCTCAACTTTCTTTTGTGGCTAAGCGCCAAAAAGTTCAGATGCAGCCACCCCCAATTTTCCACTCCGCAGCATATATTTTTTTAATGCAATCAATAATAACCGTAATTTCATCATTTTTATATTTATTATTTCTTATAAGGATTCTATGAACTCTTTAAAATAATGGTTCTCCACGCGGGCGTTGTTCATGAGGTCGCCGTAGGAGGTGTATTTTTTTGTTTCGTAGATGGGGCCAAAAATTATGATATCTTTGCCGTCGGGAGTTTTGTCGTAGTTTAGAATGTATGTGGTGTCGTGATATTTAAATTCCAGCTCTTTTTTAGCCTGTGTATAAAAATAGATATCGTCTTTGGTCATGGATTTATAATACTCATTTTATAAATATAATTCAATCTTGATGAATTATTATAAAGATATAAAAAATGCGGAGCGAGATTTTGCCTTTTGTGGAGAGTCCTCTTCCTCTAGCGGAGCAAAAGGCAAAATCTCGCGTGAGCTTTTTTTTATATATATAAGTATTATTAAAATTGATTTACATTCTTTATTATGATAAATTAATTATATGAGTATTATAAAAGAAGTTAGTGATAAAATAAAAAATTCTGTAAAAAAAGTATTTAAAGGCGATGAAAAAATCCTTGATATGATCCTCTCTGGCATCTTTGCCGGTGGACATGTTCTTCTGGAAGATGTTCCCGGAACAGGAAAAACCGTTTTAGCAAAAGCAATTGCAAAATCAAGCGGGCTGGCTTTTAGCCGTATTCAGTGTACTCCAGACCTTATGCCTTCTGATGTTACCGGAAGTTCTGTATGGCTCCCAGCCTCTTCTGAATTTGAATTCCGTCCAGGACCAATAATGTCCAGTATTGTTCTTGTAGATGAATTAAACCGTGCAACACCGCGTACTCAGTCTGCACTTTTAGAGGCAATGGCCGAAGGTCAAGTTAGTGCCGACGGTAAAAAACACGAGCTTGATAAACCCTTCTTTGTAATTGCTACCGAAAATCCTGTTGAATCAGAAGGTACCTTCCCTCTGCCTGAAGCACAAAAAGACCGTTTTATGATGTGTCTTTCTATAGGTTATCCTAATAAAAACGATGAAATGCAGATTATTACGGCCCAGCGTACTTTAGTGCATCCTGTTGAAGAACTTGAAGCAGTTACTTCAAAAGAAGAAATCCTTAAATGTATGGAAGAAGCATTAACAGTACATGTAGACGAAGCTGTTATGGAATATCTTTTGAACCTTGTTGATGCTACCCGTAAAAATGAAAATCTTGCAGCAGGTATTTCTCCTCGTGGTTCAATTGCTCTTTATAAGGCCGCCCAAAGTTATGCAGCAGTAAATGGACGAAATTATGTAACACCGGAAGATGTAAAACTTCTTGCTTTACCGGTTTTCCTTAAACGCCTTATTCTTAAAGGTGACGCAATTATAAAAGGACTTACTGCCCAGACAATAATCAATGAGTTATTGGAAACTATCCCAATTCCAGACTTTAAAGCTCATGTATAAAACGAATTAGAGTAAATATGATTAAGCCTGCATCGCAAATAAGGACAACTTTCAATATTGCACTTTTCGCAATTCTCTTTTTGCCCTACAAATTTATTCAGGCAATTGCAATAAGTGTAATCCTGATTTTTGCTTTAAGCTATTTGTGGGCAAGTCAGTTAGATAAGCAACTTAGTGCAGAAAGGGCTGTAAAAGAAATAAAAACAGTTTCATTTGAAAAGCTTACAATATCTTTTACAATAAAAAATAAATCACGTTTTCCGGCTTTGCTTTGCTATGTTTTAGATAATGTTCCCTTTCTGCACGTATTTGATAAGAAAAATGAAAGACTTTTTAAGCTGGGCGCTCATGAGCAAAAATCCTTTTTTTATGAAGTAAATGCCATGAACAGGGGGCTTTATACTGCAGGTCCACTTCTTATTAAAACAACAGATCCCCTGGGACTTTTTGAAGTTATTAAAGAAATTGAATGTACCCAGCGAATTCTTGTACGTCCTGCCCGCATTCAGTTAAAAACAATCCCTATTCCGGGCCTTCCTCAAGGCAATATAAAAATTAATAATCCTATATACGAAGATATAACAATGCGCCGCGCTATACGTGAATACAAAGATGGAGACGAACTTAAAAGAATAAACTGGCGGGCAAGTGCAAAGTTCGGTGGACTTTTTACAAATGAATACGAAAACACCTTTGACGCGCCTTTTTTTGTTTTCTTAAATCTTGCAAAAGATGATTATCCTCTGCATCTGCGTCACGAAAAAGGCGAAAAAGCAATTGAAATTGCAGCAAGTATAATTAATATTGCCTCCCGTCTTAAACAACGCTGCGGATTTGCGGCTTATGGTTCGGGCTTTCCTTTTATAAAACCCGGACAAAATCAGGCAGAATGTATTTTAGATATTCTGGCTCTGATTCAAATGGAAGACGGTAAGCTTGAATATGATCCTATGACAAAACTAAAACAGGAATTATCAAGCGGAACTCTGCTTTTTATAATTGGCCCGGAAGAAGTAGATTTGTACAACGATAAAATTGCAGCAAAACAATACGGCATTACAACAAAATCTCTTGGAATTATGAAGGAGGTATGCAAATGAAAGAAAAAATGACTTTTACATACTTCCACAAAGCCCTTGAAAGATTTTTAATTTTTGCAGTAATCAGTTCTTTTATTTTTTGTGCCCTGAACTTTATCCGCGATTTTACTATTGCAAACAATAAAGAAATTCTAGTTTTTTATACCTATATTGCAATTTTAATAACACAAATCTCATCGTTTATAATTATTGCAGTTTATTTTAACCAAAAATCCTCAGTTGCAAACTTTATAAGATTCTTTTCTTTGTACATGCTTTTAATTGGAATTATCCTCTTTTTTACAAGACAATGGGTAAGCTTTGTTTTAACTTTTCTGGCAAGTGCGGTTCAGACAATTTTGTATTATAATGTATTTATACCCTTTTTTGAGCATGATTGTTTTGAAGTTCAATGTATTGAAAAAAATGATTCTTCACTTCAAAAAGAATTGTTTGATTATAATATTCACCTTTCGCAGTCAGCAATAGGATACCGGTCAAACAGAACTTTATTTGTAATTCTTGGCGGAATTCTTGCCTTGTTTGCATGTATTTGTATTACATCAGAAACAAAAATTTCGCTTTTTACAATCCTTTTGTTTTTGCTATATTTTATTTGCGCAAGCCTTCATTTCTTTTTATATGCCTATTATGTTCGCGAAGCAGCTTTTGCCTCCAACGGATTTTCAAATGTTTTTGATTTTAGATTCAAAACATTTGGAACCTGCGTAATTATATTTGCAATCTGCTTTAGCCTGGGCCTCCTTCTTTCTTCAAATCATTCTCCATTAAAACTTTATTACCTTTTATATTTTTTAAGGCTCTTTAAAGGCAAGGAGACTGCAGAGGCTCTTCCTGTAGAACCTGAACCAGAGCCTTCTGAATATGAAAAACGCCTGCAGGAAATAAGAGCAATTCAGGAGGCAATGAGCGATACTTCTAAACAAAGATCAGACCTTTTCCCACTTATCTGCGGAATTGTTATGGCTGCATTTGTAATATGGTTTTTCTTAAAACCAATCGTTACTAAAAGTCTTCAGTCCCTTTTGCGTAATACAGACTTAAAAGGTGTGTTTAAAAGATTTTTTGTAAACCTCAAGGCTTTCTTCAAAAATATATTCCGACCTCATCTTAAGCATAGCCCTATTATGAGCGAAAACTCACGATATTTTATGGACGAGATGGAAGAGCTTTTAAGTAAATCAAAAAAATCAAAAGAAAAACGGGCAGAATTAGACAGGCTTACAAAAGTATTCGTTAAACTCATTGACTGGGGCCAGGAACATGATATCGAATATGAAAAAAATCTTGCTCCTGCAGAATATACTGCGCTTTTTAAAAATCCGGATGCAGAGCTTGCAGGCATTCTTTTTGAACAGGCCCTTTATGCAAAAGAAGCTCTTACAAAAGAAGAGGAAAATGATTTTAATAAAGCTGTTCAGGCAGTTTGTGGATAAAGTATGCGCATAGTTTTTTACAGTTCAAACTCAAATTATTACGAAGAGCAAAGTTTTATTAATAAAACCTTTCCTTCTTTTGATAAATTATGGCAGGATTTTAGTAGTTCTTATAAGGAACACACATTTTTTGCCCTTTCACAAAAGCCTGCAATGTTCATGCCGTCAAATTGTATCCTTGTTGACACCTACGATACAAAAGAATTTGCAAAAAAAATCCTTGAATTAAAGCCTGATCTTGCAATTGCCGCCTCTTTCTGGATTACCCCTTACGACTGGCTTCCTCTAAAAGATTCTTTTATTGCTGATGAATTACGCCAGGCCGGTGTAAAAACAATCTGCCACAGTAAAGAAACTGCCCTTTTATGCTTTGATAAATACAGAACTGCGGCTTTTTTTCAAGCAAATGGCTTTAATCACGCTCCGGGCCTTTTTGTCGACCACGATTTGTTCTTCTGCGCAGGAAATCAGGCAGAAGTTTGCGATAATGTTTATAAAGAAAGCGTTTACCGTCAGCTTAAAGAAATGGAATATCCGCTGATTATAAAAAATCCAGTCGGGCTAAGCTCTTATGGAATGACAGTTGTAAACTCTTACAGCGAGGCCTACGGCTACCTCAACTCCAAAAAAAATAACTCTAACCGTCTCATAGAAAAATTCTTACAGGGTCAGCAGTTTGGTGCAGAAATATACGGTTCAAATGGAAATTACACGATAATGCCGCCCTTTACTCTAAGTGTAAATCAATATGGAATTACAAGCCCCAAATTATGCCAGAAAACAGGTCCTGTAAGAGCACCGGAATATAAACTCGATGAATTAAAAAAAGAATTATTACGACTTGCTCAATGCCTGAAACTCGACGGCTATGCCCAGGTAGATTTGATTTTTAGCAATGAAAAATGGTATATAATCGAAATAAATCCCCGGCTCAGCGGAATGACAACAACCTATGCTGCTTCGGCAGGAATGAACTTTTATGAATATATCTTTAAAGCAGTTACAACTGGCCTTGAAAAAATAGAGTTAAAGGATGTTGTAAATAAAAAAATCCCTCTGCAGACGGAAGAAGAGCTTGAAAAACTTTCTCAGGACGAAAACATTTTATTCCTTTCTCAAATAGAAAATAAAGCTGCAAAACAGGAACGGGAAAAAGGTTACTGCGAAATTATCTACCGTGCAGCTTCTTCACAATCTTTTTAAACCAAAAGGCTCTGGCTCCTTCGGCCATGCTGTAAAGTTTGTAATAAAATGGTCTTAAAGGCATATCCCAGCTGCCAAGCCTGTGAATTATGCGGCCACCAAAGTTTGCCTTGAACATATAAAGTCCGTGCATGGGATGATTTTCGTCCTGACCTTCCGGTGGCATTCCGTACATGTCGTAATATTTTGAACCGTAGGCTTTTGCATCCTGCATGGCTGTCCATTGCAAAAGATGATTCGGCATAAGATTACGTTTATGATTGCTGCTGGCTCCATAAAGATAAACAGCCTCATCATGACTGAATAAAGTCATAATTGCCGCAATTTCATCGCCTTCGTGTTCTGCAATATAAAGATTAATCTGGGGAACATCTTTTCCTTCTGCAATTTCTTGAGCACTTGAACGAATTAAATCTAAATAATATTCTTTTGCGTGGCTTGAATTTCCATCGCGGGCATTGGTTTCTTTTGTAAGTTCGTAGAATTTGTCTATTTTTTCTAACAAGTTAAGACTTTTTCCATCATATTTGTGAATTACAACGCCCTTTTTTGCGCTCAAACGAATATTGTAACGCCACTTGGAATGCATGCCTTCCAGTATTTCATCTGTGCTTCTGGTCAAATCTACAAGCGTTGTATCAGGAGGCTGAATATCTACCCGGTTTTTGCGTAGTCCAAGCTTGTCGGCAAAGCTTACAATTTTTAAGCCCTTATTATAGGCATAACATTCCATTAAATCATCGAAGCTTACATCCGGATCAAAGCGAATTGCAATTGTATTTGAAGGCAAAAATTCTTTTAATGCAATTGCTATATCATGCAAAAAAGCTGCAAACTCAATTGTCTGATCATTTGCATTAACTTGCTTTGTATCAAAAGGAAGCTTTGGAAATAAAGGAATATAGGCAATAGAAAACTTACCCTTTGCAAAATCACGATTTAAAACAGAAACTTCAAAATCTTTTTGGGCATCTTCGTATTCAATATTTAAGGCAAAACGTCTGTAAGTCCAGCCATGACGTGCTTTAAATTCGCACCAGAATGGAGTTTGCAAAAAACTTCCATCATTTGTATGTATGCTTGAGTCTATTTTTTTTACTTGTACTTTGAACATTAATTATTCCTCATAAGAAGTGTCGGAATATGTATTTAAAATTGCTTTAATCTGCCTTTTTAATTTTAAGAATTCCATAACAAGTTCAGGATCAAACTGCTTACCACTTTCATTATCAATTACCCTAAAGGCTTCGTCAAAAGAGACAGCCTTTTTATAGCAGCGGGTTGTTGTAAGTGCATCAAACGCATCGACAAGACTGACAATTCTTGCACACAAAGGAATTTCCTTACCTTTAAGTTTTTCGGGATAGCCCTTTCCATCCCAGCGTTCATGATGATATTTACAAATATCTGCTGTCATTTTAATAAAATCACGTTCATGCCCTATTGCTAAAATCTGATTTACAATATCGCTGCCAACCAGAGTGTGATTTTTAATAATTTCGAATTCTTCCGGTGTAACTTTAGAAGGCTTTGATAAAATAGAACGAGGAACTGCAGAATTTCCAATATCATGAACCGAAGAAGTTTTTTCTATGTTTCTTATAAAATTTTCATCAATGATATTCTCGTAAAGTCCATTTTTTTTGCATGCATTGGCAAGAGCTCTTGAGTATAAAGTAACACGCTTTACATGCTGGCTTCCCATTTCGCTGAATTCAATCAGATTTGCAAGATTATATATTGTATTGCTTAACAAATCAGTTTTCTTATTATCAATAACCTTTAATTCTTTTTCTGTTTTATGAAGCTTTGTCTTAATCTGGTTGTTTACATTTATATAAATAATGAAGAAGGAAATTGTAAGACCAAGACTGTTAAGGGCAATACCGTAATTAGCAATCTGAATTATCTGAGTAATAAATGGACAGAAAATAAAGGATGCAAAACCGATATTTTCCATATTTGTAATCTTTTTACGGAATTTAAGTACAAGGAATAAAACTTCAAAATAAAGTAAAAGTTCAATACCAACAGAAATCGGGAAAAACTTACCGCGGTGATAAACATTAAATTCGTCGATTGTGTAAAAGAAACTTGTAAATGGAGAGATACATACACCAATCAGATACAAAGAAACCATTATTACACAGAAGTACCACCACTTTTTATTGAGCTTTTCAAAGTTACAATAATAATCATAGACATAACGGATATAAAAGAGAAAGAGAAAGATACCCGAAACGTAAAATACCCAGGATGATATAGGTAAAACAATAAGCTTCCATGTAACATCGGTACCTTCACTAACCCACATTACAAGGTCCGAAAGTCCAAAGACAATTGCTGCAACATTTGTAAATGCGAACCATCTTGTAGAAGTGTCTATTTGTTTTATAGATAAAATAGAAATAGCAATAATGAGTGATATAAGTACACTATAACCATCGAGACTAATATTTACTGCGTTTAATATTTCTCTTGTCATTATCCTATATCACTATTTAATGCTTTAATTGTAACGACTTCTCTGCCATTTGCAAGTAAATTCTTTCCTGCAATCTGAACTTTTCCATCAACAGCTTTAATCTGAACACTGAAGAATTCGTTAATGTTGATTTCCTGCTTTTTAGCAGCTGCAGGATCTGCACATTCAAGAATTACAGGAGTTCCCGGCTCAGCCCATCCTGCGTCAAGAACTTCTACACATTCTTTTCCGTTTTCATCCTTGTAGTCTCCGGCAAGAAGCATACCACGGCTTTCGATTCCGCGCATTGTACGAGGAGCAAGGTTTGCGGCTATTATTACATGTTTGCCCAAAAGCTCTTCTTCTTTAAGATACATGCGTAAGCCCGACTGAATTGTGCGTGGAGTGCCGCTACCATCATCAAGAGTTTCGATATAAAGCTTTTCGCCTTCCGGATTTGGTTTTACATCAACAATTTTTGCAACCTTAAGTTCAATGTTTGCATTGAAGAAAGCAGCCTGCTGGTCCAGAGGAAGAGCTTTAAGTTCTGCATGAGCTTTCTTTTCCTGTTTTTTGGCAGCCTTAGCTTCTTCTTTCTGCTGTTTACCGCTGAACTTTTCGCGGAAGGCAAGCATTGATTTCTGGTCAAGAGGTTTGAAGAATACTTCTGTTGGACCTACTGTTGAAAGGCCTTCTGTTACTCCAAGATCATTCCAGTTAAGACCAGGCTTTGTTTCTGTACCAACCTTCTTTTCTTCGATCGACTTACCAAAGTAGCTAATGATTTTCTGAGTATATTCAGGCATGTATGGATTCATCATAATCATAAGATCTTTGATTACATAGCAGAGGTTATGAATAAGGCTTTCTGCAAGAGCAGGATTTTCTGTACGTGCCTTCCAAGGTTCTGTTGCCTGGAACTTTTTATTACAGATATCAGAAATTTCAAACATTGTGTGGAAGGCATCCTTAAGCTCTGCCCATTCAAGATAATCTGTAGCCTTCTTTTCAAGTTCGCGGACTTTTGTCCAGAGTTCTTCATCTACAGGAGCATCAGGGATTTTTCCTTCGTAGTATTTATTTACAAATAAGAGTGTGCGGTTTACAAGGTTTCCAAGGTTACCGATAAGTTCACCGTTGAGCTTTTCCATAAAGTCTTTCCAGGTAAACTGGTAGTCCTGTTTTTCCGGGCGGTTATAGAAAATGTAGAAACGCCAGGCGTCGGCAGGAATTCCTGTTTCTATTGCGTCTGAACCGAATACTCCGATTCCAAGACTCTTAGAGAATTTTCCGTCTTCGTAGTTTAAGAATTCTGTAGAAGACATGTGATGAAGCTTTGTCCATTCGTGAGGAGAGCCCAGCAGTGTACAAGGGAAAATTACAGTGTGGAAAGGAATATTGTCTTTACCGATAAACTGGAAAAGATCTACCTTTGGCTTACCCTTTGCTTCTTCGGACTCAGAAGGAATCCACCAGCTCTTCCAGTCAAAAGTTCCACGGCCTGATTTTTCAAGTTCGTCTGCCAGCTGTTTTGTAATAGAAATATAGCCTATTGGGGCGTTGAACCATACGTAGAATACTTTATTTTCGTAGCCTTCCTTTGGAACCGGAATTCCCCATTTAAGGTCACGGGTAATAGCGCGTTCCTGAAGTCCATCGCGGATCCAGGCTTTTGACATATTGATAGCATTGTCTGACCAGCGGCCTTCAACACTTGCCTTATCCATCCATTCGTTGAGTTTACCGCTCATGGCAGGAAGGTCAATGTAAAGATGCTTTGTTTCGCGAACTTCCGGAGTTGAACCACAGGTATGACATTTAGGTTCTTTAAGTTCAATAGGGTCAAGAAGGCTTCCGCACTTGTCGCACTGGTCTCCCCTTGCCTTTTCGTAACCACACTTTGGACAGGTTCCGTCTACATAACGGTCTGCTAAGAACATATTACAGTGAGGACAATAAAGCTGCTTGTTTACATGCTCTTTAATAAAACCAGCTTTATCAAGGTCGTTAAAAAGTCCCTGTGTAATTTCTGTACACTGAGGGTTTGAAGTACGGCCGAATTTATCAAAGTTGATATTGAACCATTTATAAATCTTTGTATGTTCCTGATAATAATGATTACAAAGAGAACGAGGATCCTTTTTTTCTTCAAGAGCCTTAGTTTCTGTAGCAGTTCCGTATTCATCTACACCGCAGACATAAAGAGTATCGTAGCCTCTGCTGCGACAAAAGCGTGCAAAAACATCCCCCGAAAGCGACTGAATTATATTTCCTAAATGTGGAATATTATTAACATATGGCAAAGCAGCAGTAATAAGTCTTCTGTTCATTTGTTTCCCCTAAAAAACTGTCAAAATGTGTTAAATAATATATCAAAATATCGGGATTTTTACAATAAACAGCTTAATAATATATAAGAATAGATTTATAAAAAAAATGAAATCTGGTGCTAAAAAATAATATGCTCCCGGTCGAGTACTGATTTTCAAAACCGGCGGCTAGCCGCCTACCGCTACAGTGCCCCTGTAATTATATACATGGCCGCTCTCGCGGCCGCACTGTAGAAGGTTTTTGAAAACCAGTCCTCTCCCTCGCGCATATTATTTTTTAGAATCTTTTTATTTTTTAGAGATTTATTTTTTAATTCGACAGAATCATATTTTCATTATATAATTATAATATTATGACAGTATTTTTATCATATGCTATTTTATTAAGTGTAGCCACGGAGATTAGTGTACTCTTCCTTCGTTTTTTTGCACTGGATTTTATTTATAATACTCCGGAAGAGATGTTTATTGGTGGATTTGCAATCAACATGGCAGTATCTGTTTTTCTGCTTGTAGTTGTACTTATTATTGCCTGGTTTTTCTGCAGACCTTTTGATCAGATTCTTAAAAAAATCAAAACAGAAGATTATACTCCAACCGAAGACGAAACTAAAAAGTGTCTTGATACCTACAGAAAACTCAATATTTTGACAATCAGTGCTAATTTTATAGGCTTTTTTGTAGGCCAGGTATATATGGTTTGGGATGGTATTCACGCAGGACGCGCAGAATATATCCTTGTACGTGCAGTTTTAATTGTTGCCCAGGCAGTTGCTTTTGGCGGTATTTCCTGCATGTCTACAGTAAATGGTCTTGATTCCATTCTGGCAAAGCCACGTTCCCTTTTAAAAATCCAGTCGGTAGCAAACCTTAAAAAATATCGTTCCATGACCCTTACAAGCATCCTTACAATGACCTTCTTTGTTACCCTTGTATTTGTTTCTGTAAATATGCTTTGTACCCTTTATGGTTCTTTCCAGTTCCCTGATGAAAGTATGTGGATGAAAAAAGGTGTTCTTTGTTTTGTGCTTTCGATAATCCTGGCCGGATATCCTTTCCTTGTAATCATTTTTGGACTTACAAAGCGAATGAGACATGCTTCTGAAGTTATGGAAGAAATTGCTAAAGAAGGAGACCTTAAACATCGTATTGATATTACAATTCTTGATGATTTTGGTGTTCTTACAACTTCTATTAACCAGATGATTGATAAGCTTTCTATAATGATTAAAGGACTTATTGATTCTACAGAAAGTGTTTCTTATACATCAAAAATCATTAATGCTTCTGTATTTAATTCATCAAATGCAATTGAAGACTTTAGCACTATGCTTGAAAAAATCAATAACAATTCAAGCGAACAGAATAATCTTGTATTGGAAGCCGATAAAAATATTTCAAGACTTGCAAAAAGTATACGCAATATAAGGGAACATCTTGCAGAACAGTCAAATTCTGTTGCTACAATTTCTTCTTCTGTAACGGAAATGACTGCAAATATTGGTTCCGTTGCCGATACCGCAGAAAAAGCAAGAGGATCTGCCGAAATTCTTACTCTTAAAAGTCAGGAAGGACGTGAATCCATTGAAAATGCCATTAAAACCATGCAGGAAATTCAAAAGTCTTCTTCCGAAGTACAGGAATTTGTTAATATCATCAAAAATCTTGCAAGTCAGACTAACCTGCTTTCTATGAACGCCGCAATCGAAGCTGCCCACGCCGGAGATTTTGGTGCCGGATTTGCTGTTGTTGCCGAAGAAGTTCGTAACCTTGCAGAATCATCGGCTAAGAGTGCAAGAAATATTCAGGAACACATTCAGGATATGATTGTTACAATCGATAACGGTGTAGAAACAATCAACTCTGCGGGAGAAGCGTTTGCAAATATTTCTAAAAAGGTTGAAGAAACTGCAAACTTTGTAGAAGAAATTTCTGCTGCAATGGAAGAACAGAAAATTGGTGCTGCCGAAACTCAACAGGCAACAGTAACTGTAGTAGATGCCGTTCATGCGGTAAATGATCTTGCCCAGACACAGGCCGAAGATGCTACTCAGGTACGTGAATTCATGCGCACTGTAGTAACTGCTTCGGAATCTACTTTAAAAGCTGTACAGGATGGTGTAATTGCAACAATGCATCTAAAGGAATCTGTTCAGGAAGTAAAAGATTCTGCTACTCACAATACAGCTTCGGTAGATATAATCGAAGAACAGGTAGGATTATTTAAGGTTTAGAGTGAAGAAGCTTAAAACTCTTTATATTTCTGTTTTATTTTTTGCATTATTATTTTCATCCTGCGCAACAACAGAAGAAAAAACAAACCCCACAGGTCTCAAAGCTCAGCTGCGTACAGACATTATCACTGTTACAGGCGGTGACGTCAGAGGTATTTATAACAAAGAAGGCACTGTAGAAATTTATGCAGGAATCCCCTTTGCGGCCCCTCCTCTTGGCGAATTGCGCTGGAAAGAGCCCCAGGCTGTTATTCCCTGGAATGGCGTTTTAGAAGCAGATCACTTTGCTCCAATGGCAATGCAAAAAGAAAATGGCAGATTTTTTAATTTTCTTATGAATCTTTATACACATTCAAAAAATGACAGAACTTATAAAGGCCCAATGAGCGAAGATTGTCTTTATTTGAATGTATGGAAGCCTGCAAAAAAAGCCCCTCAAGGCGGATGGCCTGTTCTGGTTTATGTACACGGCGGATCTTTGATGAGCGGTCAAAGCTGGCATCAGAACTATGACGGTGAAAATCTTTCTAAAAACGGAATTATTGTAGTAAATATAGCCTACAGAACCGGGATTTTTGGATATTTTGCAGATAAAGAACTGGCTTTAGAGTCTGAACATGGAAGTACCGGCAACTACGGGCTTTTAGACCAGATAAAGGCGCTTGAATGGGTTCACAATAATATTGCTGCTTTTGATGGAGACCCTTCAAACGTAACAATCGCGGGAGAATCGGCAGGTTCTTCTTCTGTAAATGCTTTGTGTGCTTCTCCTCTTACAAAAGGATATTTTGTAAGGGCAATTGGCGAAAGCTCCAGTGTAATTCAAAAAAATCCTCCTCATACATTCCGGACTATGGAAGAAGCTTTGGAGATGGGAGAAAATATTAAAAAAGAATTTAAATGTTCCGATATTTTACAGTTAAGATCCCTTCCCGCCTCTAAACTTATAAAAACAAAATATGCAAATAATTCAATGACCGTAGACGGCTATGCTTTGCCGGAAACTCCATATGAAATATATGCAAAAGGTCTTAATCATGAGCAGGCCCTATTAAACGGCTTTAATAAGCGTGAAGGTTTTGGATTTGCATTTTTTACAAAGGTTAATAAAAATAATATTCATGCTTTGTTAGAGCCAAGTTTCAAAAATCACACAGATGATTTTTTACAAAAATATGGCAGTAAGAAAAACAAGCAGCTTAAAAAACTTTATGTAGATGCTTTTTCTGCTGTATGTTTTACCTATCCTCACGACTGCTGGACCAAAACACTAGTTTCGCAGAGACGTCCAGTTTATGAATATTATTTTTCGCGCGAAAATGGAGAAATTGGAACAAATCATTTTGGCGAAGTAATTTATGCCTACAAAAATGTACCCCGCAGCAAAAATTACAATGACCGTGATTATGAACTTGAAGAAATTATGAGCAGCTACTGGCTCAATTTTGTAAAATACGGTAACCCTAACGGAAATGACACAAAAGGAAATCCACTTCCTGAATGGAAAGATTCTTACGAAAGCGGCGGCCTTTTAATGGAACTTGGCGATAGCTGTGGTATGGTAGAAGATCCTTTTGGGTATATGTATGAGTATTTAAAATAAAGAGATCCCCGGGTCAAGCCCGAGGATGACACAATACCGAAGATGATGAAACACTGTCATTGTCGGGCTTGAACCCGAATATGACGAAACATTGTCATTGTCGGGCTTGACCCGACAATCTCTACTTAATGTCCTTTCGCATAATCTTTCCGGAAATTGTCTTTGGAAGACTATCCTTAAAGTCTACGATACGAGGATATTTATAAGGTGCTGTTGTTTTCTTTACAAAGTTTTGAATGTCTTTTACAAGCTCATCACTTGGTGTGTAGCCTTTTGCAAGAACAATTGTTGCCTTTACTACCTGACCACGAACAGGGTCCGGAGCTGCAGTAACAGCACATTCAACAACAGCAGGATGCTGCATAAGAACAGATTC